>SKRR01000107.1 GCA_007118345.1 Microthrixaceae bacterium | reverse complement strand
TCCAGGTGGCCTATGCCATCGGAATGGCCCACCCGGTCTCGGTCCTGGTCGAGACGTTCGGTACCTCGACGGTGGATCCCGACAAGCTGACCTCGGTCGTGACCGAACTGTTCGACCTGCGGCCCGGAGCGATCGTCCGCGATCTGGATCTGCGGCGTCCGGTCTTCCGCGACACGGCTGCCTACGGCCACTTCGGCCGCACCGGCGACGGCTTCACGTGGGAGCGCACCGATCGGGCCGCCGAACTCCGTTCGGCTCTGGGGCTCTGAGCCCCGGCCGGGTTCCGGCTCGTCGACGCACCGGGACCGGGCAATGATCGATCGGGTCGATCGGGTCGTTCGGGTCGTCCCCGACGTCCCGGCGATGGATCGTGAACTGGACTACCTCCTTCCCGGTGAGCTGGTCGGACCGGAGCTCGTCCCCGTGGTCGGCACCATGGTCCGTGTGCCGCTCTCCGGCCGCCGGGTCGGCGGATGGATCGTCGCGACCGACGTGGAGCCTCCTGCGGGCGTGCGACTCAGCAGTGTGGCGAAGCTGACGGGACACGGGCCCCCGCCCCACGTGGTGGAGCTGTGCCGCTGGGCCGCCTGGCGGTGGGCGGGTCGCCTCGCCACCATGCTGCGCCTCGCCTCCCCACCGCGAGCGGTCCGCCGACTGCCCAGGGCGCAGCAGCTCGGCACCCGGCAGGAGGGGCCCTGCCTCGAGGCGGCGACGACCGACACCGAGCTCGCGCTCCTCGTCGACACGGCGTTCGCACGTGGCGGAGTGTCGTTGCTCGAGGTGGCCCCGACCGACGATCCGGTGGACCTCGCACTGGCCGCGTCCCGCCACGGTCCGATCGTGGTCGTCTGCGGGTCGGTCGCACTCACGAGGCGGATCCACGACGCGCTCCGCGAGGCCGGCGTGGACGTGACGAACTGGCCCGACGGGTGGGCACGGGCGAGCACGGGCTCGTCCGTGGTCGGCGGTCGCGCTGCGGCGTTCGCCCCCGTGTCCGAACCTGCGGCGTTCGTCGTGGTCGATGAGCACGACGAACGACTCCAGAGCGAGTCCTCGCCCACGTGGAACGCCAGGGAGGTGGCGATCGAACGGTCGACGAGGGAGGGTACGGCGTGTCTGCTCGTGTCGGCGGTGCCGTCACTCGAAGCGGTGCTCGCCGCCGGCGGCGGTGCCGAGCGCCGCGGCCGTGTCGAAGCTGTTCCGCGGGGTCGCCAGCGCAGCGGTTGGGCCCCGCTCGAGGTCGTCGACCGTCGCGGCGAGGACGTGGGTCGCACCGGGCTGTACTCGACTCGCGTCGTGGAACTGCTGCGACGCACGGTCGACGCGGGCGGCAGCGCCGCGTGTCTGTTGAACCGGACGGGGCGGGCACGCCTGCTCGGGTGCCGGAGCTGTGGTGCTCTGGCAGCATGCGACCGATGTGACGGCGCAGTGCACCAGACCGACGACGGTGAGCTGCACTGCACCGCGTGCGGGTCGAGTCGTCCACCGGTGTGCGCCGAGTGCGGCTCACCCGCGTTGTCGCTGCTGCGTCTCGGGGTGACCCGGGCGGCCGAGGAGCTCGAGGCACTGGTGCGCGTTCCGGTCCAACTGCTGACCGGCGCGTCCGAAGAGCGTGGTGTCCCGGCCCGCGTCCCGCTGCTCATCGGCACCGAGGCGGTGCTGCACCGTGTCGACCGGGTCGATGTCGTCGTGTTCCTGGATCTCGACCAGGAGCTGATGGCACCCCGGTACCGAGCGGCCGAAGCGGCACTCTCGCACCTGATGCGGGCGAGTCGCCTCGTCGGCGGGCGAGGTCGTGGCGGCAGGGTACTGGTCCAGACCCGGCTTCCGGGCCACCCGGTCGTACTCGCTGCGCTCAGAGGTGATCCGTCATTGCTGCGGTCGGTGGAGTGGTCACGTCGCGAGTTGCTGGGTGTGCCGCCGGCGCGTTCGATCGCGGTGGTGGGCGGCGCAGCGGCGCCGGAGTACATGGAGCGGGTCGGACGGCCGCTGGGAGTCGAGGTGCTCGACCCCGGAGACGGGCGCTGGGTGCTGCGTGCACGCGAGCGGGACGTGCTGCTGGACCACCTCGCAACGGTCCGACGCCCCTCCGGCCGACTTCGACTGCAGGTCGACCCGGCTCGGGTCACCTGAGCACTCAGGGGTGTTCAGGGGTGTTTCGGGCCGATCTCGAGCACCCGGTAGCCCTGTCTCGACCGCAACCGTTCGACAGCGTGGCCGCGCTCGACCAGCCACGCAGCCAGCGAGTCGGCACCCAGCTGACGCCGGACCACCAGGTGGGCACACCCGCGGTCGTCGAGCCGGTCGAGCCACTCGGCGAGCAGCGCCCGGAGCGCCTGCTTGCCGATGCGGATCGGGGGGTTGGACACCAGGTGATCGATGCGCAGCGACCCGGCGACGTCCTGGGGGGCGCACACCTCGACGTCGAGGTCGAGGCGTTCCGCGTTGGCAGCGCACAGGTCCCGCGCCCGCTCGTTGACGTCGACCGCCAGGACGTGATCGTCCGGGTGGCGGCTCGCCAGCACCACCGCGATCGCGCCGTAGCCGCAACCGAGGTCGACCAGCACACGTCGACGGTGCCCGACCTCGGGGGTGCGCCCCCGGATCTCGTCCAGCAGCAGCTTCGTGCCGGGATCAATCCTCGTGGGCGAGAACACCCCGCGGTCGGTCGTCAGGTCCAGCGTGAGGTCCGGCAACGTCAACCGGACGAGGTCGGGCCGCGAACCACTGGTGGGTGAGGTGGAGAAGTAGTGCTCTCCACCGGGCCCGGGTGGGCCGTCGGGGGCGCTCGGGGCCGGCATCGCCCCCACGGTATCCTCTGGCGTCATGAGCTCCCCGTACCGGATCCGAGTGGTGGGTGATCCCGTCCTGCGTCAGCGCGCCGACGAGGTCACCGACATCGACGAGCGGTTGGTACGGCTGTGTTCCGACATGCTCGCGACGATGTACGAGGCGCCCGGTCTCGGGCTGGCCGCTCCCCAGGTCGGGATCCAGAAGCGCTTCTTCGTGTACGACCTCGGCGCCGGCGACGGTGGTCAGGTGCTCATCAACCCTGTGATCACCGAGGGCGACGGCGAATGGGAGTACCACGAGGGCTGTCTCTCGGTCCCCGGGCTGTCGTTCGACATCGTGCGGCCCAAGCGGGTGCACGTCACGGGCACGGACCTCGACGGCAACGAGGTCGATTTCGAGGCCGACGAGCTGTTCTCCCGTCTGATCCAGCACGAACTGGACCATCTCGACGGGGTCCTCCTCCTCGAACGCCTCGACGACGAGCAACGCCGAGACGCGAAGCGTCAGCTCCGCCAGCGCGTGATGGACGCACCGGAGCCAACTTCGACCCGAGGGCCGTTCCTCGGACTGCGTTGAGCTGAGCGCCGTTCCGTGCAGCTGGTCTTCCTCGGTACGCCCGACGTCGCCGTGGCGCCCCTGCGCGCACTGCACGCTGCGGGCCACCGGATCGAACTGGTCGTCACCGGCGCCGATCGCCGGCGCGGGCGCGGGGGCGCAACCTCGCCGAGCGCCGTGAAGGCGGCGGCGCTCGACCTCGGGCTCCGGGTGACCTCCGACCTCGACGACGTGATGGGCACGAGGGCCGAGTTGGGCGTGGTCGTCGCCTACGGCCGCCTCGTGCCCCCGAGGGTGCTCGGGCGGCTCCCGATGGTCAACCTGCACTTCTCGCTGCTGCCACGATGGCGGGGGGCCGCCCCGGTCGAGCGGGCGATCCTGGCGGGTGACCAGCAGACCGGCGTGTGTCTCATGGAGGTCGAGGAGGGACTCGACACCGGAGGGGTGTACCGACGGGTGGTGGTCGACGTCGGGGCCGAGGAGACCGCCGAGGAGCTGCGTGCCCGGTTGTCCCTGCTCGGCGCCGACCTGCTCGTCGAGGCGCTGCGCGACGGTCTCGGCACGCCCGAACCGCAGCCCGACGATGGTGTCACCTATGCGTCGAAGCTCGATCCGTCAGATCGGCGGCTCGACTGGACGGAATCGGCGACTCAGTTGCACCGGGTGGTTCGGATCGGTGGTGCGTGGACCACCTTCGACGGTGCACGCCTCAAGGTCCTCGAGGCCCGGCCGGTCGACGCACCCACCGGCGTCGATACGCCGGGAATGGTGGCCGATGGTCCTGTTGTGCGCTGCGGCGAGGGGGGCCTCCTGCTCGAACGGGTCGGACCGCAAGGACGTCCGCCGATGGCGGGGGTCGACTGGGCCAACGGCGCTCGTCCTTCCGGACGGCGGCTCGGCACGTGAGCGAGCCGTCGACCCGGCGGGTCGCACTGGAGATCCTCGCACGTGTCGAGGACGACGGCGCCTACGCCAACCTCGCAGCGTCGGCGGCACTCGGTCGTTCTGATCTCGACGAGCGCGACCGGCGGCTCGTCACCGACCTGGTCTACGGGACCCTGCGTCGCCGCCGCTCGCTCGACCACCTCGTGGACCGCTTCCTCGTCGCACCGCCGCCCCCGGCGGCCCGCCGCGCGCTGCGGTTGGGGACCTACCAGCTCGTCGAACGGCCCGACATCCCCGACCACGCAGCAGTGGACGAGACGGTGGCGGCGACACCGAAACGCTTCAAGGGGCTCGTGAACGCAGTGCTGCGCAAGGTCGCCGCCGCCGAGGTCGAGTACCCGGACACGGCGACGCAACTGTCCTACCCGGACTGGATCGTCGACACGTTGCGCAACGACCTGGGCGACGACGAGGCGATGGGCGCGCTCGCCTCGATGAACGAACCCGCAGCACGCATCGAGCGAGCCGACGGGTACGTCCAGGATCCGGCGTCACAGGCAGTGGTCGACCTGGTGGGCGCCCGCCCGGGTGAGCTGGTGGTCGACCTCTGCGCAGCACCCGGTGGGAAGGCGACGGGGATGGCGGCAGGGGGTGCCACCGTCATCGCTGTCGACCTCGCGCCGGCGCGTGTCGGTCTCATCACGACCAACGTGGCGAAGCTCGGCGCCACCGGTGTGTTCCCGGTGCTGGCCGACGGTACCCGTGCGCCGCTGCGCCCGGGGTGTGCCGACCGGGTGCTGGTCGACGCACCGTGTTCGGGACTCGGCGTGCTGCGCCGCAGGGCTGACGCCCGCTGGCGGATCGACGACGCAGCGCCGTCGCGGCTTGCCCGGGTCCAGGTCGACCTCCTCGACGCCGCAGCCGAGCTGCTGGTCCCCGGCGGCCTGCTCGTGTACAGCGTCTGCACGCTCACCGCCGCCGAGAGCGTCGGGGTCGACGAGGAGCTCGCCTCCCGCCGCCCTGAGCTCATTGCGGAGCCAGCACCGGGCGACCCGTGGATCTCTCGTGGCCGGGGCGCCGTGCTCCTGCCCCAGCAGATCGGCAGTGACGGAATGTGGCTGTTCCGCTATCGGCTGGACCCTGCCGACGGGCGGGCGCGCGACCGGTACGATCTGGGCCACCCGACCTCAGGAGCCACTCGATGAGCCACGACCCATCGCTGCACGCGAAGATCCTCACCGTGTCGGACAGCATCTCGGCACAGAGCCGCGAGGACCTCAGCGGCACGGCGCTCGCCGAGCATCTCGCTGGCGCCGGCTACGAGGTGATCGAGCGTCGGGTCGTGCCCGACGACGTGGAGGAGATCTCGAACGCGCTGTCGTACATGGCCTACGGCTTCAACGGGCTGATCGTCACCACCGGCGGTTCCGGTTTCGGGCAGCGCGACATGACCCCGGAGGCGACGCGACGCATCCTCGACCGGCCGGCTCCGGGGATCGCGGAGGCGATGCGCAACGTGAGCCCCCGGGGACGGGTGTCTCGCGCGACTGCCGGTACCCGTGGTTCGTCCTTGGTGCTCAACCTCGCAGCGGCGCCGGACCGGGCGATTGAGATGCTGTCGGCCGTCCTCGATGTCGTGCCGGAGATCCTCGGCCTGCTGGGCGGGGGATCGGTCCCCACCGTCGACGCCGTTCGCCTGACGACCACCGACTGACGAGCAGCGACTGACGACCGCCGACCCGGTCACGTTTCGAGTGCGACGACGTCACGGCGGTCGAATTCGCGACGACTGTTTCAGATTCGACCGCATGGGGGACTGGGCGTAGCCTTGCCCCCGTGACGACGCCATCGCTCGCCGACGCCGCGGATCGTGAGTGCATGACCCGCGCGCTCATGGCTGCGGGGCGGGTTCGTTGCATCACCAGTCCCAACCCCTGGGTCGGTGCCGTCGTGCGGTCCACCGAGGGCGAGCTGTTCGAGGGCGCAACTCGCGAGCCCGGCCGGGAGCACGCCGAGGTGATCGCGCTGCAGGCCGCCGGTGGAGCGGCGCGGGGATCGACGCTGTACGTCACGCTCGAACCCTGCGACCACACCGGGAGAACCGGACCGTGCACGACGGCGATCCTCGACGCCGGAGTCGCTCGGGTGGTGATCGGGGTGGAGGACCCGGACCCGTCGGTCGGTGGGCGAGGAATCCGGGCGCTGCGCGACGCCGGGGTCGACGTGACGGTCGGCGTCCAGGCCGAACAGGTCGCCAGCCAGTTGGCGGCCTACCTGACCCACCGACGGACGGGGCGACCGTGGGTCGTGCTCAAGCTCGCGAGCTCGCTCGACGGGGGAACCGCGGCGCCCAACGGCTCGAGTCAGTGGATCACCTCGCCGCCCGCTCGTGTCGACGGACACCGGCTGCGTGCCGAGTCCGACGCGATCCTCGTGGGTGCAGGGACCGTGCGCCGTGACGATCCGTCGCTGACGGTGCGCGACTACAAGCCGCCGGTCCTCCCCACCGGCGGGACGTTGGACCCCATGCGCGTGGTCCTCGGCGCAGTGCCCGACGATGCGAAGGTCCGGCCCTGCCGGCAGATGTCGGGCGACCTCGGCGCCATGCTCGACGAGCTGGGCGCCGACGGCGTGGTGCAGCTCCTCGTCGAGGGCGGGGCATCGGTGGCGGGGGACTTCCACCGTGCCGGTCTGGTCGATCGCTACGTCATCTACGTCGCGCCTGCGCTCTTCGGCGGCGACGACGCCAACGGACTGTTCGAGGGTGCCGGAGCGTGGGACATCTCCGAGATCTGGCGCGGCCGGTTCGTGGGGGTGGAGCGGGTCGGCGAGGACCTGCGCGTCGAACTCGCGCCACAGGAGGCTTGAACGATGTTCACCGGCATCGTCGAGGAGCTCGGCGAGGTGCGCGAGCTCGACGGATCACGACTGCGGCTCGGCGCTCGGCTGGTGCTCGACGACGTCGTGCTGGGTGCGTCGATCGCGGTGAACGGCTGCTGCCTCACCGTGGTCGAATGGGGGGACGACTGGTGGGAGGCCGACGTCAGTGACGAGACGTTCGCACGGACCACGCTCGGTGAGCTCCGAATGGGGGACCCGGTCAACCTCGAGCGACCCGTTCGTCTCCAGGATCGACTCGGCGGGCACCTCGTACAGGGCCATGTCGACGCGGTCGGCAGGGTCGAGGCGCCGGCGCCCGGCCTGCGCGTCCGGATGCCGGTCGAGCTCACGCGCTTCGTGGTCGAGAAGGGATCGATCACGGTGGACGGAGTCTCACTGACCGTCGTCGAGGTGTTCGACGACGGATTCAGCGTGGCGCTGATCCCCCACACCACCGAGGTGACCACCTTGGGTGTGCGACGAGTCGGCGATGGTGTCAACCTCGAGGTCGATGTCATGGCGAAGTACGCAGAACGACTGCTCGTCGGCCACCTGCCGCCGGGTACCGAGCCGGCACCAGGAGGCAGCGATGGAACGTGAGCCACTCTCACAACAGGGCGATGACGAATCCGTGTTCGCCGCGATCCCCGACGCAGTCGCCGCGGTCGCGCGCGGCGAGATCGTCGTCGTGGTCGACGACGAGGACCGCGAGAACGAAGGCGATCTCATCATGGCGGCCGAGGCGGCCACCCCCGAGAAGATCGCCTTCTTCGTCCGACACACCTCCGGGGTGATCTGCACGCCGCTGACCGGCGACCGACTCGACGAGCTCGAGATCCCGCTGATGGTCCGTGACAACACCGAGTCCCATCGCACCGCGTTCACCTACTCGGTCGACTACGTCCATGGGACGTCGACCGGGATCTCGGCCTCCGACCGGTCGGCCACCATCCGGTCGCTGATCGACCCCGCGACCCGTCCCATCGACCTCGCGCGTCCCGGGCACATCTTCCCGTTGCGCTATGCCGACGGCGGAGTGCTCAAGCGTGCGGGCCACACCGAGGCAGCGGTCGACCTGGCCCGCCTCGCCGGGATGGACCCCGCAGGTGTGCTCTGTGAGATCGTCAACGACGACGGCACCATGGCGCGGGTTCCGGAACTGATCGAGTTCTGCCGCGAGCACGGGCTCCTGATGATCACGATCGCCCAGCTGATCAAGTACCGGCGTCAGAACGAGAAGCTCGTGCGGCGGGTCGCCGAGGCCCGCATCCCGACTCCATGGGGTGACTTCACGTCGTACGTCTACGAGTCGTTGCTCGACGGTGAGCAGCACGTGGCCATGGTCCGCGGTGCGGTGCAGGGTGAGCGTGACGTCCTGGTTCGGGTCCACTCGGAGTGCCTGACGGGCGACGTGTTCCACTCGCTGCGTTGTGACTGCGGCATCCAGCTCGACGCCGCCATGCAGGCGATCGACGCCGAGAGCCTGGGAGTGCTCGTGTACCTGCGCGGGCACGAGGGCCGAGGCATCGGCATCGGTCACAAGATCCGCGCCTACAACCTCCAGGAGCAGGGCAGGGACACCGTCGACGCGAACGTCGAGCTCGGCCTCCCCGTGGACAGCCGTGAGTACGGCATCGGTGCCCAGATCCTCAACGACCTGGGCATCACGACGATGCGGCTCATGACGAACAACCCCACGAAGTTCGGAGGGCTCGAGGGATTCGGGCTGGAGATCACCGGTCGCGTGCCGCTCGAATCAGCGCCCAACCCGGAGAACCTCGAGTACCTGCGCACCAAGCGTGAGCGGATGGGGCACCTGCTCGAAGGGCTGGAATAGTGGGAGTCGACTACCGGGATCCGGAATCGGAACCGGCCCGGCCGGCACGTGGCGAGGGTCGACGCATCGGCATCGTCGCGACGCACTGGAACCAGGTGATCGTCCGTCGCCTGCTCCGCGGGGCGGGGGACCTGCTCGCCGGGCGTGGAGTCGCCGAGGCCGACATCGACGTCGCGTGGGTCCCCGGGGCGTTCGAGTTGCCCCTCGCCGCCCAGGCGATGGCGCGTTCGGGTCGTCACGACGGCCTGATCGCCCTCGGTTGTGTCATCCGGGGCGACACGGCGCACTTCGAGTACGTGGCCGGCCCGTGTGCCGATGGCATCGCCCGGGTACAGCTCGACACCGGTGTGCCGGTCGGCTTCGGTGTGCTCACCGTCGAGTCGCGACGTCAGGCGTTGGTGCGCTCGGTGGTGGCCGGCGACGTCGCCGGGGACAACAAGGGCGAAGAGGCAGCTACCACCGTTCTCGAGATGCTCGCCGTGCTGGACGACGTGCGCGATCGCTGATCGGTCCTCCGGTGCGATGTCGGCGGCCGCTAGCGTCGCCACGATGGCCGTTGACGATCGACGACGGGGCGCCATCGAGTCGGCGGTGGGTCGGGCGGGCGAGGCGACGGCGCCGTGCCTCGAGGTCGTCGACCTGTACAAGCGCTACGGCGACGTCGCTGCGGTACGTGGTGTGTCGTTCTCGGTCGAGCCGGGTTCGGTCATGGGTCTGCTCGGACCCAACGGCGCTGGCAAGAGCTCCACGGTCGGATGCATCGCCGGTCTGTTGCAACCGGACGCAGGGTCGATCCGTGTGAACCTCAGCCCACGGGCCACACGCTCCCGTGCCTGGCTGGGCATCGCGACACAGGACCTCGCGCTCTACCCGGATCTCACGGTCTCCCAGAACCTGTGGTTCTTCGGCCGCCTCGGGTCACGGATCGCGTCGTCGCTCGACACCACCGTCGGGAGCGTCATCGAGCACCTCGAGTTGGGATCGCTGACGGGGCGCCGGGTCCGTGACCTCTCGGGAGGGCAGCAACGCCTCGTCCACGTGGGGGTGGCAGCGGCGCACGGACCGAAGGTGCTCATCCTCGACGAACCGACCGCAGGTCTCGACGTACGTGCAAGGGGCCTGGTGCTGGACTTCGCTCGGAGGCTGGCGGACGGGGGGACTGCCGTCGTGTACTCCTCGCACTACCTCCAAGAGGTGGAGGATCTCTGCCAGCGTGTC
>SKRR01000034.1 GCA_007118345.1 Microthrixaceae bacterium | reverse complement strand
CGTCGTGCGTTCGTTCATGGGACCGGTGAGCGCGACACACCTGTGGGCAGCGGTGGCCGAGGCACGCGAGCCGGGCAGCACTCCACCCGGTTGCGGCGACTGATCGGCGGCTGGTCGAGCCGCGTCAGGCCGGGTTCGGGCCCAGCGGTCGGGGCTGGGCCGGGTCCGGCGCGAGGTGCGGCGGAACCGGCGGCGGGGTGGGCACGGGCGGCTGGGTCGCAGCGTGTGCCGGTGCGGGCTGCGTCGCTGGCGGTTGGGTCATCACCGCCGCGGGCGAGGTCTCACCGTTGCCGGCGGCCGCGATCAGCCGGTTCACCTCGTGCCCCGACACCGTCTCGTGCTCGAGCAGGGCCTTGGCGATCAGGTCGAGCGCACGACGGTGGTCGGTGAGCAACTGACGGCAGTGGTCCTCGCCCGCCCGCAGGAGCCGGGCGACCTCGTCGTCGATCATCTGGGCGGTGCGGTCCGAGTACTCGAGCTTCTGGCCCATGTCGTCACCGAGGAACACTGGCGCCGAGCCCCCCCAGGCGCGGGGTCCCACGGTGTCGCTCATGCCGAACTCGGTCACCATGCGGCGAGCTCGCTCGGTCGAGACCTGCAGGTCGTTCGCGGCGCCGGTGGAGCGGTGGTTGAACACCTGTTCCTCGGCCACCCGGCCGCCCATCGCCACCACGATCGACTCCTCGAGGTATTCCTGGGAGTACGAGTGCTTGTCCTCCTCGGGCAGCTGCTGGGTCACGCCCAGCGCCATGCCACGGGGGAGGATCGTCACCTTGTGGACCGGATCGGCGTTGGGGAGCAGCGCCGCACACAGCGCGTGGCCGGCCTCGTGGTACGCAGTGACCTCCTTCTCGCGGTCCGACAGCACCATCGACTCCCGGCGCTGGCCCATCAGCACCCGGTCGCGCGCCTCTTCGAAATCGCGCATCTCGACGACCGTCGAACCACGACGAACCGCCGTGAGCGCCGACTCGTTCACCAGGTTCGCCAGGTCGGCACCGGACATCCCGGGTGTGCCGCGGGCGACGAGTGCCAGATCGACCGACGGGTCGAGCTTCTTGTGGCGCACATGGACCCCGAGGATCGCCTCACGATCCTCCAGCTCGGGCAGTGGCACCACGACCTGTCGGTCGAAGCGACCGGGGCGCAGCAGGGCAGGATCCAGGATGTCGGGGCGGTTCGTGGCCGCGATCATCACGATGCCGTCGGTGCCCTCGAAACCGTCCATCTCCGACAGCATCTGGTTGAGCGTCTGCTCGCGTTCGTCATGGCCGCCACCGAGTCCGGCACCCCGCTTACGGCCGATCGAGTCGATCTCGTCGATGAAGATGATCGCCCTGCCGTGCTTGCGGGCCGATTCGAAGAGGTCCCGCACTCGACTCGCGCCCACACCGACGAACATCTCCATGAAATCCGAGCCCGACACCGACAGGAAGGGCACCCCGGCCTCACCGGCCACCGCGCGGGCGATCATCGTCTTGCCCGTTCCCGGCGGGCCGACGAGCAGCACGCCCTTGGGGATGCGGGCACCGATCTCAAGGAACCGGTCAGGCTCCTTGAGGAAGTCGACGACCTCGGCGACCTCCTGCTTGACGCCGCCGTAGCCGGCCACGTCGGCGAACAGGGTGCCGGGACGCTCGGTCGTGTAGGTCTTGGCCTTCGAGCGTCCGATCGACATGATCCCGCCCATCTGGCCCTGCGCACGCCGGCTCATCCAGACGAAGAAGGCGACGATGAGCAGGACGGGCAGCATCAGCGGCAGCATCTGGGTCAGGAAGTTCGGCGTCGGGGTGACGAAGTCGACCGCCACGTCCTCGCGTTCCATCGCAGCGAGCAGCTCCGTCGAGGGCTCGGGCGGACCCACGGTCTGGAACTCGTCGCCGTTCTCCCGGGTCCCGGTGATCTCCTGGTCGACGTTGTTCCAGGTGACCTCGCGGATGTTGCCCTCCTCGACCTGCTGGACGAACTCGCTGAACGAGATCGTCTCCTCGGGAGTGGCGGACATCGACAGGGCGCTGACCGCGGTCAACGCGACCACGGCCACGACGATCCAGATCAGCCACGAAGGGAGTCCGTTCTCACCTCTGCCCGCAAGACGTCCCTTGCCGCCCGGACCGGACGCGGGGGACTCGTTCTGCTCAGCCATGGCGACAGCCTAGGAGTTGCGGCGGGGTTCACCCCATCGTCGGCGTCGCGGTGCTGAGAAGCTCCTGCGGCGGGCGTCACGGCACCGGGCCCGGGTGTCGGACCGACGTCACCCGGCCGGTCCCCGCCGCGGTCGCGGTCGCGGGGTACCGTCACCGCTGTGAGCCGTTCATGTGCCCGCCCCGGCTGCTCCCGAGTCGCCGCCGCCACGCTGTCCTACGACTACTCCGACGGTGTCGTGGTGCTCGAACCCCTCGCCGACGAGGCGCATCCGATGGTGCACGACCTGTGCACCGACCACGCCGCTTCGGTCAGGGTCCCCAGGGGTTGGGCCCTCGAGGACCACTGGAGCGGTCCCGACGATCGAGGTGAACCGGGGCGCGAGCACCTGGACCTCATCGGGGCGTGACACCCGACGACGCCGGCGTGGCGAGTAGTTCCTCACCCGGCGACCCGTCGCCCGGTGAACCGACATGGGGGCTCGGCGACGTCGTGGCGGGGATCCTCGCGTCGATGGTGCTGGCCGCGCTCGGCGGTGGGGTGATCCTCGCGATCGGGGGCTGGTCCGAGATCGGCGAGGTGCCGATCTGGGGACTCGCCCTGCTGCAGATCCCGCTGTGGTCCGGCTATCTGATCGTGACCTGGCTGGCCACACGGACCAAGGGCAACGGCCTGGTCGCCGACCTCGGCCTCCGCTCGAGCGCGCTCGACGTGCCGATCGGTCTGGTGATCGGCATGGCCACCCAGCTCGTCGTGGTCCCGTTGCTGTACCTGCCGATCCTCGAGCTGACCGGACGCACGACCGAGGAGCTGTCCGAACCAGCGCGCGACCTGGCGTCGAGGGCGACGGGGTGGTGGTCGTGGTTGCTGTTCGCCGCAATGGTCGGCCTGGTGGCTCCGTTCGTCGAGGAGCTCTTCTACCGCGGGCTGTTCGTCCGGGCGCTGCAGAAGCGTGGGGCCTCCACCGCGGCAACCGTCGTGGGCACCTCGCTGGTGTTCGCAGCGGTGCACCTCCAGGTGTTGCAGTTCGCCGGTTTGTTGGCGTTCGGGTTGGTTGCCGCAGCCCTCGCAGTGCGGACCGGGCGACTCGGGGCGGCGATCTGGGCGCACATCGGGTTCAACATGACGTCGGTCGTGTCCCTGTACCTGACCGCCTGAGCGGCCCCGCCGGCGTGTCAGCCGGCCACTCCGACCGTCTGGGTCATTCGACCCATTTCGCGACGGTCGGCTCATGAACGTGCCGAGAACGCCGACAGAGCCATCACGCCGCTTGATGCGACGTCACGACCGGCCGGCGGGCGCCGGAACACGAGCTGAGGATGGACGACGACATGACGACCTGTCGAGTGTGCGGGAACGAACAGGTGGAGATCGCCCTGACCGTGGACGGATCCCGTCTGCTGATGCGGTCCTGTTCGAACTGCGACACACGCTCGTGGCACCGCGACGGGGAGTCGGTGGAACTCGGCGGTGTGCTGCACGACCTCAGCACCGTCCCGACGCGCTACCGCCGCTCGCTCACCGGCTGAGCGTTCCGGTCGACCATCCACCCGATGGACGGACCCGTCGGGTGGACGGACCCGTCAGGTGGACGACCGTGCGCCGTGCCACGATGTGACGATCATGCACGATCGCGAGCCCGAGGCCAGGACCCGGACCCTCGACCCCATCGACGCGAGCCCCCCGGACGACGCAGCGGATGAGGCGGGCTCGGGAGTGCCGTTCTTCGTCGATGACCGTCCGCTGACGAACCGTCCCGACGCACCCCCGTGGCTCAATTGGGTGTCCTGGGCCGTCGTCGGCGCCTGCTGCGCGGTGGTCCTGTGGTCGTTGCATCCGCAGTTGCTGCTGTCGAACTCGACGCCGACCGGGGGCGACATGGGCGCCCACGTCTGGGGACCCGACCATCTGGCCCGGTCCCTGCTGCCCGACCTGCGGCTGACGGGCTGGACCCAGGACTGGTACGCAGGCTTCCCTGCCTACACCTTCTACATGGTGGTGCCGTCGCTCGCGATCGTGTGGTTGGCGTCGGGCTCCGCCATGTGGGACGGCTCGGTCACCTCGATGATCCTCTGGTCGGTCGTGCGCCTCGCGCTGCTCGTCGGGGTCGCGTTCGGCACCCGTTGGCTGCTCGGCCGGGTCGGCCGGCACTGGAGCCGCCCGCTGGTGTGGGCGGGCGCCGTGGTCGCCGTCGGGATGCTGCTCCCGGTGCCGTACAACGTGGCGTTCAAGATCGTGTCGGTCTCCGGGCTCGTCACGCTCCCGATCGCCGCGTACCTGCTCGCCAGGGCGTTCCAGTTGCGGTTCCCGGGCCCGGCGCTCGCAGCAGTGGCGACCCTGCCGTTCATCTACGACACCGGCTTCTCGATCCTGGGCGGCAACGGTGCCTCGACGATGGCTGGCGAGTTCGCGTTCTCCATCTCGCTCAGCCTGGCGCTCACCTACCTGGCGGTCATGGTCAGGGGCAGCCGCAACGGCTCGCACCGTGCGCTCGGCGCGGTGCTGCTCGCCCTCACCATCCTGTGTCACCTCATTCCGGCGATCTTCGTCGGCATCGCATCGGCGATCCTCAGCCTGGTGCGCCGCGAGGACCGCGAGCCGTGGTGGGATTCGTCACGGGCCGGACGAATCGTCGCCTCGGTGGTCGTCCTGGTCGTCGGCGTCACACTGCTCGCGAACATCGAGACGCTCGTCGGCGACGACCGCTTCCCCGGGCCCGTCGTCGCTGTGGTGGATCTGCTGGGGCCGGTGGCCTGGCTGTTCCCTGCGGTTGCGTCGATCGCAGCGCTGCTGTTGTTCACCGGCTTCGAGCCCCGGGTGCTCGACCACTGGCGCACCCCGGTGGGTCGTCGGCAGCTGCTCGGCATCGGCCTCGTCGGGCTCGGTGTGCTGGTACTGGCACTCACGGTCGGATTGCTCGATCCTTCGCCGTGGTTGTGGGTCCTGGTCGCCGTGCTCTCGGTGCTCACGGTCACCGCGGGCTGGGACGTGCGGCTGGTGCGGTGGTTGTTCCCTGTCGCAGCAGCAGGCATCGCCGCGACGGGGTTCTGGTCGTTGCCGTTCCTCGGTAACTCGACCTACATGAACGACATGGGATGGGAGCGCTACACCCGGTACACCGACTACCTGCTGTCGGACCCCGTGCTCGACTCGGGCGGGATGCCCTACCGCAACGCCGTGTTCCTGCTCGCCGGCCTCGGTGTGGTGCTCGCCCTGGTGCACCGCGCCCGGTTCGGGTACTTCCTGGCGCTCACGGTCATGGCCTTCGCATGGATCTTCCGGTACTTCCCCCAGTACCGGCTGTGGAACGCCCGGCTGCTGCCCTTCTACTACCTCGCGATCTACCTGCTCGCCGGCCTGGCGGTCGCGCTGGTGATCCGGTCGCTGATGGCAGCGGTGCAGGAGGTCCGACGACGACGAGAGGAGTCCGCGGTCGTGGGCGTCGCAGGGTTGGGTGTCGCGACGGTGATCATGGCGGTGGTGGTCATCGGGTCGTTCTCGATGCTGCCCGGCGGGACGAACATCGCGGATCCAGGAGGCAGCGGCCGCACCGTGCACCGCTGGCAGCCGTTGGCCCTGTCGCCCGTCGGCTGGCCGTTCCGGGATCGTTGGACCGTCGACCTCGAGACCACGTTCGTGCACGAGTGGGCCAGGTGGAACTACTCGGGGGTCGAGGCCAAGGAGGCGCACCCGGAGTTCGCCGGCATCATGGAGATGATGCAACAGGTGGGCGATGAACACGGGTGTGGTCGCGCCATGTGGGAGTACGAGAGCGACCTGCAGCGTTTCGGCACACCGATGGCGTTGATGATGCTGCCGTACTACACCGACGGATGCATCGGCTCGATGGAGGGCCTGTACTTCGAGGCGTCCTCGACCACGCCGTTCCACTTCCTCAACCAGTCGGAGCTGTCCACGGCTCCGTCGCGTGCACAGCGTGATCTGCCCTACAGCAACCAGCTCGACGTCGAGAAGGGCATCTCGCACCTCCAACTAATGGGGGTGAGGTACTACATGGCCACCACCGAGGCTGCCATCGCCGGTGCTCGCGCCGACGAGCGCGCCAGCGAGGTCGCCGCCGAGACGTTCAGCTGGACGCGGGAGGACGGGACGGTGACCACCAACACCTGGGTCGTCTTCGAGATCGACGACACCGACCTCGTGGTGCCGCTGGAGCACACTCCGGCGGTGCTCGAGGACGCGAACGACCACATCGACGGCTGGGTCTACGCCGAGGAGCACCCCGAGGCCCCCGAGGGCGAGCCGCGGATCCCCAAGGAGCCGGGCCCGGCCGTCGAGTGGTACAACGATCCCACCCGCTGGGACGTGCTGCTCGCCACGTCCGGTCCCGACGACTGGCCCACCGCCGCCGCCGACGGCAGTGACGCACCCCGCGAGCCGCTGCCCGAGGTGGAGGTGACCGACGTCGTGGTCGAGTCGGACACGATCTCGTTCTCGGTGAGTGAGACCGGCGTACCGGTGCTGGTGAAGGTGTCGTACTTCCCCAACTGGACCGCGTCGGGCGCAGACGGGCCGTTCCGGGCGACGCCGAACTTCATGGTGGTCGTGCCCACCGACGAGCAGGTCACCCTGAGCTACGCCAGGAGTCCGGTCGAGATCGCCGGATGGGCCGCGAGTGCTGCCGGGGTCGTCGGGATCGTGGGGCTTGCGATGCGCGACGCCCGACCGGCTCGGCGCGAGGACGAGGTCTCCGAGAGCGACGAGATGACCGACGTCGACGAGACGACCGAGGTCGATGGGGCCGACGAGGCCGCCCGGACTGACGAGATCTCCGAGGCCGACCTGCGATGACCGTCCTGCGATGACCGTCCTGCGCCGTCTGGCGTTGATCGGCACCCTCGCCACGGTGCTCGACATCGCCGGCGTGGTCGTGCTGGCCGAGGTCGTCGGCTGGCCCGTCTGGTGGGCCGACGCGACGGCGGTCGCACTCGCCACCCTGGCCTCGTGGGGGCTCCACGCCCTGGTCACCCCCTCCAGGGACCCGGCACGGTCGTGGTTCGCCCACGTCGGGGCCTACTGGCTCACCGCGGCGGCGGCCCTCGTGGTCGACGTCGCGGTGTTGACCCTGCTCGTCGCCGCGACCGACCCGTCGGCGTGGTGGCAGCTGCTCGGGCTCAAGGCCGTGTCGCTGCTCGCAGCGTTCATGGTGCGCATGGTGAGCTACCGCGACACGATGTTCGTGGAGGTGCGCGAGCTGCAGGCGATGGCGGTCGACCGTCCCCCTGCGCCCGGAAGGTTCCGCCTGAGTGTGGTCGTGCCCGCCTACCGCGAAGCCGACCGGATCGCCGACACCGTCGTGCGGATCCGTACCGCGCTGACGGAGCTCCACGACGCCGGCGAGCTCGAGCTGGTCGTCGTCGACGACGGCTCCGACGACGGCACCGCGGACGTCGCCGAGGCGGCCGGCGCCGATCTCGTGGTTCGCTGCGACGCGAACCGCGGCAAGGGCGCTGCGGTGCGCGCCGGCGTGCTGACCGCGTCGGGCCGCACGGTCGCGTTCACCGACGCCGACCTGTCCTACGCGCCCGAACAGCTCGGCGTGCTGCTCGACGGCGTCGAGGCCGGCTGGGACGTGGTGGTCGGCAGCCGCCAGCACATCGACACCCGCACGGTGGTGCGCGCCGGGCGGTTGCGCGAGGTGGGTGGACGCGTCATCAACCTGTTCACCGCCCTCGTGCTGCTCGGGCGCTACCAGGACACCCAGTGCGGGCTGAAGGCGATGCGCTCCGACGTCGGTCGGCTCATCTTCGAGCACTCCCACATCGACGGGTTCGCGTTCGACGTCGAGGTGCTCCATCTCGTCGAGCGGTACCGCCTGTCGCTGCTCGAGGTGCCCGTCGAGGTGGTCAACTCGTCACGATCCACGGTGAACGTCGCACGCGACGCGGCACGGCTGGTGCGTGACCTGTTCCGCATCCGTCGGTGGTCACGCCTCGGGCGCTACGACGTCGACCTGGACGGCACCCCGCCCCTCGCCCCCTGACGACGTTCGAGTCCCGGCCATCTCGATGCCGACTGGTGGGACGTCCCACCGTTCTGCATCGAGACGGCCGGCCGACCGAGGCCGGGGCTCGACTCAGTCGACGCCGACCGCGATCTTGCGGTCCGATGCGAGCTGCAGCAACAGGCCCGGCCGGGTCGGGGCGATCAGCACCGCCGAGGTGCGGACCGGAGTGGCCGTCTCGCCGCGCCGAACCGCCGGGAGGAAGGTCTGGGGTTCGCGCAGCGCGATCTCGACGATCAGGCCGGTGGCACCCACCGTGAGGTCGGTGGCGGCGGTGTCAGCGGGGGCGGGGCCCATGCGCACGATGTCCTGGCGGCGCATCAGCACCGGTTCGGTGAGGGCGAACGCGTCGACGATCGTGGCCCCCGCGGGCACCAGCACCAGCCAGCGGCGGGTGAGGCGCAGCAACGCCCGGGTACCGAACCAGATCGTCGCGGCCCCTGCGGCGAGCGCCAGCCCGCCGAGCACCCACTGGCGTGTGGCGAGCAGCAGCGCACCGGTGACCGGCAACAGCGTCATCGCTGCCCACAGCAGCGGGATCGGCCCGAGCAGCAGGATGCCCGGTGGTCGCAGTGGGAGACGCCGCTCGTCGCCGTAGGAGGTGCCGTTGAGGTGGTCCATGCCGACCTCGGCGGAGTTGGCGGTGACCGCCAGCACGGCGGCCACGACCAGCCCGACCCAGCCGGTGACCTCCGGCGCCTCGAGGAGCGTGGCGGCCAGCCCGGCGGCGAGCGGCAACGGGGCGAGCACCCTGAGCGCGACCAGCAGCGGTGGGAGTGGCACGAGGCTGGCCACCAGCCCGGCGACCCATACCGCCCAGCCGCCGACGGCGACGGTCCACACGACGGGGGTGGAGCGGCCGTCGACGGCGTCGCCGATCAGGTCGCCGAGGGTGAGGGGCAGGATCAACCAGAGGAACCGGACCGACCAGGAGAGCGGGGAGACGTGCACCCGCACAGACTTGCGCGCGTTCGGACCCGACCGCTAACAACGACCCATGGGGGATGTCGATGAGCTGCCGTTCGCGCTGGCGACATCAGTCGGTCCGGTGCCCGCCCCGACGGCCCGCGGCGCGGCGGAGTTCGCCCTCTCGACCCAGCCGCAGCTCCCCACTGCGCCGACGCTTGCGAAGCACGGCGCCACGCTCCTGGCCCAGGCGCTCGACGGGCTGCACGGCGTGCGGGCCGCGCCCCCCGGGCTCGTCGCGCTCGACGGCGAGACGCTCGGCTTCGACCCCGGCGGCGTCGCTCGACTCGGCGGCGAGGCCTTCGAACCGCTGCAGACGATGCTCGGGCTCGCTCGGACCTCCGACGAGTTGCTCGGCGTGCGGATCCCGCTGCTCGGCCCGGTCACGGTGGCCCTCTCGTTGCGATCGGCCGGGGTGGCCACCGAGGCCGCCGTCGACGTCGCAGCGCAGCTGGTGACGGTGCGTGCCGCAGCGCTGCTCGACACTGCCCGCGCCGCGGTGCCCGACGCAGTGGTCATGATGGTGCTCAACGAACCGGGCCTGATCGGTGCGATGCACCCGACGTTCCCGCTCGGACCCGCCGAGGTGCGAGCGCTGCTCGACCCCGTCGTCGATGGACTCGACCGACGCAACGGCCGGGGCCGCTTGCTGATCGGGGCGCACGTACCCGGCCGCACCGACTGGGGGGCCATCATCAGCAGCGGCGTGTCGTTGATCTCGACCCCGGCGGACGGCGGGATGCTCGGTTGGGCCGAGGTGCTCGCCGACTTCCTCGAGCGCGGCGGGCGGGTCGCGTGGGGCGCGGTGCCGGTCGACCAGCCGCTCGGCACCGGCGAGGAACTGCTGTGGCGGCGGTTGACCGCGACGTGGTGCGAGCTGGTGGGGGAGGGCGTCGACCCCCTGTTGCTGCGGACCCGCAGCTTCATCGGTCCCGCCGACGGGCTGGCACACTTCGGGGTGACCCAGGCCGAGCGGGTGCTCGGGCTCGTCGACTCGCTGTCGGTCCGCGCTCGCCGCCAAGCCGTCGGCGCACGCCTCACGCTCGGGGCCTGAACACGGCCCCGCAGGCCTGTCGGACCGACTCGGTAGGGTGTCGTCCGTGAGCACCCAGGAGGTTCCGACCGGCTCGGCAGTGGCCGCAGGTCCGGACGCAGAACTCGATCCCGCCGGGCGGATCGACTGGCTGCGAGACCAGATCCGCCGCCACGACGCCGCCTACTACGAGCACGACGCGCCGACCATCCCCGACGCCGACTACGACGCTCTCGTGCGCGACCTGCGCACCCTCGAGTCCCAGCACCCCGATCTCATCACCCCCGACAGCCCCACCGTCGACGGTGTCGGCGGTGCCCCGTCCGCGTTGTTCGCCCCGGTGGAGCACCGGGTGCGGATGATGAGCCTCGACAACGCGATGGACCTCGCCGAGCTGGTCGCCTGGGGTGAGCGCACCGCCCGGTTGCTCGCCAAGGCAGGTGTCGAGGACGCGGTCCGCTACACGTGCGAGCTCAAGATCGACGGTCTCGCGGTGTCCATCCGCTACGAACAGGGTCGGTTCGTCCAAGCCGCCACCCGTGGCAACGGCCGTGTCGGTGAGGACGTCACCGACAACGTCCGTCGGATCGACGCGGTGCCCGCCCAGCTGAGCGGCGCCGCTCCCGAGGTGCTCGAGGCGCGGGGCGAGATCTATCTGCCGATCTCGGCGTTCCACGCCCTGCAGGAACGCACTCGGCAGGAGAACGACGCCGCGGAGGCGGCCGGGCGCCGCACCCGGCCGGTGCCGGTCAACCCTCGCAATGCCGGTGCAGGGTCGCTGCGCCAGAAGGACCCCGAGGTCACCGCCGGACGAGGGCTCGACTGGTGGTGCTACCAGCTCGGCGAGGTCGTCGGCGCCGAGTTGCCGCCGTCGCACTCCGCAGCGCTCGAATGGATGGGCCAGTTGGGCCTGCCGGTCAACCCGACCACCCAGACCTTCGACACCCTCGACGAGGTCCACGAGTTCTGCCGCCACTGGGTCGACCACCGCCACGACCTGCCGTACGAGATCGACGGCGTGGTGGTGAAGGTCGACGACCTCGCCGTGCAGCAGTTGCTCGGCTTCACCTCCAAGGCGCCCCGCTGGGCCATTGCGTTCAAGCTGCCGCCCGAGGAGCGCACCACCCTGCTGCGCGACATCCAGGTGTCGATCGGCCGCACCGGGAAGGCCACGCCGTTCGCGGTGCTCGAACCGGTCTTCGTCGGCGGGTCGACGGTGTCGATGGCGACCCTCCACAACGAGGACCAGGTCCGCCACAAGGACGTCCGCCCCGGCGACACCGTGATCGTGCGCAAGGCCGGCGACGTCATCCCCGAGGTCGTCGGGCCCGTGGTCGACCTGCGCCCCGACGGCCTGGCCGAGTGGACGTTCCCGACCGACTGTCCCGCTTGTGGAGCCCCCCTGGTCCGGCTCGAGGGGGAGGCTCAGCACCTGTGTCGGAACCCGTCGTGCCCGCAGCAGCGCCTCGCTGCGCTCAGCCACTTCGCGTCGCGTGGGGCGATGGACATCGACGGGCTCGGCGAGCAGCAGCTGGCACTGTTCCTCGAGCAGGGACTGCTCGAGGACCTGGCCGGCATCTACGCGCTCGACTGGGACCGCATCGCCGAGTTCCCCGGCTACGGCGAGACCTCCGTCCGCAACCTGCGACGATCGATCGACGAGTCCCGCAGTCGACCCTTGGCCAATCTGCTGTTCGGCCTGAACATCGTGCACCTGGGGTCTGCGGGGGCCGAGCTGCTCGCCGGCGCGCTGGGGGACCTCGACACGATCATGGCAGCACCGGTCGAGGAGCTCGAGGCCATCGACGGGGTCGGTCCGGTCATCGCCGCCTCGGTGCACGACTGGTTCTCCGACGACCGCAACCGCGCGCTCGTGCAGCGCCTCGTCGACGCCGGGGTGAACACCACCGGGCCAGAACGGTCGTTGCTCCCACAGAGCTTGGCCGGCAAGGCCGTCGTCGTCAGCGGCGCGGTGCCGGGCCGGACCCGCGAGGAGACGGCCGATGCCATCAAGGCACGTGGCGGCAAGGCGACCAGCAGTGTCTCGAAGAAGACCTGGGCGCTGGTCGTCGGCGATGACCCCGGCGGGTCCAAGCTGGCCAAGGCCGAGCAGCTCGGTGTCCCCGTCGTGCCGGCCACCGAGTTCGAACAGCTGATCGAGACGGGCGAACTCCCCGAGACAGGAGCCACCACGTGACACTCGCAGATGACCCGCCGGCCACCGCGGTGATCTTCGACTTCGGTGGGGTGTTCATCGACTCACCGTTCACCGCTGCGGTGCAGGCAGCCGAGGAGCTCGGTATGGACCCCGCCGCCATGCTCGGAGCCGTGTTCGGCTCCTACGACGACGACACCGACCACCCGTGGCACCGGCTCGAGCGAGGCGAGTGCACCCTCGAAGTGGCGAGGGAAGAGATCATCGCCACCTCCGGGTCGAACGGGGGTCCGCGCATCGACCCGCTGGACGTCCTCATCCGTCTCAGCGGGGGAGCGGTGCGCGACGAGATGGTGGTGTGCTGTCGCGAGCTGCGGTCGAACGGGGTCCCGACGGGCCTGCTCACCAACAACGCCAAGGAGTTCGCCGAGTTCTGGCGGCCCATGGTGCCCCTCGACGAGCTGTTCGACGACATCGTCGATTCGTGCGAGGTCGGCATGCGCAAGCCTGATCCCCGCATCTACCACCTCGCGGTCGAACGCCTCGGGGTCGACGTGGGCGACACGGTGTTCATCGACGACGCGCCCGGCAACGTCGCCGCTGCGAGTGCCGTCGGACTGCGCGCGGTGCAGATCGGCCCCGAACGCAGCGACGTTCCTGCTGCGATCCACACCCTGCGGCAGCTCACCGGTCTCGAATCCAGCGGCTGAGCTGGCTCGGATCGCCTGCTTCAGGTCGCGTTGAAGCACCAGCTCACCGGCTGGGCGCTGTCGGGACCCTCGGTCCGGTCCCACACGAACGCGAGCACGCAGTTCGTTCCGGCATTCAGTGACTCGACCGGCGTCTCCGGCCCGGGTTGGAACCGGATCTGGCCGGTGCCGAGGTCCTTGATGAGCCCGTCCTCAGCACTTCGCACCTCGACGCCGTTGATCTGCAGGTAGGCGTCGTAGCCCTCGTCGATGTCCAACCCGACCTGGGCCTGCACCAGGACCTCACCACTCGGCGGCGGGTCCAGCCGCTGGACCGCATCAGGTAGGTCGTCGCCGTCACCGGTGCCGGTGGCTGCGAACTGGCCGGTGAAGAACAGCCCGGCGAGCGCGCCCAGGATGAGCACGGTGATCACGGCCTTCCGGGTGGCGTCGCTGGTCCTGGTCCGGCGTGACAGGGGACCGGTCGGGGTCTGTGGTGCGCTCATCTCCAGAACGGTCTAGCCCGTCCCCGAGGTGGAAGGTAGGCGGCGGTACTCTGTCGAACGTGATGTCCCCCCGACTCTCCGAGGAGACCGGGCGAGTGCTCGGAGACCGCTACCGGTTGCTCGCTCCGGTCGGTGTGGGGACCTCGTCGCGGGTCCACCTCGCCGTCGACACCCAGCTGCGCCGCAGGGTGGCGGTCAAGCTCCTGCACGACGCGCTCGCCGAGGACGAGGCGTTCCTGCGTCGGTTCCGTGCCGAGGCCCGAGCCGCCGGGGCGCTCAGCCATCCGAACCTGCTGGCGGTGTTCGACTGGGGCGAGGACCACGACGACGGTCGGACGGTGCCCTACCTGGTCACCGAGTACCTCGGTGGGGGCACCCTGCGGAATCTGCTCGACGAGCACCGTCGGCTGACGCCGTCGCAGACCCTGGTCGTCGGGCTCGACACCGCCCGTGGGCTCGCGCACGCCCACCAGCGGGGCTTGGTGCACCGCGACGTCAAGCCCGGCAACCTGCTCTTCGACGACGACCGACGACTGCGACTCGCCGACTTCGGCCTGGCACGTGCGCTCGCCGAGGCCTCCTGGACCGAACCGAGTGGCACCGCCGTGGGCACCGCTCGCTATGCCTCGCCCGAGCAGGCCCTGGGCCGTCGTCTCGACGGCCGAAGCGACGTGTACTCCCTGGCGCTCGTGCTCGCCGAGTGCGTCAACGGCCAGGTCCCCTTCGCCGGCGAGACCACTGCGGTCACCCTCGCCCGCCGCACCCAGGGCGACCTCGAGCTGGACGACTCCTATGGTCACCTCAAGGAGGTGCTCGAACACGCCGGCCGGCTCGACCCGGCCGAGCGTCCGGACGCGGCGGAGTTCGAGGTGGCCCTCATGGCGGCCGCGCAGCAGCTCCCGCGCCCGGAACCGCTGCCGATCGTGCCGACGGCCGCCGATGCCGAGGCGACCACCGAGCTCAATCTCATCCGCAACCTCGACGGGGTGAGTGTGCTCGTGCCCGACGATCCGTCGCCGGTGGTGCTCGACCCGTCCACCGACGACGAACCCGACGACGGCGCGGAACCCACCCGGTCCGACGCCAGCTCGATCGAGGACGACGAGCAGGTCCGCTCGCCGATCACCGTGGCCGAGGAACACGAGCTGCTGAGTGCGTCGCGACCGTCCTCGTTCGGGCCGGTCGCCCCGTTCCTCGCCGACCCGGATCGACCCACCACCTCCGACGAGGCACGTCCCGCACCGCGGCGCCGTCGCCGTTGGTGGCTGATCGCCGTGGTGGTGCTCGTGGCGCTCGGAGTCGGGTCGGTCGCCGGCTGGTGGTTCTTCGTGCGGGTTCCGGTGCACGAGGTGCCGGACCTGCTCGGTGGCGAGATCGCAGCCGCGGAGGCTGCTGCCAGCGAGTTCGGCTGGACCCTCGAACCCGCCACCTTCGAGCGGCGGGACGGCTCGAGCCCCGGTGAGGTCCTCGACCAGGATCCACCCCCCGGGACCGAGCTGGCCGAGGGTGAGTCCCTCAGCGTGGTGCTCTCGCTGGGTCAGACCCTCGTCGAGGTGCCCGAGCTGGCGGGCCGAGCTCTCGAGGAGGCCGAGGAGCTCGTCGTGACCGCCGGGCTCACGCTGGGCGAGATCACCTCGGCCTTCGACGAGGAGGTCCCGGCGGGCACCGTCGTGTCGGCCTCGACCGCGACCGAACCAGAGGTGGTCGACGGTGTGCCGCAGGTCGAGCGTGCCACCTCGGTGGCGCTCGTCGTGTCCGAGGGCCCTGCACCTCGATCGGTGCCCGACGGGCTGCAGGGCCGACCGTTCGACGAGGCGGTCGCCGTGCTGGCCGAACTGCAGCTCGAGGGCGTGCGCGGCATGGAGTCCTACGACGAGAACGTGCCGGCCGGGCGGGTCATCTCGGTGTCCGAGCCGCCGGGCACCGAGGTGGCTCGTGGCGCGACCGTGGCACTCGAGGTGTCCCTCGGTCCTGCGCCGGTGCCCGTCCCCGATGTGAGCGGCTCGACGGGGTCCTCGGCCGCGGCCACCCTCGAGGGCGCAGGGTTCGTCGTCGCCGGCATCGAGGGATCCCCCTCGGGCACGGTCCTCGCGACCGACCCCCCGGCGGGCGAAGCGCACGTGCGCGGCACCGCAGTGCGGATCTTCACCCGCTCCTGACCCGGGTCGCATCGCGCTGCGAGGGTGTTTCGCGACGAGTTCTGCAGCATTGCTTCCCTCACGACCGCCCGGCGCGCGAGGATCCACCACTGACCGTGTCGCGCAGCGTACGTTGCGTACAGGTTCGTCGTTCCCGTTGGGGTGGTCAGCTGGACGTGGTGTTCCCCAGCCGCCGCGATGAGGCGGCCACCCCAACCGGGACGACGAGCCGATCCGGCACCGCCTCGGCGAAGGTGCGCCGGGAACCGGGTGACCGACGACCCCTGCCGCGGGCACCCGAGCGGGTGATGACGGACCGTTAACATCGTCCGGCCATGCCACGCCGCCCCCGCAACGGACCCCCCGACCCCAACGGCACGGGCGACGGCGAGCCGGGCGAGGGCGACTCCGATGAGGGCGACCTGGATGAGGGCGGCCTGGATGAGGGCGACCTGGATGAGGGCGACGGGGTCGGGTCGGCCCGGGACGGTGACAGCAACCTCTCGGACCTCTCGATCGAGGCGCCCGGTGTGGACGAGGAGCCGGTGGTGCCCTGGCCGCTGATGCTGCAACGTCGCGCCGCCGATCGGGCCCGTCGAAGCGACCGCCACGCGTGGATCGTGACGTGGACCGTGCTGTTCGGCACCTTCTGGGTGACCAGCACGATCACGATCCTCGCCGTCAGTCGCCCTCAGATCGCCACCGACCTCGGGGCGTCGGTCGAGAGCCTCGTCTGGTTGATCTCCGGCCCCACGATCGCACTGGCACTGACGGGAACCACTGCCGGCAAACTCGGCGACCTCCGTGGCCATCGCCGCGTCTTCCTCGTGGGCATGTCGTTGTCGGTCGTGTTCGTGGTGGCCTCGGCGATGGCGTGGGACGGGGCCTCGTTGATCGTGTTCCGCATCCTCGGCGCGACGTTCGGCGCTGCGACCGGACCGAGCTCGCTCGCGATCATCAACGGACTCTTCACCCGGGACCGACGGGCCCGTGCGCTCGGCTTCTGGTCACTCGTGGTGGCCGGCGGGCCGGTGCTCGGCCTGGTCATCGGGGGACCGCTCGTCGAGACGATCGGGTGGCGCGCGATCTTCTGGGTGCAGGCCCCACTGCTCGCCCTGTCGGTTCTGATCGCCTGGTTGATCGTGCCCGAGACCGCACGACACCGGGGCGTGCACTTCGACGTCCGGGGCCAGCTCGTGCTGTTCGTGGCGCTCGCCTGGCTGCTGTTCGCGATCGACCGAATCGCTGCGTGGGGGTTCACCTCGCCGTGGGTCATCGGGTCGCTCGTGCTGAGCGCGGTGTCGGTCTGGTGGTTCGTGCGGGTGGAACGACGACAACCCCATCCACTCATCCCTCTCGAGTGGTTCACCCGCAGGGGGTTCGCGATCCCGGTCTTCGTGTCGTTCTTTATGCAGTTCGGCTACATGGGCGGATTCACCTTGACGCCGAAGCTGCTCAACGAGGTCCGTGGCCTCGGCGCCGACACGATCTCGTTGATGATGATCCCCCGGCCGCTGACCTTCGCGCTCGCCGGTCCGATCGCCGGGATGTTGGCCGGGTGGATCTCGACCCGGGTGGCGATCGTGGCCGGGATGGCTTCGCTGGCGGTGTCGATGGGGATCTTCGCCGTCTTCTCACCCGACCCGCGGACCTTCTGGATCATCCTGGCCCTGACGTTGTCGGGAATCGGTGTGGGTGCATCGCTGCCCCGGCTCGCGTCGTCGGTCGCCAACTCGGTCGAGGACGCCGACCTCGGCGTCGCCGGTGCCACCCAACAGTTGCTGTCCCACATCGGCACCACGGTGGGCATCAACCTGCTCGAGACCGTGCAGGTCGCCGCGCTGGCCGCCACGACCGTCGCCGGGTCCTACCGCATCAGCTACGGGGTGGGCGCTGCGGTGAGCGTGGTCGGGTTGGTGATGGCGTTCGGGTTGCGGCCCGACCGCGTGCCCCGAGCGCCCGCCGTCTGAGCGAGTCCCGTTCCGTGGACGCGGCGCTGGGCCGCAACGGGCGCGGGCCACCAGGCGACGGATCACCCATCCGGGCGTCGGCTACTCGGTGATCTCCTGGATCGCCGTCGCGACCTCGGCCGCCTTGGGATCGACGGGACCGGCCTGCATCGCCATCAGCTTGGTCATGTCGCCGTCGACCTTGATCCGTCCGGACATGAACGCCTGCATGCCCGCCTGCGGGTTGCCTTCGACGAGGATCGCCTTGGCGGTAGCGTAGTCGAGGGTCACCGTGAGGTCGGGGTTGTCGAGGTGACCGAAGTCCATCTTCATCTCGCCCTCGGAAGTGTCCATGTGCGCCTGGATCTCGCCGTCGCCGAAGGGCACCTCGACGATCACCTGATTCATCCGGACCAGGTGCGGTACCGCAGGCGACTCACCGGCGTGCTGCTCGCGGATGTCCTTGGCGGCGGCGACCCACTCCTCGGTCAGGAACTTGTACTTGGGCATCGGACTCCCCCTGTTGATCGTCCCGGGCGGATCGTACTGCGGAGCGGTGCCGACGGCACGCGTCGCCCTCGCCTACCGTGATCCGCGTCGTCGACCGAGGAGCGATCCATGACCGAGATCATGCCGGGTGCCGAGCCGATGAGCGTTGCGGGCGGCCCCGTCGGGGTGCTCGTGCTGCACGGTTTCACCGGCAACCCGCAGTCGATCCGTCCGCTCGCCGACGGGTTCGTCGCGGCCGGCCACACGGTCGAGATGCCGCTCCTGCCGGGCCATGGCACCCGTGTCGAGGACATGCTCGACACCTCGTGGGCCGACTGGTCCGCAGCCGCGGAGGCCGCGTTCGAGTCGCTCGCTGCTCGCACCGAGCAGCAGGTGGTCGCCGGGCTGTCGATGGGCGGCTCGCTCACCTGCTGGCTCGCCACCCGGCACCCCGATCTGCGCGGCATCATCTGTGTCAACCCCGCCACCCAGGTGCCACCGGGCATGCGGGAGCTCGTGCAGGCGATGGTGGACGGCGGCGACGACGTCATGGACGGCATCGGCTCCGACGTCGCCGACCCGGGCTCGCCAGAGTCGGCCTACCCGGAGACGCCGTTGCGACCGCTGCTGAGCCTGTTCGCCGCGGCCGAGCAGGTCGGAGCGGATCTCGAGCAGGTCACCTGCCCCGTGCTGCTGTTCACCAGCCCGCAGGACCACGTCGTGCCGCCCACCGATTCGGACCACCTCGCCGCCCACGTGAGCGGTCCCGTCGAACGGGTCAGTTGTGACCGCAGTTACCACGTGGCCACGATCGACTACGACCGCGACCTGATCATCCGACGATCGCTCGAGTTCGTGGACGGGGTCGTGGGCTGAACCGATCGTCGTTCGTTGGGTGGAACTCCCCGTATCGATCCGCGGAGGTGGCCGCTACGCTGACGTCGACCCGTCCGTCGAGGCCGCAGCTGCCATTCCCGTCACGGTCGGCGGGAGGTGGCGGATGCCCCGCCCGGCTCCGCCACGATGAACGCACGATGAAAGACTGAATCGATGAGCAGAATCGCTGTGGTCGGTACCGGATACGTGGGTCTCACCACGGGTGCATGTCTGAGCAGCCTCGGCCACGACGTCGTCTGCATCGACGTCGACGCCGAGAAGGTCGAGCTCCTTCGCGGCGGTGAGATCCCGATCTACGAAGAGGGCCTGCGGGAACTGGTCGTCGATGGTCTTCGTCTCGGCACGCTGCGCTTCACCACCGAGCTCGACTCCGTGCGCGACCGCGAGTTCGTCTACCTGTGTGTCCCGACACCGCAGTCGTCCGACGGTTCGGCGGACCTGTCGTTCGTGGAGCGCGCCGCCGCCGATCTGGGGCCGCTCGTCGCCGACGACGCAGTGATCATCAACAAGTCGACCGTGCCCGTGGGTTCGACCGGGGTGGTCGAGTGTGCGATGGGCCGTGATCATGCGCACGTCGTGTCCAACCCCGAGTTCCTCCGCGAGGGAACAGCGGTGGCGGACTTCCTGAACCCCGACCGGGTCGTGATCGGTGCTGTGGAGCCCGACGTCGCGATCAGGGTGGCTGCGCTCTACACGGCCCTCGCCGCTCCGGTGATCGTGACCGACCCTGCGTCGGCCGAGCTGATCAAGTACGCGTCGAACGCCTTCCTCGCCACGAAGATCAGCTTCGTCAACGCCGTGGCGGCGGTGAGCGAGGCGGTCGGTGCCGACATGAAGGACGTCGTGCTCGGTATCGGTTACGACCACCGCATCGGCAAGGAGTTCCTGCGACCGGGACCCGGATGGGGAGGGAGCTGCTTCCCCAAGGACACCAAGGCGCTCATCCGGATCGCCGCCGACGCGGGCTACCAGTTCTCCCTCCTCGAGGGGGTGGTGGCGGTCAACGAGCAGCAGTTCGATCGCGTGGTCGACAAGGTCGCCGGCATGCTCGGCGGCGACGTGGCGGGTCGGGTCATCGCTGCATGGGGGCTCACCTTCAAGGCGCGCACCGATGATCGCCGTGACTCACCGGCCATCGAGATCATCCAGCGTCTCGTCCGCGCGGGCGCCCGGGTGCAGGCCTACGACCCGGCAGTACCGGTCGGTCTGGAGTTGCTGGAGGGCGTCGAGGTGGTGGGGGACAGCTATGCGGCGTGCTCCGGCGCCGACGTGGTCGTGGTGCTGACCGAGTGGGACGAGTTCCGGTGGCTGGACTTCGACAAGGTCGCCGGTGAGCTGAACGAGCTGCGCATCGTCGATGCCAGGAACCTGCTCGACCGGAACTCGTTGGTCAGTCGCAGTTTCGAGTACAGCGGCATCGGTCGCTCGTGAACCACCCGCACCGGGCCGGAGCAACCCCGTTCGCGTGCCGGCGGGCACGACACCCGGAGTATCGAGAGGAAACGAGAACATGCGAGTAGTGGTGGCGGGAGCAGCGGGCATGATCGGCTCGCACATGACCGAGTACCTCCTGGGCCGTGGCGACGAGGTCGTCGCGGTCGACAGCTTCATCACCGGTCGCCCCGAGAACCTGGCCCATCTCGAGGGTCGCGAGGGGTACACGTTCGTCGAGGCCGATGTGTCCATGGCGCTCCCGGTCGAGGGTCACCTCGACGCCATCTGTCACTTGGCGTCGCCCGCGTCACCAGCCGACTTCACCACCATGCCGGCCGAGATCCTGCGCGCCGGGAGTCTCGGCACGTTCAACGCCCTCGAGCTCGCCCGGGAGCGAGGTGCCCGCCTGCTGCTCGCCTCGACCAGTGAGGTGTACGGCGAGCCAATGGTGCACCCCCAGCCCGAGTCCTACTGGGGGAACGTCAACACCATCGGGCCCCGGTCCTGCTACGACGAGTCGAAGCGGTTCGCGGAGGCGGCAGTGTCGAGCTTCCGACGTAGTTTCGGGATCGACACTGCCATCGCCAGGATCTTCAACACCTACGGACCGCGCATGAGGGTCGACGACGGTCGTGTCGTGTCCAACTTCGTCGTCCAGGCGCTCTCCGGCGAACCCATCACGCTGTACGGCGACGGGAGCCAGACACGCAGCTTCTGCTACGTCGACGACGAGGTCGCCGGCCTGGTGGCATTGTTGGACTCGGATCATCCGGGGCCGGTGAACATCGGCAACCCCGTCGAGTTCACCGTGCGCCAGCTCGCCGAACTGGTGCTCGAGCTGACCGGATCCGATGTGCCCCTCGAACTGCGACCGCTGCCCGAGGACGATCCCACCCAGCGGCGGCCCGACATCTCCCTGGCGCGTGACGCGCTCGGGTGGGAGCCCCACACCTCGCTGCGCGATGGCCTCGGCCCCACCATCAAGTACTTCCGTTCCGAGCTCGACCGCTGAGTAGCCGCTATCGGCCGACCCGGGTCGTCGACCGGATGTGGTCGACGCGCTGGCGATCCGGCCGGCGAGATATGCGAGACTGCTGCGGGCGGTTGACGAGGAGCATGGTGTGGTCGGTCGAAACAGTTCGGGAACGCGGCTGCTCTGGGGGCTGACGTTCGCTTTCGGAGCCATCGCAGTGGGTGTGGGGGCGTGCGCTGTAGCCGCGCCGCCGGCCGGTGAGGACCGGCGGGGCCATGTCGACAGCACAGCGCCGATGGGTGGCGACGTGACCGTGCCGCACGACGTCGACGCCGTGGTGCCGAACGACGTGGAGGAGTCCGAATGGCTGATCCGAGCCTGGGAGCAGCATCTGTCGAGCGGCTACCCGGCGTTCCGGATGTTCTGTTCGTTCTCGCATCTCGCTCACCACGATCCCATCGTGGATCCCGGCAACGAGCACTTCATGCACCTGCACATGTTCTTCGGCAACACCGCCGTCGACCAGGACTCCACCTACCAGTCGCTGCGCGCCACCGGTGACTCCACCTGCGACGGGGGTCGGTTGAACCGCACGGCCTACTGGATGCCGGCCGTGTTCGACGGGGCCGACGACGTCGTCGTACCCAGCGGGTTCGAGCTCTATTACAAGGCCGAGAACGCCGATGATCCACGAGGGATCATCGCCAAGCCGAACGGGCTGCGGATGATCGCCGGGGCACCGGACACACGCGTGTTCCGATGGACCTGCGGCGGCATCAGCTCGACCACGATCCCCGACTGCCCGACCGGGTCCCGTCTCACCGTGTCGGTCCGCTTCCCCTACTGCTGGGACGGTCGCAACCTGGATTCGCGCGACCACCGATCCCACATGGCCTACGGCACCAACAACACCTGGGGGCCCTGTCCGGCGAGTCACCCGGTGCACCTGCCCGAGCTGACCGAGTTCGCCCACTTCGACGACGTCGCCGACACCTCGAACTGGCACCTCTCCTCGGATCGCATGGATCCCGCTCGGCCGGAGCCGAACGGCTCCACCATGCACGCCGACTGGTTCGGTGCCTGGGATGACCGGACTCAGGAACGGTGGGTCGACAACTGTCTCAAGGGCCTCCGCAACGCTTCCAACGGCAACCTCTGCGACGGCACGCAACTCCGCCCGCACGACCCGTTCCGGGGTCCGGCTCGGATCGGCGGCTTCAGCCCCACGAGCCATCACGCTGCTCGATGAACTTCGCTGAGTCGGCCCGGCTCCCGGGGTAGCCGCGGCCCGAGCGGCTCGCACACTGCGGCGAAACTGCGGACTGCGACGGCGAGGAGCCGAAATGGGGCGGTCGAACCAAGGCGGGTCTGGTCCTGTGCGGCCTGATCGTCGCGGTCGGTGCGCTGGTGCTCGGGCTACTGCTGGGACGGTCGCAACCTGGATTCGCGCAACCACCGATCCCACGCGACCACCGATCCCACGCGACCACCGACTCCACAGGCCGACGGCACCGACAACACTTGGGCCCCTGTCCGGCGAGTCACCCGTTCTGCGGCTTCCCGGCTTCGGGTCCGTCCCACACGAGCACCGGTCTCCTCCCTGACGACCCGTTCCCCGGGGCCATTCGTCGGACAAGAATGTTCATCCGCAACGTCATGCGACCGATGATGAACGAGGTGCTGTGACGTGCCACCAACCTTGGAGCCCCATGTGGAACGCGAGACCGACCTGGTCGGAGATGTTGAACGAGCACACCAGTGGTCCGCTGAGCGAGCACTCGGAACGGCCGGCGATCACCCGCGGCGTTCGGGGACACCGTTGCTCGTCAATCTGAAGCTGAGGTTGAAACTCGCGCTCACCGGCACCCCGGTCGGCCGGCTCGCGGAGAACGCCAGGTGGCTCACCCACGTGGGCCGACGTCGCCGGCACCCCGAGCTCTGGGACTTCTACCTCGATGGCAGGCGGACGGATCTCGTCCTTCAGCACCTCGTCGAACCGACGTGGAACTGCGTGGACTGCGGCTCGCACGTGGGTTCGGTCCTGGCGCTGTTCCGCTCCCTCGCCCCGGAGGGCCGTCACGTGGCCATCGAGGCCGATGAGCACAAGGCCGTCGCCATCCGGCGGCGGTTCCGGGATGTCGAGGTGCACGCGGTCGCCCTCGGCGCCGACACCGGTTGGGCGGATTTCCTCGTCGACCGGGTCCGGCCGGGGTTCTCGCGCGTCCTGCCCTCCGGTGGACCTGACGAGCGGGCCCAGTCGGTGTCGGTCCCGGTCGCCCGCCTCGACGACGTCATCGACCACGATGTCCAGTTGATCAAGATCGACATCGAAGGGGCGGAGCTACCAGCGCTCCGAGGTGCCAAGAGTCTGTTGTCGCGGTGTCAACCGGTGTTGCTGTTCGAGTGCGGCACCGACGAGTCGCTCAGGTGCTTCGAGTACGACCGGCGCGCATTGTTCTCACTGCTGGTCGAGGAGCACGGCTACTGCGTCTACTCGCTCATCGACTTCCTCTACGGGCGGCCGCCCCTGACGTTGGCCGAGTTCCAGAAGGCCGGGCTCTATCCCTTCCCTGGATTCAACTTCCTCGCGCTGCCCGCCGGGACCCCGGTCACCCGACGAGTGTGAGTGGAATTTGCGCCCGTCGGGCCGGTCGACGCCTGTTTCGTGGCGGACGTGAGGGGTTTCGTGGGGTCTCGCTACACTGACGCCGTGTCGTTCGACCGGGTCGATCCTGCCCAGGGGTGGAAATGCTACGGACTCACGACGGTGGACCGTCCTGACCGTACACGTCGGCTCAGGAAGGAACTCGACCGGCTGGGGATCCCCTACTCGTTGCTCGAGGCGGAACGGCCCGCTGATGCGTTCGGGTTCCTCAACGTGGGGACCCATGGCTGCTTCCTGAGTCACCTGGAGTGCCTCAGGCGCGCCCGCGCCGACGGGGTCGACGTCGCCGTCCTGGTCGAGGACGACGCCGTCGTCGTCCGACGGTTCCGACGGCGGCTGGCCAGGATCATCGACGAACTCGCCACGGTGGAATGGTCGATGTGTTACCTCGGCTACCTCGCCACGAGCTCCCCCATCCGGCGGTCGCCGGTCCGCCTCGTGAGCGATCACATCGCGCGCGCTGATGGCTGGGAGGTGACCGGCAGCCACTTCGTCGCGGTTCGCGCCACGGCGCTCGACTCCATCATCGAGAACTTCGAAGAGCGGCTGCGTCCTGGTGGGCACCGGATCTCGCCCGACGGCGTGCTCAACGAGTGGCGCCGTGACTCGGCCTCGCCGACCCTGATCTGCCTGCCGAACCTCGCTCGCCAGGGCCCGTCCCCCAGCGGCACCACCACTCGCCCCGGACTCCGGTCCCGGCTGCTCGAGGTCGACGCGATCCGCTCCGTCGCCTGGCCGGTGAAGCGCCTCATGTGGGACGCAGCCTCGTCGTTGCCGCCGCGCTGCTGTGAGCAACTGTGGAACCGGCGGGTTCGAGACCGGCGAACCGATGAGCACAGCGTCTCCGCCGGCCCATCGCCGGGTGTGACCCCACCCTCGTGACCACGCAGCCAGAGCCCTCGACGGAACTCGGTCTCCATGCCGTCCGGCAGGCATCCGGGGCGGTCATCGTCGACCTCGACGAGACGCTGTGGCTGCGCAACTCGACCGAGGAGTACCTCGACTCCATCCGGCCGCGTTGGCTGGTCGCAGCGGTGCTCATCATGCTGCGGATCTTCCCGGTCTGGAGGCTCATGGGGACCCAGGAGGACGCTGAGGACTGGTTCCGCGTCGTGGTGTGCTCCGTGGTGTTCCCGTGGGCGATACCGCTGTGGCGACGCAGGGTCCGCACGGTGGGAGTGCAGTGGCTGAACCGGCCACTCGCCGACGCCATCGTCGAGCGGTTCGTCAGCGACGGCAGGGTCATCGTGGCGACGAGAGGATTCGACGTGGTCGTCGAACCGTTGGTCGCGTCCTTCGACCTGCCCGCGATGGACGTGGTCGCCTGTCGTTTCCGGAAGGGCCGGCTCGATCGCCATGCCGGCAAGCTGGCGATGCTCGACGATCGCTACGGATCCCACCTCGTCAACGAGGCGACGGTGATCACCGATTCCGAGACGGATCGACCGTTGCTCGACCGTTGCGCAGTTCCGGTCCTCCTGCAATGGCCCGACGCACGGTACGTACCTGCGCCACGAACCTATGCGCCATTCGGCTACACCGAGATGTACAAGCGGTGGGGGCAACGCTACGTGTTCCACATCGTGCTGGTGAGAGACCTGCCGTTGTGGGCGATCGCGACCGCCACGATCGCACCGATCCCGGCCGGTCGGCACCTCGTCGGCCTGGCGATGCTGGCCGTGTCGTTCTGGTGTGTCTACGACGTCGGGTACCTCGAGAACGACCGGGTCGCGAAGCGTTGGGAGCACGACGCGGTGCTTCCCGCACGGCCGTTGCCGGGTCGCCGGTTCGTCATCGGCGCGTGGGCGTGGGCGCTCGGCCTGGGCGCCGCAGCGGTGTACCTGCTGCGTCCGGGCGAGTTCCTGCGGGGCATGGGGTTCTGGCTCGGACTGCTCGCCGGGCTCCGGCTGGTCTTCTTCCTCTACAACCATCTCGAGAAGAGCACGCGACCGGTGCTCTACAGCGTGCTCCAGGCACTCCGACTCCTGGCACCGCTGGCGGTGGTGGCGGTCGCCTCTGCCGGCGTGATCGCCCTGTTGCTTCTCAGCTGGTCCCGCTCGATGCTCTACGTGCTCTACCGGAGCATCCGGACACCATGGCTGATCGTCCCTCACGGCGTCATCGATCTCGTGCAACTCGCGATCGCCTACATCACCCTCTGGCGCATCGGGGTGCGCCTCGAACCGGAGGTCGTTGCCATGGCGCTCGCGTGGATGGCGTTCATCTCGCGGGGTGAGATCCGATCGTCGTTGGCCACGGTGCGTCTGATCAGCCATTCCGGCACGAACGACGCTGACGCGGGGACAGCGAAGTAGGCAGAGATGTAGGCAGAGATGTAGGGACGGTGCATCGCCGGGGGTACGCTCGGTCGAGCGCGAATCCCCCCCCCACACGGACCGGTAACGTTCCGAACTCGCACTGGAGTACAGGATTGAGAGTCCTCTTCGCCCTCGCCGGCATGCACCGCGTGTCGCGCGGTGCCGAGATCGCCTTCGAGTCGGTGGCGCACCACCTGGCGCTGTCCGGCGAGGAGGTCACGGTCCTCGGTTCCGGGCCGCAGGTCGATGGCCGTGCCTACCGCTCTGTCCAGACCGGCGTGGTGCCCCGGGAGCGATTCGAGCGTTTCCCCTCGATTCCGCTGCTGGCCCGCAACGAGTACACATGGGAAGAGCTCACCTACGTTCCGGGGCTGCTCCGCCACGTCCGGCCCTCGGAGTACGACGTGACCGTCACATGCGGGTATCCCTACACGAACTGGGTCCTTCGTCTGTTGCGGCGCGGTGGTTCGCCGCGACACGTGTTCGTCACGCAGAACGGTGACTGGCCGGCTCGGAGCAACGAGAGGGAGGCCCGGCTCTTCTCCTGTGACGGTCTGGTCTGCACCAACCCGGGCTACTTCGAGGCCAACTCGGAGCGGTGGCGGTGCGCTCTCATCCCCAACGGGCTCGACCCGGACCGCTTCCGCCCCGGTCCACCGCAGCGCGATCGCCTCGGTCTCCCGCAGGACCGTCCGGTCGTCCTCATGGCGAGCGCGCTCATCGACACGAAACGTGTCGACGAGGCAGTGCGGGTGGTGAGCGGGCACCCGGATGCCATGTTGGTGGTTGCCGGCGATGGCCCTGAGCGCGAGCTGGTGGAGTCACTCGCCCGGGAGTTGCTGCCCGGCCGGTTCCGTCGACTGGTCGTGCCCGCGGACGACATGCCGGCGCTGTACCGCTCCGCCGACGCCTTCCTGCACCTCAGCCTCGACGAGCCGTTCGGGAACGTCTACGTCGAATCCGCCGCCTGCGGCCTCCCGGTGGTCGCCCACGACAACCCCTCCACGCGGTGGATACTCGGCGACGCCGGCCTGCTCGTCGACACCACCGATCGTGCGGCGACGACCGATGCGCTGCACCGGGCGATCGCCGGCCCTGCAACGGATCCCCACCGAACGGCCGACGAGATCCGCCAGCGCTTCGGCTGGGAGCAGATCGCCTCGCAGTATCGCTCCTTCCTGGCCGAGGTCTGTGGTGTCTAGAGGAATCCCCGCCCTCGTCCTCGTCCTCGTCCTCCTGCTCGCAGCTGCTGGCTGCTCGTCAACGGACTCCCAAGATGGCGTCGACCGCAACGCACAGCGTCCGCCGGGGGCACTCGCCTCGTCGCCGTACCCGACATCGACCGACCCCGGGGTCCCTGACGGGAGCTACGAGTGGTCCACCCTTCCGGTCGGTGCCGGTGGGTGGGCGACGGGGCTCGTCGTCCACCCCGGGTCGGCGGACGTCCTGTACGTGCGAACCGATGTCTCGGGCGCCTACCGCTTCGACGCGGACACCAGGGCCTGGATCCAGATGCTCACCGTCGACGGGATGATCGACGACGAGCTCCAGCCCGACGACCACATGGTCGAGTCGCTCGCGGCGGCGCCGTCGGACGCCGACGTGGTGTATCTCGCCGTCGGCAACGACTCCTTGGATCCGGAAGCGGGCGATCCCGCTGGACGGGTGCTTCGTTCGGAGGACGGCGGCCGAAGCTGGCGTGCCGGTGAGCGCCGCTTCACCATTGCGGGCAACGCATCGCACCGTCAGCGTTCTGAACGCCTGGCGGTCGACCCGCTCGACGCGGACGAGCTCGTGCTGGGCACGCGGCTGGAGGGTGTGTGGCGAAGTCGCGACGGCGCACGGACGTGGGAACGCGTCGAGGATCTCCCGAGTGGCCGGAGCGAGCCCGGTGACCCCACCGGAGTGGGGTTCGTGACCTGGGGACACGGAGCGCACCAACGTCATGTCTGGGTGGGTGTCGCAGGAGAGGGCGTCTACGGCTCCGCGGATGGTGGGGAGACGTGGCGGCTGGTGCGAGCACCTCCCGACCCGATGGTTGCACCGTTCGAGGGCACCTACGTCGACGGCCACCTGTTCGTGGCGTTCAACCGGCTCGACGACGATGACTCCGGCGCCATCGAGCGGCTCGACGTCGATCGAGGCGAGTGGTCCGACATCACGCCGGACCACCGTGCGCGTGAATGGTCCTTCGCCGTGGACCCCGAGGACCACGACCGGATCCTGGTCGCCGCCGATGCCGTTCGCAACGGTGGGCTCTGGCGGTCCACCGACGGAGGTGGGCGGTGGGAGGTCCTCGACGTCGCGGTCGAGTCCG
>SKRR01000136.1 GCA_007118345.1 Microthrixaceae bacterium | reverse complement strand
CCGACCGCTGCAGGACCTCGCCCGTCAGGCCGAGGACGTCGCCCGGCACCGGCTCCCCGAGGCGGTCCGGTCCCAACAGCACATCGGTGGCGGCACCGACCTCCACCTCCCTGCGGTCCGCGCTGCCGGCGCCGCCGAGGTGCACGAGGTGGCGGCTGCGTTCAACGACGTGCAGGACACCGCACTCCGGCTCGCGGGCGAGCAGGCGGCGTTGCGGGTCAACCAGTCCGAGGCGATGACGAACCTGGGTCGACGAAACCAGACCCTGCTGGCGCGTCAGCTCGACTTCATCACGTCGCTCGAGACCCGGGAGACCGACCCGGAGTTCCTCGAGCACCTGTTCAAGCTCGACCACCTCGCCTCGCGTATGCGCCGCAACGCCGAGTCGTTGTTGATCCTCGCCGGTTCGGAGACCCCTCGCCGGCGCCGCTCACCGGCTCCGGTGGCCGAGGCGGTACGCGCCGCGATGAGCGAGGTGGAGGAGTTCGAGCGGGTCCGGATCGGGAGCCTGAGCGGGGCGACGGTGTCGGGCCCCGTGGTGATCGACCTGGTGCACCTCCTGGCGGAACTGATCGAGAACGCACTGAACTTCTCGCCGCCGGACACCACCGTCGAGATCGACGGCCGCACGATGGGTCAGGGTGGGTACCAGTTCGCTGTGATCGACCACGGTGTCGGCATGACCGACGTGGAGCTGCTGTCGGCCAACCACCGGATCCGTGGTCTCGACGAGCTCGAAGGCATGCCGACCAGATACCTCGGCCAGTACGTGGTCGCCAGGTTGGCGACGAAGACGGGCGCCATGGTGACCCTGCACAAGTCGTCGGGCGGTCGCGGCGTGACAGCGCTGGTCAACCTGCCCGCCACCGCGCTGGTCGGACCGACCGATCGTGGCGTCGCCGGGCGACCGCTCCCGGGATCGCAGGCCGCGAGAGCTGCGGGTCCTGCGCCGTTCGCTCCGGGTGCGGGTCTGAGCACCGGAACCTCCACCGACGCACCGGAGGAGCCCCCGGTCGACGTCTCCTCGGTCGCGGGGGTCGACGCGTCGACCGACCACGTCGACCTCACGTGGGGCGACGGGGCGGAATCCGGTGTCGTGCCGAGTGCTGCCGTCGAGCCCCGGTGGGACCATGCGGACGACCTCGCCCCGACGAGTGAGGCGAACGAACTCGACGCAACGGGTGATGCCGACGAGGAGCTGACCCCGAGGGGTGGCAGCTGGGTCGTGCCGTCCACCCTCGACGCCGCCGAGGGCCCAGTGGCACCTCCTCCGATCGAAGCACACCTGTCGGACGGTGCTGAGCTGGACGGTGCTGAGCTGGACGGTGCTGAGCTGGACGGTGCTGAGCTGGACGGTGCTGAGCTGGACGGTGCTGAGCTGGACGGTGCTGACCAGGACGAGACGGTCCTCGGTGCCGTGGCCGCGGCGCCCAGCTTCCTTCCGGGGCCCCAGGAACTCGGCACCCACGACCGGTGGGCCGCGTTCCGCGATGACGACGAGCCCGGGGCGGCTGACGAGGTGGCCGACGAGGCGATCGCGGCGAGCAGCGAACCGGCCCGACCCAACGAATTGGCTCCAACCACCGAACCGGCGAGACCGACCGAACCACCCACCCCCCCGCCGGCACCGGCCCAGGTCGGCTGGCTGCCCCCGGAGCAGGCGACTGCCGAGGCGTCCACGATGGGGGCGCGCGGAGCTGGCGGCCTCGCCCGGCGCGTGCCCGGGGCGACGCTCGCGCAGCAGCGGTCCGGCGACCACGATGTCCGACCGGCACCGGACCGCTCCGCGGACGGTGTGGGTTCGATGCTCGCCTCCTTCCAGGCGGGCCGAACCAGAGGTCGGGGCATCGCCCCTGACACCGGTCCCGTGGCGGCCGAGAGCCTCCACGATACGACCGGCCGGTCCACCAGGAGCACCACGCTCCACGATCCCAATCCGTCAATCGACCCGGTGGCACCGTCCTCCGAGTCCGACACCGACCCCGGGAGGTCCCCCCAGTGATCACCGACATCAACGAGCAGGTGCAGCAGATCCCCTGGCTGCTCACCAGGTTCGTCCAACAGACGCCCGGCGTGAGTGACGCCGTGTGCGTCAGCTCGGACGGCCTGCTCATGGCCATGTCGACCGACCTCGACCGGGGGCGTGCCGATCAGTTCGCAGCGATCGCAGCGGGCCTGACCAGTCTGTCGCTCGGCGCGTCGCGTTGCTTCGGCTACGGCGAGGTGGACCAGATGATGGTCGAGATGTCGACCGGGTTCCTGTTCGTGGCCTCGATCTCCGACGGCAGCTGCCTCGGCATCCTGGCGAACAAGGACGCAGACGTCGGACTCGTCGGCTACGAGATGACGATGCTCGTCGACCGGTTCGGCTCGGTGCTCACCCCGCAGGTCCGCGCCGGACTCCGCAACGCGCTCGCAGCAGTCTGAGCAGGCGCCACCTCATGGACCCCGACGACCGCTGGGAGCCCGACCTCGGCATCGGCGCGTCCCCCGACGGGTCCGGCGCGTGGAGCGCCGCGCCCGGCGGCGTCCCGGCGACGGAGGAGGAGGAGACACTCGTCCGGCCCTTCGTGATCACCGGTGGTCGGACCCGCCACGCCACCGTCCACCTGCGTGTCGAGTCGCTGGTCGTCGCCACCGGCGCCGTCGTCCCCGCCGGGCTGCAGTTCGAACACGCCCGCATCGTGGCGCTCTGTGACCGGCCGGTGTCGGTCGCGGAGATCGCCGCTCGCGTCGAGCTCCCACTCGGCGTCGCCCAGGTCCTCGTCGGCGATCTCGCCGACGCCGATCTGGTCAAGGTCCATGAGGCCACTCCCGACGCGACCCCCGCACTCCTGTTGAGGATGATCGATGCAGTACGAGCACTCTGACGCGCACGACACGCCACCATCCGCCGGAGGTGGTCCGCAACCGGTGAAGTTCCTCGTCGCGGGAGGGTTCGGTGTCGGCAAGACCACGCTGGTGGGTTCGATCTCCGAGATCGAACCGCTGACCACCGAAGCCACCATGACGGCCTACTCGGAGGGGCACGACGACCTCTCGGCGGTCGACCGGAAGACGTCGACCACCGTGGCGATGGACTTCGGTCGCATCACGATCGACTCCGAGGTGATCCTCTACCTCTTCGGCACGCCCGGCCAGGAGCGCTTCTGGTTCATGTGGGACGACCTCGTCGACGGGGCCATCGGAGCGGTGGTGCTACTCGACACCCGCAGGATCGAGGACTGCTTCGCCGCGGTCGACTACTTCGAGAGCCGCGGCGTGCCCTTCGTGGCGGTGGTCAACCAGTTCCCTGACGCCGGCTCGTACTCGCTCGAGGAGGTCCGGGAGGCGCTGGCGCTCGGCGACCACGTCCCGCTCGTGCGGGCCGATGCGCGTTCCCGTGACTCGGTGAAGATGGTGTTGATCGCACTGCTCGAGCACCTGATCCAACGAGTGACCTCGGCCCCTGCGGCGCCGACGGCGGTGCACCACGCCTGATCCGGGCGAGGGCCGTCAGTTCCCGGTGGTCGTCGGGGTCGTCGTCGCCCCGTCGCCGGTGGAGGACGACGTCGAGGGGGTCGACGAGTCGGACCCGTTCGATGCCGAGTCGGAACCGCCGGAGGACGACTCGGACCCGCTGTCGGGACCCTTGGAGTCGTTGCCGGAACCGCTCGAGGGTCGGCTGTCGGTCTTGTAGAACCCCGAGCCCTTGAAGGCGATGCCGACCGGTGAGAACACCTTCCGGAGGTCGCCCGAGCACGCGGGGCACTCGGTGAGCGCATCGTCGCTGAGCAACTGCTGGATCTCGAACTGGTGGTCGCACTCGCGGCACCGGTACTCGTACAGGGGCATGGTGGCTCCGGAGGTGGCTGGCACTCTCGATGGTCGAGTGCTGATCGTAGTTCGTCGTCGGTGCGGACCCACAAGCGTCGCCGCCGACCGGTGGCGAATCGCCCGGAACTCTGTACGCTCCGAGGGCGACAGTGCCCATCGACGGGTCACGGCTCCAAGGAGGCGACATGGCAACGGTGAGGAAGGCGGTCATCCCCGCAGCCGGGCTCGGCACGAGGTTCCTGCCCGCGACGAAGGCCCAGCCGAAGGAGATGCTCCCGGTCGTCGACAAGCCGGCCATCCAGTACGTGGTCGAAGAGGCCGTGGCGGCCGGGATCGACGACATCCTCATCATCACGGGCCGGAACAAGCGCAGCCTCGAGGACCACTTCGACCGCAACTTCGAGCTCGAGTACCAGCTCCAGGCGAAGGGCAAGCTCGGCGACCTCGCCGAGGTCGTCGAACTCGCGGAGCTCGCCGACATCCACTTCGTCCGCCAGGGTGAGCCGCTCGGGCTGGGCCACGCCGTGTCCGTCGCCCGCAAGCACGTCGGCGACGAACCGTTCGTCGTGCTGCTGGGCGACGACATCATGGACGACCACAGCAGTGTCCTCACCGACATGATCAAGGGCTTCGACGAACACGGGTCCTCGGTCGTGGCGCTGATGGAGGTGGCGCCCGAGTCCATCTCGGCCTATGGCTGCGCTGCGGTGCGCAACCAGCACGGTGCGCTCTGCGAGATCACCGACATCGTCGAGAAGCCCGCTCCGGAGGACGCACCGTCCAACCTCGCGGTGATGGGCAGGTACCTGTTGACGCCCGGCATCTTCGACGAGCTGGCCGACCTGGACCCGGGGTTCGGTGGCGAGATCCAGCTGACCGATGCCATCGCGCGGCTCATGCAGCGCGAACCCGTGCGGGGCTACGTCTTCGCCGAGGGTCGCTTCGACATCGGCAAGAAGATCGACTACCTGCGGGCCACCGTCGAACTGGCACTGCGCCGCGAGGACCTCGGCCCGGAGTTCCGTCGTTTCCTCAGCGAGGTCGCGCGACGCGAGCAGCTCGGCTGAAGGGCCTTCTGGCCTAGACTCTCGACATGTCCGACCGGGGCCTCACGCATCTCGACCCGCTCGGCCGTGCTCGCATGGTCGACGTGACCCCCAAGGAGCAGACGCACCGTCGTGCGATCGCCCGTGGTCGGGTCCACATGTCGACCGAGACCACCTCGCTGGTCGCACGCGGGGCGATCGTCAAGGGTGACGTGCTCTCGGTGGCGCGGGTCGCAGGGATCCAGGCCGCCAAGCGGGCGGCGGACCTCATCCCGCTGTGCCACCCGGTGATGGTGGGCGCGATGCTCGTCAACTTCCGCATCGAGGACACCTTCATCGAGGTCGAGTCCCAGGTCGAGACGGTCGATCGCACGGGTGTCGAGATGGAGGCACTGACCGCCGCGACGGTGGCGTGCCTGACCATCTACGACATGTGCAAGTCGGTCGATCGTTCCATGGTGATCGGAGAGATCGCCCTGTGGGAGAAGAGCGGCGGGCGCTCCGGCAACTTCCGCCGGCAGGGCGGCGCGCACCTCGACGACGTCGACCTGCTCGACGACGCCGGGCCCGGAGCGCGCAACGGCACCGACCCCGACTGAGTCCACGCCGACCCGGTCCACGCCGACCCGCCTCGGCTGTGGTTCAATGATCGGACGGAATGACACTGCGGTAATTCCGTCAAGGACTTGTAACAAACGCGGTGCGATCGTAAGGTGCTCGCCGTCATGAACGTCACCACCCTCATCTTCCTGGGGCTCGCCGTGGTCTGGGCGATCGTCCTGTTGCCGGAGGCCCTGCGGAAGTTCGCAGGGAGCCGCAACGGCGACTCCATCCGTTCGTTCAACCACCAGCTCTCGGTCCTGGACCGCTCGGGCGGTGCGCGGCCCGTGGCCGCTCACGCAGCGCCGTCGAACGTCATCGACCTGCCCACACGAGGCCGCAGCCGCCCCGGTCCCGGGTCGTCGGCCCGGGTCACGCCACCATCGGTCCGCAAGCGCCGCCAAGAGGTGCTGACGGTGCTCGGCGCCGCAGCGGTGCTCACACTGCTCGGCGCGGTCGCCTTCGGTGGGATCTTCCTCGGGCTGCACCTGGTGGCCGACCTGCTCCTGGTGGCCTACCTGGTGGCGCTGTTCCAGGTGAACCAGCAGGTTCCCGTGCGGCGTGCCGAGTCGGTCGGATCACACGTGTCGGTCCGGCCGGCGACGGCGGGCGAACCGATCGCCCGCCGGATCGCCAACTGAGCTCCGGTCCATCCGCTCGCTCGACTCCACGTGCGCGATTCTGCCGCGTCGTGACCTGCCGCTAGACTGCGGGACCTTCCGGGGGTGTAGCTCAGCTGGCTAGAGCGCTTCGGTCGCATCGAAGAGGTCGTGGGTTCGACTCCCATCACCTCCACCGGAACCCGGGGTCCCGCTGTCCGCAGCGGGACCCCGTCGCGTGTGCCGCTCGTGACGCCGCCGCGGCGTCGCCACCAGTAGCTTGGGGTCGGCACGACGACGACCCGGGAGGGAACGTGGGATCGGAGAACCTGCACGAGCCACGCGAAGTGCTCGGCGACGAGGTGGTCGACCGGCACCGGGCGATCGTGTCGATCATGGAGGAACTCGAGGCGGTCGACTGGTACGACCAGCGGGCTGCCGCCACCGCCGATCCGGAGCTGGCCGACGTGCTGGCGCACAACCGTGACGAGGAGAAGGAGCACGCGGCGATGACGCTCGAGTGGCTCCGTCGCAACGACCCGGTGCTCGACCGGCACCTGCGTACGTATCTCTTCACCGAGGGCTCGATCCGTGGGATCGAGGAGGACGCCGAGCACGACGACGCCTCCGCTCGACCCGACCCGACCGACCCGTCCGACGGCAGCCTGGGAATCGGCAGCCTTCGCGGCACCGAGAACACCTGAGACGAGAGGCAGAGATGAACCACCTGTTCCGTGACAAGGCGCCGATCTCCGACGGCGGCTGGGCCGAGATCACCGACGAGGCCACCACGTCGCTGCGCGAGTTCCTCGCGGCGCGCCGCTTGATCGACGTCGGGGGGCCCAAGGGGTGGGCACATGCTGCCGAGCCCACGGGTCGGATCGAGTCGGTCGACGTGCCCGACGGCGTCGAGGTCGAGGCGCGTCTCCGACAGGTCCAGCCGTTGGTCGAGGTCCGCACGCCGTTCACGCTGTCGCGCGACGAGCTCGACTCGATCGACCGCGGAGCCTGCGATGCGGATCTCGACCCGGTCCGCTTCGCCGCTCGCCGGGCGGCCATGGCCGAGGACCGAGCCGTGTTCCACGGGTTCGCGGGCGCAGGGATCACCGGCATCAGCGAGTCGACACCGCACGACCCCGTGCTCATCGGCACCGACTACGACGCCTACCCCTCCTACGTCGCCGCGGCCACCGCCCGGTTGAAGCTGGCGGGTGTCACCGGCCCCTACGCCATCGCGATGGGTCCTCGGTGCTACCAGGGTGTCGTCGAACAGTCCGAGATGGGCGGCTACCCGGTTCTCGAGCACCTCAAGCTGATCCTCGGCGGCGGCCCCGTGGTCTTCGCCGCAGGTGTCAACGGCGCGGTCGTGATCAGCCAGCGGGGTGGCGACGTCGAACTGGTGCTCGGCCAGGACTTCTCACTCGGGTACCTCGACCACGACGTCGACACGGTGCAGCTCTACCTCGAGGAGAGCTTCACGGTGAAGCTCTGTGCACCCGAGGCAGCCGTCTACCTCACCTACGAGAGCTGACCCGAGGGCCCGTCGCCCCGCGGGTCGCCGCCGACCGTTCCGCCACGCGGGTGGAGGCCCAGCGTGATGCCTGCCTCGGCACGGATCACGGGTCCGAACCAGCCGCCCTCACCCTGGTGCTCGGTGCACCACTCACCGAGCGCTTCGTCGTAGCACAGGGGTACCGGCGCGGCGGTGCCCGGCGCCGTGCGGGCGAGCGAGGCTCGCACGGGCTCCGGGACGACCCCGGCGGCCCCTCCGCCGCCCTGCGTGCTGAAGGGGATGCTCCACAGGTCGGGGCACTGCAGGTTCGGGTCGCCGCCGGGGATGGTGCCGGGACCGTCCGGCTGGCGGAACGCGGCCCGGGAGGAACCGGGGCGTCGTGCGTTGAGCAGCGTGATCGTCAGCGAGTTCTGTCGTCGCGCCAACTCGGTGCCCAGGTCCGCCAGCCACGGCGCGCGGGCCAGCAGCCACGTGTGCGCCGCTGCGAGCAGCCCGTGCAACGTGGCCTCCTCTGCGTTGCCCGCGGCAGCGCCGTGGTGGCACAGGGCGTGGGCGAGCGACGGTGCGATCACACCTGGGTGCTCCGACGCGTACCGGCGGTTGACGACCCGTCGCGCTGCGTCGGTCTCCTGCTGTTCCACTCCGATCACCCTGCCCGGGCCCTCGGGTTCGCCGAACCCCAGACGCAGCACCGGTGTGTCACCGCCGCAGAACGCGTCTACGACCGGGCCGGCGGGTCCGTCGGCCAGTGCCAGCAGCGCCGCCCTGATCCCCGGTTCGGGCACGCGTTCGCGCAGGTCCCGGTCGGCGAACAGCTCCTCCGCGCGCCGGTACGAGTCAGGGGCGATGAGCTCGGCGAGTCCCTCCAGCGCGGTCCCCGGCGACGGTTCCGGTCCCTCGGCGGGCGCCATCGGCGGACCCTGGGGGTAGATGCCCGGCTGACCGAACAGCGTGCCGGAGGTGAACCGTGCAGGGTCCGAGGGTTCCCCCGGCGGCTGGATCAGCAACGAGCGGGCGGCGTCGACGGTGAGCACTCCCGCAGTGTGCAGCACGGCGGGCGGTGGCGAGCGGACCATCGGGCATGAGCCGGATGACGTCGTCCCGCCCGTTCGGATCGGTGCGGTGCAGTCGTAGGCTGGCCGACCGTGAGTCCGAGGCGCGTGCCCCTGCAGGTGTTGGTCGCGGTCGCCCTTCCCCTGGTGGTCCTCAGCATCGACTTCAGCGGTGTGGCGGTGGCCCTCCCCAGGATCGCCACGGACCTCGGCACCACGACCGCGTCGGCGGGATGGGTCATCAACGCGTTCGCACTGGGTGCTGCGGGACCGCTGCTCGTGTCGGGTCGCATCGCCGACCGCCATGGGCGTCGACGGCTGCTGCTCATCGGGGTGTCGCTGTTCACCGTGGGCACGGCGGGCGCGGCGCTGGCGCCGACGTTCGGCGTCCTGGTGCTCGCACGGGTCGTGCAGGGTGTGGCGACCTCACTGTTCATGACGGCGTCGCTGTCGGTGGTCAGCACGGCGTACGCCGACCGCCGGGCGTGGGCGATCGGGATGTGGAGTGCGATCGGCAGCACGGCCGCCGCCGCGGCGCCGGTGATCGGGGGCGTCGTGGTCGACGGGCTCGGGTGGCGGTGGTTCTTCGCGCTCAACCTCCCGCTGCTGGCCGTCGCCGTGGGCATGATCCTGCGGCACGTCCCCGAGTCGACCGGCGACCGGCGACCGATCGACGTCGTCGGCGCGGTGCTGGTCACCGTCTCGATCAGCCTCGTGGTCTTCGGGCTCCAGGAGGCGGGCAACTTCGGTTGGACCGACCTCATGGTGGTGGTTCCCGGTGCGGCGGGGCTCGTCACCTTCGCCCTCTTCGTCCTCCAGCAACGTCACGGCGCGGTCCGGTTGGTCGACACGGCGATCACCGGGGCTCGCGCCTACCGGCCGCCGGTGACCGTCGCGTTCCTCGCGAACTGGGGTTTCGGCGCGATCAACATCCTGTTGACGTTCTGGTTGCAGCAGGCCCGGGGTGAATCGGCTGCGATGACCGGCGTGGTGTTCCTCGCGTACTCCGTGCCGTTCGCGGTGCTGGGCGCGTCGACGGGCAGGGTCGTGGCGCGCACCGGCACCCGTGCGCCCATGGCGTTCGGGATGCTGCTCGTCGCCGGCTCGTTCCTCGTGCTCACCCAGCTGGGCGCGACCAGCGCGATGTGGGTGGTGCTGGTCGCGATGGCGCTCTCCGGGGTCGGCCAGGGCCTGGCCTACAACGTCTCCACGACCGCGGCGATGGCCGCGGTGCCCGACGAGGACGCCGGCGTGGCGTCGGGACTGCTGACCGCGGTGCGCAACGTCGGGGTGGCCGCGGGTGTCGCGGTCGCGACCCTGGCCACGGCCGTACCCGTGGGCACGACCGGCACGGCGACCGACTTCACGAGCGGACTGCGTGGTGCCGCCTGGGTGATCGCCGCCGTGTCAGCGCTCGGCTGTCTCGTGGCGGTTCGCGCCGTCGGCGCGGAATCCGGACGTACGCGGCGACCCGACCCCTCGGTGAGGTGACCACAGCGCCGCCCGGCGGGCGGCGCTTGGACAGGTGTCCAGTTGATGGCACGATGTGCCGGACGAGAACGCGTTCTC
>SKRR01000182.1 GCA_007118345.1 Microthrixaceae bacterium | reverse complement strand
GAGTGCCCGAGTCGTTCGGCGACGACCTTCGCGGGCACACCTGCGGCGATGAGCAGCGTGGCGTGGGTGTGGCGAAGGTCGTGGAACCGGATCCTGGGAACCGGTGCTCGCCGCACCATCCGGTCGAAGGTCTGGGACATGGCCTGGGGGTGAATGGGTTCGCCGTGCAGGTCGGTGAACATCCACTCGGTCGGCTCCAATCCGACGGCCGTGCGCTCCGCGGCCTGCCAGGTCCGCCACGCGCCGAGCACGTCGACGGTGGCGGCATCGAGGTCGAGCCGTCGTCGAGCACTCTTCGTCTTGCCGCGGCTCGTGCCGATCTCCGGGGTGATGTCGGCGGTCTCGACGACTTCGTAGGCGACGTCGACTCGGCCGCGGTTGATCGACAACGTCGCATGGTTCAGATTGAGGTCGGTCCACTTGAGTCCGAGCAGTTCGCTGCGACGCATGCCGGTGAACGCGGAGGTCCAGATCGCTGGGAAGTAGCGGTGTCCGGCGCCGTGGCGCAGGAACGTGGCGAGCTGCTCCGCGGTCCACACCGTCTGTTCCGCTGTGGTGCGTTGCCGAGGCGCCTTCGCGACCAGGGCGACGTTGTGGGCGACGAGGCCACGTTGCACGGCGTCGTTGAGCGCGCCGCGGATGACGACGTGGATCTCCAGCACCGTCTTCGGTGCGAGCGGCCGGGAACCGTCACTCGGCCGCAGTTTCGATTCGTAGAGGTCCTCGAGCTGTTGCGGGCGGAGTCGTCGCATCGGTACCGAACCGAGCGGCGGGAGGACGTGGCGGTGCACGATCCGCTCGTAGCCGTGCCAGGTCGTCGGGCGGAGCTCGATGCGTTTCGCGGGCAGCCAGGTGTGGGTGAGGTAGGCGCCGAAGCTCACTCCACGGCCACCGTCAGCGGCACCGGTGAGTTCGCGGGCGAGACGATGAGCGAGCTGTTCGGCCGCCTGCTTGTCGGTGCCAGCCGCGTGCCAGCGTCGGATCTCCCGGCCGGTGACCGGGTCGAGCCCTTCGTAGATCACCGCGTACCATCGGTTGCCCTTCCGGGCGACGTATCCGTTCATGATCGAAACCTCCACCGGCCCCGACGGTCGAGGCCCGGTAGAAGGATCGGTAGATGGCCATCTCCGCTGTTGCGGCGCCTTCGATCTGGGTGGACGGGTCCCCGAGGTGGGTGACGGATGGGGCGGCGGTCGCGTTGACGCCCCGCATTAGCGGCTGAACGTCGTCGGGCGGAGTTCCAGCTTCTTGGCGGGGAGCCACGAGTTGTAGAGGAACGCACCGACGGTCAGCCCGCGGGCGGAGGATTCGATGGTCCGCGGCCGGCGCTGGTCCGCCTTTTCGTTGGCCGAGCGCCGACATCCGTGACGAGACCCGTTTGGCGGCGGACCGTAGTCGGTATAGCATGAACGCTATGTCGTGGGGTGAGGTAGAACTCGAACCGGAGGTTCGGGACTGGTACCTCGCCCTCGACGATGAGGATCAGGCGAGGGTCGGGTTCCATGTCGATCGTCTCGCGGAGATGGGCCCGCTGCTCGACGAGCCGTTCACGAAGCAACTGGATGGCAAGCTCCGAGAGTTGCGGTTCTACCTCGGTGGGCGGCCGACGCGGATCACGTACTGGATCGCTTCGAGCCGCAGGATCATTCTGCTCACCGTGTTCGTGAAGACCAGGCAGCGGGAACGCCGCGAGGTCGATCGAGCTCGGCGGGCCTACCAGCGGTGCGCCGCCGAGCGACACACCGCCGAGGAGAACTGATGACAACCAAGGTCACGACCACGTCCTGGAGCGAGCTCCGCTCCAAGCGCCCAAGTCCGGCCGCCGATCAGGCTGCTGCGGACGAGGCCCGGATCACGGCGTTCCGGGAGCTCGTCTACCGGCTACGCCACGATGCCGGTCTCACCCAGGCGGAACTGGCCGACCGCATGGGCACCACCCAGTCGGCCATCGCCCGCATGGAAGGCGGTGGTACGCGCCCGACCCTGGAGACCTTGGAGAAGCTCGCGACGGCGGTCGGCGCGGATCTGGTCGTCGGGGTGGGCGAGAACCTCTCCGAGCACCGAACGATCGCCAAACTCGAGCGCGAAGGCCATGCAGTTGTCCGTCGGGCCGGTCGACCAGGGCGCTCGGGGTTGGGCCGATGAGGGCGGCTACTGCCAGCTGTGGTCGTGGATCTTGGCGATGAGGCTGCGTTTGGCCCGGTGCCGGGTGGTGACGTCGGCGAGGTAGGACGACCATCCATCGTCACCGGCGGAGGCGTGGAGTCGTTCGAGGCGGGCCATGAGCTTGACTGCTTCGTTGTAGGCCTTGGCGTTCTTCTTGTCGATCAGCGCTTCGACGGTGCGCTGGTAGATGGGGATGGTGTCGGTGGGGTGTGCGGCCTCGCGGGCGCGGGCGAGGGTCATCCACCAGCGTTCGTCACAGCCGTAGGTCTGGGCTGCGTTCCACGCCGGGTCGATGTCGCCGTCGTGGAGGAGGATCTCAACGAGCGTCGAGCCGGTTGCGGTCCCTTGCTCGGCGGCCGCCCGGTCGCGAAGCCACTCGAGCGCAGCCGCTCGCTGTGTCGCGGGGTCTGACTCGGCTCCCGCGCTCTGAGTGATCAGGTCCTTGTAGGTCGTCAGCGACGGCTGGGCGTGGAACGCGTCGAGGCGTTCCTGCACTGCGGCCGCGGTGTCGCCGGCATCGACGAGCAGGGCCACCAACTGGTTCCGCAGGTCGCGCTTCTGGTGCTCCCGATCCTCCATCGCGAGGCCCTGCCGGGCCCAGCCGATCGCTTCGTCGACGCGTCCGGCGCCGGCGAGCACTTCGACGATCTCCTCGTAGTCGTGCGGGGAGCGCAGGCGCGCCGAGCGGATGGCGACGACCTCGTCGGTGTCGCCGCAGGCGCGGGCGAGACCGAGCATCGCGTTGGTCACGTGGAACCGGTCGCTCAGGTAGTCACGGTCGCTCGGGGGTGGGAGCGCCTCGTAACGGGGTTGTACGAGTCGGCGGTACTCCGCCAGCCCCTCCACCCCCAGCACGTCCGCGTAGGTCGCTGCAGCCCGCCGGAACGTGTCGAGCTCTGCGTCGAGTTCGAAGCCGACGAGGCGACGGGCGAGAGCGACCGGGTCGGGTCGGGCTCGGGTGCAGGCCCGGAAGTGGAGGTCCTCGATCTCCCAGGAGATCTGTCCGAAGCACCCGTCGGAGGAGTCGACGTAGCCGGTGGCCTTGTCCGCTCGCTCGAACGCGTACTCGACCAACGGGATGACCTCGGCGGCGTGGCCGTCGTCGAGGAGACCGCGCAGGCCGTCGAAGAGGTCTTGGACACCGGCGGCCCAGCGGGGCGCCTGGTAGTAGTCGACGAAGTGGGACGGTCGGCCGAACGCCGCAGTGACCGCCTTGCGCCACTCCTTCACATCCACCGCTGGTTGACCGACGCTCGCGGCGGCCCTCGCCTCGATCCGCTGCGCGGTCCGGGAGTCCCGTTGTGCTGCGTCGTAGACGAGGTGGGCGAGCTCGGCGTGGTCGAGACCGAGCAGGAACTCGAACACCGGATCGTCCTCAACCCGCCCTACACCCTGTCGTTCGTGCCCGGACCACAGCGCCGTTCGGCCGCCGCCATGCAGCGTCAACGCGACGGCCGCGGCGTGCTTACAGAACTTGCCGTCCTGACCCTGGGGGCATGTGCACGAGAACCGTGGCTTCTTGGCGCCCTCGACCCAGATCGCGACCGAATAGGGCATGGTGCCCCTGACCACGGCGGCGAGACGGCCGTTCCTCTCGGTCAGGTCCTCGATGTCGCTCGCCGGGATCATCGACGCTCGGGCCAGAGCTCGAACTCCGGCCAGCTTCTGGATCCGGTCGAGGTCGAACACCGAGGACAACGACGCCGGCGACATGGTCCACAGGCTGTCACAGCGCGGTGCGACCATCGCCGCTGTGAATGAGCGCACACCGCGCATCCGCCGGACGCCGCTCTCGGCCGACGTGCGCATCGTGGTGCGCGGCGAGGACCTGGGTGACGACACTGCGGCGCTCCAGGCCGAACGGTTTCGTCGTCGGTTCCCTGACTGGGGCCGATGGGGACTGTCAGCGCTGTACGCCGAGACCGACGCCGAGGTCGATGACCTCGGCGCGGGTCCGCTGCGGCGGTTCCCCATCCTCGGCATCTACCGCGTGGTCGATCTGGAAGCAGCGGACTTCGACGTGGTTCCGACGTTCCGGACACCGCATGTGACGATCGCGTTCGTCGGCGAGCTGGCCGACGGGATCGAGCGACTCCGGACCGCTGTCCACGAACAACGACCCAACCCGTACCATGGGACAGGTCCCGACGAGGAGGTGAACCCGTGACGACGACCGCTGAGATCGAGCTACCGATGGACCTGCAGACGATGGATGAGACCGGCTTGCCGTGGACGTTCCTCGACGAGGCGGTCGATAAGTCGCGGATCGTGCCGGGCGCTCATGTCGTCGCCGGGTCGGGGTCCGTTCGCGCAGTCGTCGTCGTGGTCGACGTCACCGATGACGGCATCGTGCACGTCTGCGACGTACCCGGCTCGGTGGAGGACAATGCCCACCTGCTCGAACGCCGGAACGAGAGCACTGATGCTGCATCCGAGCGTCTGGCAGATCTTCTGGCAGAGCCGGTAGAAGCAGGCGGTACGGACCGGGATGAGACGGCACCACCGAACGCCGAGAACCCTGTAACCACAAGGGGGAACGGCACTCACCGGCACCGGCCGGAACGAGGCCGATCCGGCTCATAACCGAAGGTCGCAGGTTCAAATCCTGCCCCCGCCACCAACGAAAATCCTTGCAACAGCAGGCCCTCGGGCCTGTTTGCTGTTTGGCGGTCCACGGTCGAGCGTCGTGTCTGGCAGATCTTCTCGCAAGAGTGCGAAATCATGTTGCGTGTGGTCGGGCAGAAGACCCGATCGACACGACGCAGCGACATCGCTGGCCGGAGGTGAGGATGAACCAGGACGAGATCACCCCGCAGCGAGGAGTCAGCCAACTGCGCAGCTGACCGACAGCAGACCTACATCACCGTCCACGAGAAGGTGCCGCCGTTGCCGCGCCGGATACGGGCAGCCTTCGCCGAGGACACGGGGCCGGATGCACCCGATCGACCCCGACGCCGTCCTTGCCCATCCCGAGGAGGAGAGCCTCTGCGTCCGGGCTGGCGGACGCGAGTCGCTCGCCCAATGTTGGGTCGGCTGCGACACATCACTACGGATCCAGTTCGTTTCGAACAGGTCGCACCGTGGTAGAGGCCTCGAGTGCAATCGGACCCGAAGAGCGCCCGACGATCCGTCGGTGCCCCGCACACGGAAGGGTCCACTCGCGACGACGGGTTCGGTGACGACTCGGATGAGCGCGATCGCCCCGACAACGATGGTCCTCACACCGTCAACACCAAAGATGCCAACGCGAGCGAGGCCAACGGCGCCGGGGGCGACGGTCACCAGGACGACGATCCCGGCCACGCGGCCCATGATGGGCACGGGGGCCACGAGGATCACGCGGCGCAGTTCCGGGATCGCTTCTGGTTGACCATGGTGCTGTCGGTGCCGGTCGTGCTCTGGGCACCGATGATCCAGGAGTGGTTCGGTTACAGCGCGCCGGGTTTCCCGGGCGAGGCGTGGCTCGCTCCGGTACTCGGGTCGATCATCTTCGTGTACGGAGGCTGGCCGTTCCTGACCGGAGCGCTGGCCGAGATGCGTCCGTGGCGACCGGGCATGATGCTGCTGATCGGCATGGCGATCACCGTGGCGTACGCCGCCTCGCTGCTGACCTCGCTCGGCTTCTTCGACGCGGAGCTGTGGTGGGAGCTCGCACTCCTGATCGCGGTGATGCTGCTGGGCCACTGGATGGAGATGCGCTCGGTGGGCCAGGCGCAGGGCGCGCTCGCTGCGTTGGCCGAGATGATGCCTGACGAGGCCGAGCGCGTCGCCGAGGACGGCTCCACCGAGACCGTCAAGGTCGCCGAGCTGGAGGTGGCCGATGTCGTGCTGGTCCGGCCGGGGGCGCGTGTACCTGCCGATGGGGAGATCGTCGAGGGCAGAGCGGACGTGGACGAGTCGATGATCACCGGCGAGTCCACCCCGGTCAGCCGGGGAGAGGGCGACCGCGTGGTGGCGGGCACCGTGGCAGCGGACTCCAGCTTGCGGGTCGAGGTCGACGCCGTGGGCGAGGACACCACCATCGCCGGGATCCAGAAGATGGTGTCCGAGGCACAGGAGTCCAAGTCGCGTACCCAACGACTGGCGGACCGCACAGCTGCGCTGCTGTTCTACATCGCAGTCGCCGCCGCTGCCATCACTGCGGCGGTGTGGGCCGGGGTCGGCCGGCCCGCGTTCGCTGTCGACAGGTCGGTGACGGTGCTGGTCATCGCGTGCCCTCACGCACTCGGCCTGGCGATACCGCTCGTCACGGCGATCTCGACCTCGAAGGCGGCGCGGTCAGGGATCCTGGTCAAGGACCGCTTGGCGCTCGAAGCGATGCGCAACATCGACACGGTCCTGTTCGACAAGACCGGCACGCTCACCTTGGGCGAGCACCGGGTCAGCGACACCGCCGTGACCGAGGGGGTGGAGGAAGACGACATGCTGCGGGTCGCGGGCGCCGTGGAGGCCGACTCGGAGCATCCGCTGGCGCGAGCCATCCATGATCGAGCCCGCGAGGAGGGCGGCGAGTTGCCCACTGCGAGTCACTTCGAGGCCATGAGCGGGCGAGGTGTGCGCGCCGAGGTCGATGGAGCGAGCATCGAGGTAGGAGGTCCAGCGCTGCTGCGCGAGCGCGAGCTGGAGCTACCTGATGACCTCGCTGAGCGGACGGAGTCATGGCGTGATCGCGGGGCCGCCGTGCTGCACGTTGTGCGTGACGGTTCCGTCATCGGCGCGTTCGCCCTCGAGGACGAGGTCCGCGAGGAGTCGAGGGTTGCGGTCGACCAGCTGCACGAGGCGGGTGTCACCGTCGCGATGATCACCGGCGACGCCCAACAGGTCGCCGACGCGGTCGCGGCCGATCTGGGTATCGACGAGGTCTTCGCCCAGGTGTTGCCCGAGGAAAAGGACGCCAAGGTCCAAGAGCTGCAGGAACAGGGGCGCAGCGTCGCGATGGTCGGCGACGGTGTGAACGACGCGCCCGCGCTCGCCCGGGCCGACGTGGGGATCGCGATCGGCGCCGGCACCGACGTCGCGATCGAATCGGCTGGGATCATCCTCGGAGCGGACGACCCGCGCGGTGTGGTGACGATCCGGCACCTGTCGCGTGCCACCTACCGCAAGATGGTCCAGAACCTGTGGTGGGCCGCCGGTTACAACGTCGTGGCGCTCCCCCTCGCCGCAGGGGTGCTGGCGCCGATCGGCTTCGTGCTGCCGGTCGCGGTCGGTGCCATCCTGATGTCGACCTCGACGGTCGTCGTGGCACTCAACGCCCAGTTGCTGCGCCGAGTGGAGCTGCAGGTCGGTCCGGCAGCCTGAGGTCGTCGGTTCCTGCCGAAGCCCGCGCGGGTCACGCCGAGCACCCGTGACCAACGACTCTGGGAACGGGCGGAGGCTGACGCGAGGATGGCAACGTCCGATCGACTGGCAGGACGACAGCCGATCCCGCAACCCGGAAGCTGGAGTATCTGATGAGTGACGAACCTCGCAATGCCCGTCTTGAAGGAAAGTGGGATCAGGCAGTCGGAAGGGTTCGCGAAGCATGGGGTGCGCTGACCGATGACGATCTCGACCGATCGAAGGGTGACTGGAAGGAACTCGTCGGCAAGGTCCGTGAGCGGACCGGTGAAACGATCGAGGACATCGAGCGCAGGCTGAGCGAGATCCTCGACCGTGTCGAGGAGTCGGGCGACCCCTCCGACTCGAAGGACGGCTGAGCGAGCGCTTGCGCGTACGCGACCTGGGCGCGATGCCCCTCGGAGGGGACGTCAGGGATTGCAGCGCTGGCACCGCGCCGGGTCGCCGGTGGTGTTGGTTGCGATCGTGGCGCGCTCTTCCCGGTGGCCGCAGGCAGGGCAGCCGTCGACCTCTGCGCGCAGCTCGTCGGTGGGCGTGCCGCACCACCGGCAGGGGATGCCCGTGATCACATCGACACAGCCCCAGCCGGGGCTGGTGCAGGCCGGACAGCCTGTGGCGAGGCGGGCGGCGAGGCGCTCGGCGGCCAGGCGGATGGTCGGGCGCCGGGACGGGCACATGTGTGCACGCAGGTCCGTCTCGACACGTGCTCGCCCGTCGGGCGAGGCCGCGGCGCAGTCGACGACCGCCGTGGCGATGTCGGCGGGTACTCGTAGCCCCTTGAACAGCGGAGTGGGTGGGCCCTGGTTCGGGCGGACGATCACGGCGTGCCCGGGCAGGCCGAAGTGGTCGAGCGAGTCGGTAGGGTCACCGCCAGGTTCGATGGACCGGGTCACCGCGCGGATGTCGAGGCTGGTGGCGGAGGCCGACACCACGAGGTCGCGCTCGGCATCCACGAGGACCACGAGCTCGATGTCGGCGGTGACCAGTGGGATCGTCGGGTGCGGGCCGACACTGCCCTCCGACGCCAACCCGAGTGCGCTGCCAGTGGCGGCCATGCCGAGCCGGGCCTTGGCGATCGCGGTCTCCAACGGCGGCCCGGGGCGCGGAACTTCACCGGTGAAGGTGCCCAGCTCGTCGGTGTCGACCGCGACGGCGGTGACGTCCATGCCGAGCGGTCGCATCGGCGGGGCGATGAGACGGAGCTTCCGGTGCTTGGTCGCGAGCACCGCGGTGCGACCGGCGAAGGGTACGTCCGGACGGTGGACCTCCATCAGTGTTCGAGCATGTCTGAAGTCTGTCGGGTCAGGTGCCTTCACGTCCGCCTCGTCCAGCATCCGCGGAGCTCCATGCGCCCCGGCGGTGGTCGACTTGCGCTGATCGGCCCGGCGCTCAGTGCCGGTAGTCGCCGAGGCGCACCGGGAGCCGCTTGAAGCTGTTGTTCAGGTTCGACCGGAGACGCACCGGATCTCCTGCGAGTTCGATCCTGCCGAAGGAGGACAGGAGCTCGCTGAAGAACACCCGTCCCTCGAGGCGCGCCAGGTGCACTCCGAGACAGAAGTGTTCGCCGATGCCGAACGACAGGTGTGGGTTCGGGTTGCGGTGGATGTCGAAGGTCTGCGCATCGTCGAAGACGAGCTCGTCCCGGTTGGCCGACGTGTAGTACATGGCGACCTTCTCTCCCGCCGCGATCTCCACGTCGGCCAGCAGCGTGTTCTCCGTCGCCGTGCGCCGGAAGTAGTGCAGCGGGTTGGCCCAGCGGAGGATCTCCTCGACCGCGCCGGGAACGAGCGACAGGTCTCGTCGCACTTCCTCCATCTGGTCGGGGTGCTGCAGCAGCGCCCACAACCCCGAGGAGAGCATCGTCTTCGTGGTGTCGTTGCCGGCAGTGACGAGTTGCACGAAGAAGCTGCCGAAGTCGGCGTCCGACATCGGCTGCCCGTCGAAGTCGCTGTCGAGGATGAGCGTCGTCAGGTCGTCGCGGGGTTCCTGGCGGCGGCGGTCCGCAGCGAACTCGATCGCGTACATGGCCATGTCGATCGAGGCGCTGAAGTCAGGTTCGGAGCCGTCGCCCACCACGTCAGGGTCCGATCCTGACGTCTGTCGCTCGGCGAGTGAATGCAGCAGGTCCCAGTCCTCCTCGGGGAGTCCCATGAGTCGGCCCATGACCTTGGTCGGGAGCCCAGCGGTGACGTCGTGGACGAACTCGACCTCACCGCGCTGCGCAGCGTCGGCGATCAACTGGCGACTGATCTCGCGGATGCGAGGTTCGAGCGAAGCGATGATCCGACCCTTGAACGGCTCGGACAACGGGCGGCGGTACTGCACATGCTTCGGCGGGTCCATCGCCAACAGCATCAGCCGCATCATCGCGAGGCTCTCCTCGTCGAGGTTCTCGAGGACCACCCCTCCCTCGCTCGCGGAGAACAGGTTGGGGTTGCGTGCGACGTGCACCACATCGGCATGGCGGAGCACGGCCCAGAATCCGGGCTCGTCCTTCATGTCCTGCCAGCAGACCGGCGTGGAGCGGCGCATCGCCGCGATCTCCTCGTGGGGGACCTGTTCGACGAACGTGCTCGGATCGGCGAGGAGGCCCACGCCCTCGGCGCCGCCGGTGAGTGCGCCGCTGCTCATGCGACGAGCACGTCCGGGCGATCGAAGCCCTCGGCCTCGGCGAGCATGTAGTAGGCCTCGAGCGTTCCCGGGCCGTCGAACACACTCTCGATGTTCCCGTCGGCATCCAGGTTCAGATTGGACCCGTACATCTGGAACCACACATGGGTGTCGTCCT
>SKRR01000287.1 GCA_007118345.1 Microthrixaceae bacterium | reverse complement strand
GCGACCGGTCCGCGACCGGTGTTGTCGAGCGCGAGCGTCGAGGATCCAACCGACAGCACCTACCGGTGGCGCGCCATGGTCGCTCCGCTGCTCGACCCGGAGGCGGTCCGCCTGCACCGGAGATTCACCGCGGTGCAGTTCGCCCTCACCGAGCTGTCGCGTCGGGCACGCGACGAACGCAGTGGGCGCGACGACCGGCTGTTCGTCGCCCATCTGGTCGACCTGGTCGCCGCGGTGCTCGCGGCGCCGGTCTCGGCCGAGACCGCCCGCCTGACAGGCGACCGCCGCCGCTGAATCCCATCGCTGACCTCACGACACCGTTCGCAGGGTTCCACCCGGAACGTCACGGCACCCCGGCAGCAACCACACCCGTCTGAACGTGCTCGAACTGCGGAACTACGGGCCTGAGTCCGCGATGCGCCACGAGGACAGCGGTACCTCGTCGACGACGGCAGCCAGGGGGAGCGGCCCGTAGACGTGGGGGAACTCCTCCCCCGCTCCCACCAGATCCTCGTGGCGGACCTCCACGCCGAGCCGTGTCGGGTCGATCTCGAGGACGAGCACGTCGTCGCGCTGTGAGTAGAAGCGCTCGGCGGTGGTCACGACCTGTGCCGCGGTCGAGCAGTGGATGAACCCCTCCTCGGCGAGGCTGCGTCCGATCGTGGATCGCTCGTAGGGCCCGCCGTTGGCCACGGCGCGGTCCCACTCATCGATGAGCGCCAGGTGGAAGATGGGATCCATCGTCAGAGGTTGGTCGACCCGGGCGGGATGTCGCGCGGCAGTTCAGGCGCAACGCCGGCACTCGGTGCGGTCGGCGGCCGGTCGACACCCAGGCCGTAGGAGATCATCGACAGCGATCCCATGGAGCACCCGTCGACGAGGGTCGCCACCTGCTCCCCCGCTGCCTCGGCCAGACCCGCCAGATACAGCAACGGGATGAAGTGCTCGGTGGTCGGCACGGCCGAGGACCAGTCGGCGTGGTCGCGCAGCTCCAGGATCCGCCCGGGGTCCCGGGTCATGAGACCCCTGGCGGCCTCGTCGAAACGGCGCGCCCAGTCGAACCCGTCGTCGGGCATCGACCAGTCGATCCGGCCCAGATGGTGCACGACGTTGCCGCTGCCGACGATCATGACCCCTGCATCACGCAGTGGCGCCAACCGGCGGCCGAGCTCCAGGTGGTCGCCGAGCTGCTTGGTGGCGTCGATGGAGAGCTGCACGACGGGCACATCGGCATCGGGGAACACGTGGGTGAGCACCGACCAGGTGCCGTGGTCGAGTCCCCAGCTGTCGACATCGGCCCCCACCCACACCGGTTGGGCGACCTCGGCGACCTCGGCGGCCAGCTCCGGCGATCCCGGAGCGGGATACTCGACCGCGAACAGCTCGTCGGGGAACCCGTAGAAGTCGTGGATCGTGCGAGGGAGTTCCATCGCGGTCACCGCCGTCGCGTTGATGAACCAGTGGGCCGAGACGACCAGCACTGCTCGGGGACGCGGCACCTGGGCGCCCAGCGATCGCCACGCCTCGGTGAACCGGTTCGACTCGAGCGCGTTCATCGGGTTGCCGTGTCCGATGAACGCCGCCGGCGCTCGTTCCGTCGCCGGGGTTGCGTCCATGGCGCGAGTCTGCCCGAACCCGAGCTCAGTAGCGCTCCGGCACGAAGGACTGGTGGTCCATCGGCGCCCGCATGTAGTGGCCGGTCTTCTCCGGGCGAGGGGGCAGCTCGAGCACCTCGTGGGTCAGGTCCTCGTAGGGGATCTGCTCCAGCAGATGGCTGATGCAGTTCAGGCGGGCGTGGCGCTTCTCCTCCCCGTCGACCACCCACCACGGGCTGGTCTTGGTGTCGGTGTAGGCCAACATCTCGTCCTTGGCGTGGGAGTACTCCTCCCACCGGCTCCGCGACTCGAGGTCCATCGGGGACAGCTTCCAACGTTTCGTCGGTGTCTCGATCCGGGCCTGGAAGCGGCGCTCCTGCTCCTCGTCACTGACCGAGAACCAGTACTTGACCAACACGATCCCCGAGCGTTGCAGCATGTTCTCGAACTGCGGTGCCGAACGCATGAACTCCTCGACCTGCTCCTCGGTCGCGAACCCCATGACCCGTTCCACGCCTGCCCGGTTGTACCAGGAGCGATCGAACAGCACGATCTCCCCCGCTGCGGGAAGGTGTTCGACGTAACGCTGGAAGTACCACTGGGTCTTCTCACGGTCACTCGGAGCGCCGAGGGCGACGACGCGGGCGACACGGTGGTTGGTCACCTCGGTGATGCGGTTGATGACGCCACCCTTGCCAGCCGCGTCGCGTCCCTCGAAGAGCACCACGACCCGTAGTCCGCGCGCCCTCACCCACTCCTGCAACTTGACGAGCTCCACCTGCAGCCGTGCCAGCTCCGCTTCGTAGAACTTCTTGCGCAATCGTCCCGAGGAGTTGTACGCCTCGGGACCCAGACGTCGGCCGGCTCCGCCCGGTTCACCCACGACGTCGTCGGCGCTCACAGGATGAACAGCATCTCTTGGTAGGTGGGCAACGGCCAGAGGTCATCGGCGACGAGCGACTCGAGTTCGTCCGCGGCGGCGCGCACGGCCAGCATCGCCGGGAGCAACACATCGACGCCATGTCGCGCGCACTCCAGCGAATCGGCGCCCTCGTGCTCGAGCTCCACCTCGAGGGTCGCGATC
>SKRR01000032.1 GCA_007118345.1 Microthrixaceae bacterium | reverse complement strand
GTGTGCATCTTCTTCTTCGGGCTGATGCTCACGGCGGCCAACCCGTTCGTGGGCAACGTTCCCCCGCCCGGTTTCGACGGCCCGGGTCCCAACCCGCTGCTGCAGAACCACGTCCTGATGGCGTTCCATCCGCCGATGCTCTACCTGGGATACGTCGGGTTCACGGTTCCCTTCGCCTTCGCCATCGCCGCGCTGGTCACGGGCCGTGTCGGTGAGGGCTGGCTCGTCGAGACCCGCAGGTGGACGTTGTTCGCGTGGGGCTTCCTCACCGCCGGGATCATCCTCGGCGCCTGGTGGGCCTATGAGGTGCTCGGCTGGGGCGGTTACTGGGGGTGGGACCCGGTCGAGAACGCGTCGCTGCTCCCGTGGCTCACCGGCACTGCGTACCTGCATTCGGTGATGGTCCAGGAGCGGCGCGGCATGCTGCGCGTCTGGAACCTGTCGTTGCTCTGCGCCACGTTCGCCCTCACCATCCTCGGCACCTTCATCACCCGCTCCGGGGTCGTCGAATCGGTCCACGCCTTCTCGGCAGGGACCGTCGGGCCGATCCTGCTGGCCTTCTTCGCGGTGATCGTCGTGGTGTCGGTCGGGCTCATCGGCTGGCGAGGTGACCGACTCCGCTCGGTGGGCCGCATCGACGCCGCCACTTCGCGCGAAGGCGCGTTCCTCGCCAACAACGTGCTGTTCGCAGCGTTCGCCTTCGTGATCCTGCTGGGCACGGTCTTCCCGCTGATCATGGAGGCCACCCGTGGCGACACCCTCTCGGTCGGGCCGCCGTACTTCAACCGGATGACGATGCCCATCGGGCTCACGCTGTTGCTGTTGATGGCCATCGCCCCGGTGCTGCCGTGGCGCAAGGCGAGCGGTGAGTTGCTGCGTGATCGACTGTGGTGGCCCGCCTGGATCGCGGTGGGCACGCTCGTGTTCGCCGTCACCGTGGGCGCCAGGGGAGTGGCACCCCTGCTCGCCTTCGGACTCGGCGCCTTCGCCGCCGGCTCCGCGCTGCGCCAGTTGGCACTCGCCACGCGACGCCAGGGCGTGCGCGGGTTGGTCGGTCGTGCCAACGGCGGCATGATCGTCCACCTCGGCGTCATCATGATCGCCGTGGCGCTCGCCGCCTCCCAGAGTTACCTGCGTCAGGGCGAGTTCTCCCTCGCCGAGGGTGAGTCGGCCACGGTGGCCGGCCGCACGGTCGAGTTCGTCGGTGCCCGGACCGAGGACCATCCGCGCCGGATCGATCTCGTGGCCGAGGTGCTCGTTGACGACCGGCAGATCTACGAGCCGTCGCTCAACCGCTACAAGGAATCCGGCATGACGATCGGGACCCCGTCGGTGCACACCGCACTCAACGAGGACCTGATGCTGTCGATCGTCCGAGCACCGAGCGAGTCGGACCCGACCCTCGGGTTGCGGGTGATGGTCCACCCGCTGGTGGTCTGGCTCTGGATCGGCGGCACCACGATGGCGCTCGGCACGGTCCTGTCGCTGTTCCCGGGGCGGCGCCGCAACCCGCTCGACCCCGTGTCCGCGCCAGCTCCGATCGAGCAGGAGGCCCGCCCGTGAACCGCCGCACGCCGATCGTCGCCGGCATCGTGGGGGTGGCCGTGCTCGCGCTCGTCGCGGTGTTCGCGATCAGCACGGGGAGCGAGGAACGTCCTGACGCGTCGCCCCTGGTGGGCGGACTGACACCCGAGCTCGCCGGTTCCACCTTCGACGGTCGAAGCTTCGACATCGACGAGCACCGGGGCCAGTGGGTCGTGGTGAACTTCTTCGCCACCTGGTGCCCACCCTGCGTGGAGGAGCACCCGGAGCTCATCGCCTTCGACGAGCGGTTCGGCGAGCAGGTCCAGCTCGTCTCGGTCGCCGATCCCACCGAGATCGACCAGGCGGAGCAGTTCTTCATCGACGAGGGCGGCGACTGGCCCGTGCTCACCGAGGGCGCCGAGAGCGCGTCGCTCGACTTCGGCGTGAAGAAGCTGCCCGAGTCCTACCTGGTGGACCCGATGGGCACCGTGGCGGCGAAGATCTACGGCGGGGTCACCGCCGCCGAGCTCGCCGAGCTGGTGCGCGACCGGGGCGGTGACCTGCGATGACGGCCTCACGCGGTGTCGCCGGCCGCGCCGTGCGCCAGCAGTGGTGGTGGTGGACCCTGATGGGGGTCGTCGCAGTGGGTGCGCTCGTGGTGGGGGCCGGCACGCCTCCCACCGAGGGCGTCAGCGACGACCGCCTGTTCGCTCTCTCGGCGCAGCTCAAGTGCCAGCAGTGCGTCGGCGAGTCGGTCGCCGACTCGCAGTCCCCCTCGGCGATCCAGTTCCGCCAGGAGGTCTCCGAGCAGATGGCGCGGGGCCGCACCGACGCCGAGATCCTCAACTTCTTCGTCGAGCGGTACGGGCAGGAAGTCCTGCTCACGCCGCCGGCGACCGGGGTCGGCTCGCTGGTGTGGATCGTGCCGGTCGTCGGCCTCGCAGGTGCGGTCCTGTTGCTCGTGGGATCGTTCCGTCGCTGGCGCACCACCGCCGGCACGCCCGACGTGTCCGACGAGGACGTCGACCGCGTGCGCGCGGCACAGCAGGTTCGGCGCGACGGCAGTGCGGGACCGTCCGATGCTGAGGGGCCGACCGATGCTGAGGGGCCGACCGAGGCGTGAGCACTCGCCTCGACCCGGACGAGCTCGCGCTGCTCGAGGAGCAGCGCGAGCATCTGCTGGCCTCGCTCGACGACCTCGAACGTGAGCACGCGGTCGGTGACATCACCGACGACGACTACGCCACGTTGAAGGACGACTACACCCTCCGTGCGTCGAAGGTGCTGGCTGCGATCGAACAGCAACGGGCCCTGGTCGAGCGTCCGGCCGAGCCGCGCCGACCGGTCCGGACGATCGCGGTCGTCGCAGCAGTGCTCGCGTTCGCCGTCGTCGCCGGGGTGCTCGTGGCCCGCAGTGCGGGACAACGTGGCGACGGGCCCATCACGGGAGAGGTGAACACCATGCGGGCCCGGCTCTCGACCTGCCAGCAGGCGTCGTTCCGGGACCCCGAGGGCGGCGTCGAGTGCTACGACGAACTCCTCGCCGACGCACCCGACAACGTCGAGGCCCTCACGTACCGGGGCTGGGCGATGATCCGTCTCGGTGAGGTCCTCGAGGGCACGCAGAACCTCGGGCGCGCAGCGGAACTCGATCCGGAGTATCCCGACGTCCGCGTCTTCCTCGGCGTGGTCGCCGCACGTGCTGGTGAGCACGAGCGTGCTGCGCAGGAGATCGACCGCTTCTACCGCAACGCACCGACGCCTGCCGCGATCGGTGTGCTGCGGTCCCAGGGCCTCGAACGCGACGTGTTCGTCGAACTGCTCGACCGACCGACGCGCGCCTGCTGGCAGGCCGCTGCCGAGGCCGACGAGGACGGCTTCCTCGACGAGCTGGCGGGCTGCCTCGACGCGCTGCTCGCCACCGACCCCGACAACGTCGACGCGCTCGTGTCACGCACCTATGCCGCGGTCGGACCCGACACGACCGATCTCGCCGCGGCCGTCGCACTCGCGGACCGTGCGGTCGCCGCCGCGCCGGAGGACCCCAACGCACTGTTGGTCCGTGCGTCGCTGGCGGCCGCGGAGCAGCGCAACGGCGAAGCCGACGCCGATCTCGACGCGCTCGAGGGCCTGCCACGGCCCACCGCGTCGTTCCTCTTCGGTGGACCCGAACAGATCCGCGACGCGATGGATCGGTGATCGTGCAGGATGCGGGCGTGATCCGACTCGGTGGTGGCCAGGGGTTCTACGGCGACGGGCACGCGGGGGTGGGCCCGTTGCTCGAGGCCGGCGTCGACTACCTGATCTGTGAGGCGCTGGCAGAGCTGACCCTGGCCATCCTCGCCAAGGACCGTCGTCGCGACGAGTCGCTCGGCTACACCCGCGACCTGCCCGCCTACGTCGCGATGGCGGCCGCGCCGATCGTCGAGGGCTCCACCCGACTGATCACCAACGCCGGCGGCATCAATCCCGTCGCAGCCGGTCGTGCGGTGGTCGAGGGCCTGCGAGCCGCAGGACTCCATGGCGTGAAGGTCGCGACCGTCGTCGGCGACGACCTCCGCCCGCACGACGCGGGACTGGGCCTGCCCGGCGACACCATCTTCGCTGCGGCCTACCTGGGCGCCGCCCCGATCGTCGAGGCGCTCGACGCCGGCGCGCAGATCGTGATCACCGGAAGGGTCGCGGACGCGTCACTCTTCCTGGCGCCGCTCGTGCACGAGTTCGGCTGGTCCGACGACGACTGGGACCGACTTGCTGCGGGCGTCACCATCGGCCACCTGTTGGAGTGCTCCGCGCAGGTCACCGGCGGCAACTACTCCGGTGACTGGTGGAACCTGGGTGACTTCTCCGCGCCGGGGTTCCCCATCGCCGAGTGCGCTCCCGACGGCACGGCGGTGATCACCAAGCCGCCGGGAACCGGAGGCCGGGTCAGCTTCGACACCGTCCGGGAGCAGCTGCTCTACGAGGTGCACGACCCCGCCGCCTATCTGAACCCCGATGTCACCGCCGACTTCACCTCGGTGCAGCTCGATGACCTCAGTGACGACCGGGTCCGGGTGCACGGCGTCGCCGGCGCCCCCCGGCCGCAGGACTACAAAGGCCTGGTGTGCACCCCGGCGGGCTACTCCGGCGAGTCGCGTCTGGCCTACCCGTGGCCCGACGCCGAGGCGAAGGCGCGGGCTGCGGCGAGGTTCCTCGTCGCGCGAGCCGATGCACTCGGGATCGCGGTGCTCGAGTGGCACGAGGAGTACTTCGGCCTCGACGCGCTCGGGGGACCGACCGTCGACCTCGACGCGGCGGACGATGCCGGCACCGAGCCGAACGAGGTCATGGCACGAGTGGTCTGGCGTTGCGCCGATCGCTCCGACGCCTCGCGGCTCGCACGAGAGGCCGGTCAGCTCGGCCTGGGCGGTCCGCCGATGGTGACGCCGTTCGGCCGGGCCCGTGACACCGGTCCTACCGCGTTGATGTCGCTCGCCGCGATCCCCGTCGCTCGTGACCTCGTCGACCCCGGCGTCCGGATCGGGCTCGAGGTCAGCTGAGCGGACTCATCCCGCCCGCTTCGGGATCGGCGTGTAGACACCGGTGGCGAAGCGCTCGCCGTCCCAGTGGCGCAGCGTCCAGACCGATCCCTTGGCACAGCCGGCCTTTCCGGCCACGTGCAGCCCGCGCAGCTCGGCGCGCCGCAGCAGTTCCGGGATGACGTCGCCGTGGCTGCACAGCACCACGTCCTCGTCCGCCGTGGCGGCGAGCAGCGCCCATGCGGCCTCGAGGTCGGCGCCCTCGGCGAGCGCGTCGTCGAGCTCCACCCGGAGCCCCAGCGCGGCGGCGAGCGGTTCCACGGTCTGCACGCAGCGGACGAGCGGGCTGGAGATCACCCGGACGATGGGCTCGTGGCGGAGCCACTCGGTGAGCTGGTCCCGTTGGAGGACCCCGGCCTCGTCGAGCCGCCGTTCGTGATCGTTCGGGTCGCGGTCGTCGCGGGTGCCGGCCGAACCGTGGCGGATGAGGTAGGTCGTCATCGACCGGCACGGTAGCCGCCGCACCCCGCCGACCCGGTCCTCTCGCCTAACGTCACACGCCGTGGCCACCGTGCAGCTCCGAGACCTCTGCGGTGTGCGTTCCGGCGACAAGGGCGACCGGTCCGACCTGTCGCTCTTCGCCGACGACGAGGCCACCTATTCGGCGCTGCGCGAGGTCGTCACCGCCGAGGTCGTTCGTTCGCACTTCGGCACGATGGTGCAGGGGCCGGTCACCCGCTACGAGGTCCCGAACGTGTGGGCACTGAAGTTCGTCCTCGAGGCCGCCCTCGGCGGCGGCGGTCCCAGGTCGCTGCGTTCGGACAACCTCGGCAAGACCCTCGGTGCGGCGCTGCTGCGACTCGAGGTCGACGTGCCCGACGAGATCGTCCGGGCGAGTGCACGGCGTGGCCGGCGGGCGCCGGTGGACCGGACCCCGATCGGCTCGTGAGTCAGTCGACGACCACACCCACCTCGCCCAGGAAGGCCGCAGTGCCCTCACGCCCGAGGTGCTGGTGCGAACGGATGCCGACCGAACGGGCCCCCTCGACGTTCGCGGCGAGGTCGTCGATGAACACCACCTCGGACGGTTCCCGACCGAGTTCGTCGAGCACGTGGAGGAACACGGCGGGTTCGGGTTTCGCGATGCCGATCTCGGCGGTGTTGAAGATCTGGTCGAACTCGTCGGTCAGGTCGAGCGCGTACAGGTCCCGGCGCAGCCGCGTCGTTCCGTTGGAGAGCACCACGGCGGGCACCAGGGTGCGGACCGAGCGCAGCAACGTCAACATCTCGATGTCGACCCGCCCCACGTTGCGTTCCCATTCGTCGAGGGCGGCCGCCACGCCGGCACCGTGCCGCGCCATGATGCGCCGCCGGATCTCGTCCATCCACACCCGGTAGGTCAGCTCGCCCGTCGTCGCGGCACGTCCCAGCTCGCCGTCGAAGGCGACGGTGACGATCTCACCCGGCTCCAGTCCGAACGACGTCTCGAGCACCGCCAGCTCGTCGTCGTTCCAGTCCCGGATCACGCCGTCCAGATCGAAGATCACCACTGACGGCGGGGCACTCATGCCGGGTCCCGCCGCATCGCTCGCAGACCGTCCAGCACGCCGGGGAGCACCTCGAGCAGTCGATCGACGTCGGCGTCGGTGCTGGACCAGCCGAGCGAGATGCGCAACGAGTGGCTCGCGTCGGCCCCCATGGCCTCGAGCACGGGCGACGGCTCGAGCGCCTCCGAGCTGCACGAGCTCCCCGAGTGCACCGCCACGCCGTGTTGGTCGAGGCCCAGGAGCACCGGTTGGGGTTCGATGCCCTCGATCCCCACACAGACCAGATGGCCGGACCGGTGCTGCGGGTCGCCCAGCACCGACAGATCCGCTTCGGCATCGACCCAGGCGCGCACACGGTCACCGAGCCCTGTGACCCGGTCGATCTCGTGGTCGACGGTCGAGGCGAGCTCCGCGGCCGCCGCGCCGAGTCCCACCAGCGCAGGCACGTTCTCCATGCCGGCGCGTCGGGCGCGTTCCTGGTCGCCGCCGACGAGCAGCGGGGGGAGCCGGAGGCCACGACGGACCAAGAGCACGCCGGTGCCCGGCGGGGCGCCGAACTTGTGGCCCGACACCGAGACCAGATCGGCTCCCGATGCGGAGAGATCGACCGGCACGCGCCCCACCGCCTGCGCTGCGTCGACGTGCACCAGCACGCCGCGTTCGCGACACGCCGTCACGACCTCGTCGACGGGCTGGATCGTGCCCACCTCGTGGTTCACCCACTGCAGGTGCACCAGAGCGGTGTCGGACCGTACGGCGCCGAGCAGCTCGTCGGGGTCGACCCGCCCGAACCTGTCGACGCCGACCTCGGTGGCCTCACCGCGCGCAGCCCAGTCGCGCACCGCCGAGTGCTCGACCGCCGACAGCACCACGTGGCGGCGCGCGGGGTCGCGACCCAGCGCCCCGTAGGTCGCCATCGCGATGGACTCGGTCGCGCCCGAGGTGAAGACGACCTCCCGGGGGCGGGCGCCGAGCAGCGCGGCCGTCTGCTCCCGTGCCTCCTCGAGGGCGACGCGTGCGACGAGGCCCTCGTGGTGGAGCCGTGCCGGGTCGGCCGCAGGGGGCTGCGCGGTGAACCACGCGGTCAGCGCGGTGACCGCGCTCGGTCGGGTGGGCGAGGTCGACGCGTGGTCGAGATAGCTGCGCACGCGCCTCAGGCGGGCTGTTCGTCGACCGAGGTGACGCAGCTGGCCTCGCCGCCCGAGATGGACGCGGCGAGCTCGACGCTCGTCTCGCCGTACAGCGAGTCGAGCATGCCCCGAACCATGCCGCGGTCGACCGCGCAGATCACCGGGTGCTCCACCGCAGCCTCGCCGAAGGGGCAGTGCTCGGTGACGATGCGTAGCGAGTTGCCCTCCTTCTCGGCGTGCGCCGCGAACCCGTGGGCCGAGAGCGCGTCGGCCACGGCGTGCAGCGCTGCTCGGAACGAGCGGGTGCCCTGGTCGCCCATGGCGGCCGCCATCGTGCGGCCGTACTCCTCACCGACCTCCTCGGCGAGCGTCGCTGCACGCTCCTCGCCGAGCTCGGAGAGGGCTCGGCCGAGCAACTGCACGAGCACGTCGTCCTGACCGACCGCGACGTCGAGGGTGACCTCCTCACCCACGGTGCGGTACCGCTTCGACGGCCGTCCCGCACCGCCGGCCGCCCGCAGGGTGGTGATCTCGAGGTATCCGCCGGCCGCGAGCTTGTCGAGGTGGTGGCGTGCGACGTTGGCGTGCAGGTCGAACCGTTCGGCCACTGCCGAGGCGGTCACCCCGTCGGGGTGGCCGTGCACGTAGAGGTAGATCTCGCGGCGCGTCGGATCCCCGAACGCCGAGGTGATCGCGGTGACCGCCGAGTTGAACTCGGTCGGGCTGAGCGGTGCCACAGCCAGACACTACCGGTGCTGCCTTGCCGGACCGGGTCGCGTGTTGGCAGGCTCGACCCATGGCACCCACCCCCGCAGAGGTCACCGAGGCGCTCCGCCCGGTCCAGGACCCCGAGCTGCATCGATCGATCGTCGACCTCGACATGGTCCGTGAGGTGACCGTCGAGGACTCCTCGGTTCGGGTGCTCATCGCCCTGACCATCCCCGGCTGTCCGCTCAAGGCGGAGATCCGCGAGCGGGTCAGCACCGCGGTCGCCGCGCTCGACGGCGTGGACGACGTCCAACTCGAGTTCACCTCGATGACCGATGACGAGCGCGCCGCGCTGCGTCAGCGCCTGCACGGGGACCCGGCCGCCACCGCGGGGTCCCAGGCCGCCCACGGCCACGCAGAGGGTCGGGCCATCCCGTTCGCCGACCCGTCGTCGCGCACCCGCGTGCTGTTGATCGCCTCCGGAAAGGGAGGCGTCGGCAAGTCGTCGGTCACGACCAACCTGGGTGTCTCGCTCGCACAGCGGGGCCACAGCGTCGCCGTGGTCGACGCCGACGTGTGGGGCTTCTCGATCCCGCGGATGCTCGGGGTCGACCGTCCGCCGGTTCTGATCGACCAGATGATCGTGCCCCCCGAGGCCCACGGTGTGCGGTGCATCTCGATGGGCTTCTTCGTCGACGAGGCCCAACCGGTGATCTGGCGAGGCCCGATGCTCCACAAGGCGCTCGAGCAGTTCCTCACCGACGTCTACTGGGACGAGCCCGACTACCTGGTGGTGGACCTGCCGCCGGGCACCGGTGACATCGCCATCTCGCTCGCGCAGTTCCTGCCGCGTGCAGAGGTGTACGTGGTCACCACACCACAGCCGGCCGCACAGCAGGTCGCCCAACGAGCGGCCTTCATGGCCGAGAAGGTCCGGCTCGAGGTCAAGGGCGTGATCGAGAACATGTCGTGGTTCACCGGCGACGACGGTCAGCGGTACGAGATCTTCGGGGCCGGTGGTGGTCAGGTGCTCGCCGACAAGGTCGACGTCCCGCTGCTCGGCCAGGTGCCCCTGGTTCCCCAGCTGCGCGAGGGTGGCGACGACGGTCATCCGATCGCCTCGGTGGCACCCGACTCCGAGGCGGCGCAGGCCTTCGCCGCGATCGCCGAGCGCATCGACGTGGAGCTCGCCCCGACCCGCCGCTACAACCCCGAGCTGACCATCATCTGAGGTCGGTCAGGCGGCCTCGGTCACGTGACCGTCACGAGCTCGATCTGCATCACCTCGGCCACACGGCCGAGGTCGCGGTCCGCGCTGAGCAACGCGGCTCCGTGTCGCCACGCCACCGCGGCGACCATGCAGTCGACCATTCCTCGTGGGGTCACGCCGGCGCTGCGGCACCGACGGTAGATCCGCGCTGCGCCGTCGAAGTCGCTCGCTGCGTCGAACCGCAGCAACTCGAACCGCCCCAGGAGTCGTCGCAGGTCGAGTTCGCGTCGTGCGTCACGAGCACCCGCCACTACTTCCATCACCACCGGCTCGGTGACCGCGAGCTCGCCATCGCCGGCGATCAGGTCGGTGATCGCCCTATCGGTGGCGCTGTTCGTGGCACGGTCGTACTCGACCCACGCCGAGGTGTCGGCGAGGATCACCTGTTGCCCGGCGGCGCCATGTCAGCAGGCACGTCGTCGATCGCGCCGGCTCCACGCATCGCCAGGGCTTCGTCGCGCGACATCGGCTGTCCGGCGAGATGCCGCAGTGCCAGGTCGACCGCTTCGGTCTTGGTGCTCACGCCGTAGCGGTCCATGACGGCGCGCAAGTGGTCGTCCTCGATCTCGATGTTGGTTCTGACGCGAGCCATACACCAATCGTACG
>SKRR01000187.1 GCA_007118345.1 Microthrixaceae bacterium | reverse complement strand
GGTGCTCGACCGGGGCGACGCCCTCGTGGGCGAACCACCGTCGCTCGGCCTCGCGGTAGCGAAGTTCGTCCATCAACGCACCTCCCGGTCGGAGTGTCTTCGTCACGGTGGTCACCGGACACGAACCCCGCGACCGCCTCGGTTCAGGTTCCCCAAGCGGCGTCATGACGCCCAGGGGGCCAGCCGGTGAAACAGGGGGGAGCTGGCTCCACCACCGGAGGGTGTGTCCGACCCCGTGACACGAGGGCGCGCACCGGCGACACTGCACCGGTGACGACGATCGCGGCCCCACTGGACTCGCCCCGCCCCGCCGGGGCGGTGAGGGCGGTGCGGTTCGTGCCTGCCATCGCGACGGTGTGCGTCCTGCTGATCGTCGCGGGCCTCGCCTCCTATCCGGTGCGCGGTGCGCCGCTGCAGCAGTTGTTCGACGCGTGGGCCCTGCACCAAGCGCCGCTCGGGCTGGTCAGCGTGGTCGTGTTCGGGGTGGCACTGCGTCGCCATCCAACGAGCATCGCGGCCCGGGCGTTCTTCGTCGCAGGCGTGCTCAGTTCCCTGCACGTCGTCTCGATGGCGACGGTGTACACCACCTCGAGCCGCCAACCCGTGCTGTGGGAGGCGATGCTGTCGGGCACCGTCGCACACCGCGAGCTACCCGCCGTGGTGGCCTACCCGCTCTGGCTTGCCGTGTCCGGGTGGCTGCTGGCTGGGGGACTGGCGGTCTTCGGCCTGTTGCACTTCCCGGACGGGCAGCTGCCCTCGGCACGGTGCAGACCCGTCCGCTGGGTCTTCGTCACCGGCCTGGTGATCGCGGTCTCCGCGTGGATGTGGGCGTCGCGCCCGTGGTCGCCGCATCTGCTCACGTTCAACGAGCTGAACCCGGACGACCGAACCGCGTGGATCCTTTTCGTCGTAGGCATGCCGATCCTGGGCCTCGGGGCGCTGCTCATCGGCGCCTCGCTCGTCGTCAGGATGCGTGCCGCCGACCCGGACGAGCGTCGCCGCGTCCGTCCGGTGGTGATCGCGGCGTCGTTGTTCCTCACGGCGCTGGTGGTGCTCTACCCCTGGCAGGCCGTGTGGGCGGTCGCGACCGTCCTCGGGAGCGTGCTGCTGCTGGCCGGCATCGCCGGCAGCGTCACGCGGTACCGGCTGTTCGATGTCGAGCTCGTGGTCAGTCGCGCCATGACCGTCGCGATGCTCGGTGGCGTTGTCACACTCGTCTACGTCGGCATGGTGGCAGGCATCGGCGCCATGCTCGGCAGCGGGTCGCGGTTGTGGCTATCGGTCGCCGCGACGGCGGTGTTAGCGGTCGCGTTCGAGCCGCTGCGTCGCCGAACCCTGCTGCTGGCAACCCGGCTGGTGACGGGGACCCGCGTGACTCCGGAAGAGGCGCTCGCGGCGCTTTCGGATGAGCTCGCCCGGGCCGACTCGACCACACAGGTGCTCGAACAAGTCGTGGAGCTCCTTGTCTCCTCGACCGGCGCGACTCGGGCGGAGATCCGGATCCGGCGGGACAACGGGGTGGACCAACTGGAAGCTGCCACCGGCGTGTCGATCGACATCGCCCGACGTGCGGCCCCGATCGTCCACGAGGGCGGAACGATGGGCGAGGTCCGGCTGCTCGCCGACCGAGACGACCGGTTCCTGCCGGCCGACGAGCGGCTGCTCAGACAGGTCGCTGCCGCGCTGGGCCCTGTCGCCCGCAACGTCCGGCTCACCGGTGAACTCCATGCCCACATCAACGAGCTGCGCACCTCACGACAGCGGATCGTCACCGCGCACGACGACGCCCGACGGGCACTCGAGCGCGACATCCACGACGGGGCACAGCAGCAGCTGCTGGCGCTGCGACTCACCATCGCTTTGGCGACCACGCTCGCCGAACACGATGGTGCCACCCCCACATCCGAGGCGCTGGCCCTCGCTGCCCAACAGGCCGACGACGCGATCCGTCGGCTGCGCGACCTCGCCCGCGGGCTCTGCCCGCCGGTGTTGGCGGAGCAGGGGCTCCCGGCCGCGTTGCGAGCACACGCACGGGACGTGCCACTGCAGGTGACCGTCGAGGCCAATGGCTCCCGCCGCCATGATCGCAGCGTCGAGGCGGCGGTGTACCTGTGCTGCCTCGAGGCCATGCACAACGCCAGCCGGCACGGCGACGCCTCCACGTTGCGCGTGGAACTGCAAGACAGACATGGGACCCTGACCTTCGCGGTCGTCGACGACGGTAACGGCTTCGATCCGGCGAACACCGAGAAGGGAGCGGGCCTGACCAACATGCGTGACCGCGTCGAGGCGCTCGGGGGGCGGCTCGAGATCACCGCAACGCCCGGAGGGGGTGTCACGGTCCGGGGCTGGGTGCCCGAAGCTCCCGCCGAGCCGGCGCGCGAGGATCAGCCGGCGGTCTCCGACAGGTAGACGAGCACCGCCCGGACCCGTCGATGGACCTGCGTGTCGTCCGGGTGCAGTTCGAGCTTGGAGAAGATGCTGCCGATGTGCTTCGACACGGCCCGCTCAGACAGCACAAGTTTCTCCGCGATCGCCGTATTCGTGTGGCCGCGCGCGATGTGCGACAGCACCTCGACCTCCCGCGAAGTGAGCCGGTCGAGCAGCGACGCGCGCTTGCGCTGACGCGCGTCGACCAGTGCGTCGACCACGAGCGGATCGAGCACCGTCCCCCCGGCGATCGCCGTCTTGAT
>SKRR01000117.1 GCA_007118345.1 Microthrixaceae bacterium | reverse complement strand
TCCTGCGCTGCGATCCCTTCGAGGACGCGCTGCACACGACGATTGTGGTCAAAAGCGGCAGGCCGATGTGGAAAGGAAAACAATAAGATCGGATAACACTATGAGCGAACGTGAACCCATAGATGACGGCTCGACGATTGACGATAGCCGATCCGAGCTTGAACGTCAGCGCGATGACATCGAGCGGCGGATAGACGAGCTGCAAGAAGAGGATGCCGCCGAGGCGTATATTGCCGACAAAATAAAGGCGATAGAGCCGAAATTACCGAAGCTGTCCCCGTCGATGGCGTGGCAGTGTGAGCGGATTGTCGAGCGGATGAAGACCGAGCCGGACGTTGTTGTGGCCGATGAAATCCGGCGGCTGGAAGGACGTAAGGCGGAGATCGAAAGAGAATTAAAGCCTACTGAGGAGGTTAAACGATAATGGCGACCAAGACATTTACAGCATCGGGGTCAGCACCACACCTCTGGTCAGATACGACAAAATGGTCGGGCGGCACGCTGCCCGCCGACGGCGATACGGTGATTATTGCCGACGACACAATTTGTACGATTGACATGGACACGCCAAACCTTGCTTATATCGGCACGGACGGCGTCGGCGGTACAGGCCGTTGTATTCTCTCTGATGGGGTTACTGTCAATTTCCCAGATGGAGAGATGGAGGCGGGGAATTGTACTTCAAATGGGTTTTTCAGATTTGAGGCGACAAGCCCGGCGAGTTGCACGATTAACGGTGATGTAAAGGGCGGAAATGGAAATTTTGCAATAAGTTGCCATAACAGCCAGACTGGCACGGTAAACATCACCGGAAGCTCCATGGGTGGGAGCGGAGATCATTCTTGGGGCGTTTATTGTGTCACGGCTGGTACAGTAAAAATTATGAAAAAGTGCACCGGCGGAAGTGGCACAAGTGCGTATGGTTGCAATAATCACGGAGTTGGCACTATCGAGATTGATGGAAACGCTCTCGGAGGAAGTGGCACAAATTCTCACGGTGCTTATAATGGCTCAGGCGGTACAATCGACATCGGCGGGGATTGTACAGGCGGGGTCACTTCTGGACGTGGTGCGTATCAGCGAGGGTCGGGTAATGCGGCGGGCATCATCCATATTCGAGGCAAGACGGTTGCGACCGCTATCTCTGGCTGTTACATCCACGCCCATTCCCGTGGACAAGTCTATTTCTATGACGACCTTGAGGATGGGGCCGCTAATGCGGTAGTGAACGACGCCGGAACGGATGCGTATTGTCTCCTCGGCTATGGCAAAAAGTGGTATGACGATCAGGGGGAAGAAAAGGTGCTCCCCAACTGGCTTATCACTGCCGAGATTACCAATGCCGAAGATTTACAGATGATTGAGACGGCGGGGTTGATGGCCGGTATCTTTGTCCAGACCGATGATATAGACATGGATGAGGCGCCTTACAATGAAGGCGATGGCTTTGCGCCGATAGGGACTGAGGCGAATCCGTTCACGGGCACATATGACGGTGGCAATCATACAATAAGCAATCTGTTTATAAACAGACCGACGACTGATTACGTGGGCTTGTTTGGTGATGTAAAAAAAGCCGAGGGCCCAAATAGTTTATTACAAAACATCTATCTCATCAACCCAGAGATTGTTGGTCAAGACTGTGTTGGCGCAATAGCCGGACAGATTGGGAGCTACTTTGACGTTATAAATTGCAGGGCATCAGGCATTGACGTTACAGGCGAACAGATAGTCGGCGGAGCGTTCGGCAACTCGTCGGGCAGTACTTCTTTCGCTTACCGTTGCTGGGCGACGGGTGATGTGCGGTGTAGTGTGGCTTCTGCAGCTCGCGCCGTTGGGGGACTGTCGGGGACGGCTAATCATATGCACGGAAGTGCAGGTGTTGGTTTTGAGCAGTGTTACTTTGTCGGCACAATCCATGCTCCACGTGGCAGTAGTGAGTATGGTGGTTTTGCGGCACGGTCAAGCGGAGGCAACTGGAAGGATTGTTTTGCTATTGCAAAGTTTGAATACACCGGAGCAGGCGATGCACCGACCGGGTTGGGGTCGATGGTCGCATCGGTTCATGACGGCTATAGAACTCCTATTTTCACACATTGCTACGCTGTCGGTACGGACGACGATGATTCTATTCTTGATAACTTTTGGGGTGGGCTGTCTTACGGGGCGTGGTACACAACGGATTGCTTTTACGAAGGCACTGGTACAAGTTTAGGGGCTGTGGGTAAACCGCAAGCTGATTTGCAAGACGAGAACGAGTACCCTGAAAGTTGGGACTTCGACGATGTTTGGGTGCAGGGTGGTTATTGGAATGATGAATACCCGTACCTGCGAAGTCATTTGACCGATGCCGACTTGCCGGAAAAGGCGAGCACGCCAACGCCGGCTCACGAAGCTGAAGATGTTGAGCTTGACCCAGACGGCGAGCTAACGTTGGAATGGGTTGCAGGCGACCGGACAGATACGTTCAATGTCTATCTGGGCAACGAGCTTATTGAAGAAGACCTTGACGTGGAGACGCTCGAACAGGTTGTCGAGCTGCTGTACGGAACGGAGTATTTCTGGCGTGTCGATACGGTCAATCCATTAGGGACAACCGAAGGCGATGTCTGGTCGTTTGAAGTCAAGCCTGCTCTGTCAATGGGGCCTATCACGTTTGAGTGGACAACCGATACAACACTGGTTCTGACCGCAGGC
>SKRR01000298.1 GCA_007118345.1 Microthrixaceae bacterium | reverse complement strand
CTGTGCGGCGGCGGTCCGCCGGCGCCGTTGCCGGGTGCCTCCCCGCCATGGTGGGCGTAGGTTCCTGACGGCGTCGGTGCCGTTGGCTGCTGGGTCGGAGCGACCCGGGGCGCTGGCACGGTCGACAGGACCCGGTTGAGCACGGCCTCGACGTCGATGTCCCGCGCGAGTGCCTCGTAGGACAACAGCAGTCGGTGGCGGAGGATCTCGGGTGCCACATCGAAGACGTCCTGTGGGGTGAGATACGTGCGACCGCGCAGCAGGGCGAGTGCGCGACCGGCCCGGATGAGCCCGATCGAGGCACGTGGACTCGCACCCAACTCGATGTACGAACGCAACTCGGCGAGTCCGTAGTTCTCCGGGGTGCGGGTGCACAGCACGAGGTTCACCGCGTACTCCAGCACGGATCGGTCCACGTAGACGCGATCGGTCGCGGCCTGCAGCTCGCGGACCTGGTCGAGCTCGACGACCTGTTCGGGCGATGGCGGGTTGGTCCCCATGCGCTGGACGATCTCGACCTCCTCGGTGGGTGACGGGTAGCCGAGGACGACCTTCATGAGGAAGCGGTCCCGCTGCGCCTCCGGGAGCGGGTAGACGCCCTCGGACTCGATCGGGTTCTGCGTCGCCATGACGAGGAAGGGGTCCGGGACGCGGTGGGTGGTCCCCCCGATGGTCACCTGACGCTCGGCCATCACCTCGAGCAGCGCCGACTGCACCTTGGCCGGCGCACGGTTGATCTCGTCCGCGAGCAGGAAGTTGGTGAAGACGGGGCCGAGTTCGACGTCGAACGCCTCGGTCGAGGTCCGGTAGATGCGTGTGCCGACCACGTCGGCCGGCAGCAGGTCCGGGGTGAACTGCACGCGGTTGAACGTCCCCCCGACGGTACGGGCCATGGTCTCGACCGCGAGGGTCTTCGCGAGCCCCGGCACGCTCTCGAGCAGACAGTGTCCCCCGGCGATCAAGCAGGCGAGCATGCGTTCGATCGCCCGCTCCTGGCCGACGATGACCTTCTTCATCTCGAACAGCAGCCGCTCGAGCACGAGCGCCTCGTCGCCACGGCCGCCCCGGTCCGAAGGGACCGGCAGGGCGGAGTCGGAGGTGGGCATCGGGTGGTCCATCGTGCTCCCGGGCTGGAGGGGTTCGGGGGGTCCGGTCGCCGCGCGCACCCGACGACCTGCACGGTACGGCGGGCGTGGGGCCGGCGGGAGTCGAGCGGTGACCGGAGCTGATCCCGTGTTCAGGACCCACAGCTTGCCCGATCCCCGGTTGGTCGCGGCGCGTCGGCCCCACGCGGGCCGGCCATCTGTGCCCTTGTAGGCTCCGGATCGTGCTGGAACCCATCTACGCAGTCCTTGCCGTGGCCGCGGTGATCGTCCTGATCATCGGTTTCGTGGTCGTCCGACGCCGCCCTCGCGGCGAGGTCCTCGAGCCGCCACCGTCGGCGCCGTCGGTCACCGGCACCGAGGCCCCGCCCGAGCGCGTCGGCCCCGACGACGAAGGGCCGGGTCCTCAGGGCCCCGAGGTCGAGGTCGTCGACCCCATGGGCGGCATCCTCGCGCCCGAGGTCGTCGTCACCGGTCCCGAGCTGACCGAGGAGGAGGAGCAGGAGAACATCCGGCTCGCCGAAGCGGCCGAGCTCGCTGGCGAGGCTGGTGTCGAGGAGCTCGTCCGCCCGTCGTTCCGCGACCGCCTCGCGCGAGCTCGCTCTGCGTTCTCCGGCTACATCGGCTCCATCCTGTCGCGGACCGACATCGACGCCGAGACCTGGGAGGAGCTCGAGGAGGCGATGATCCGCGCCGACGTCGGGATCGGGCCCGCCACCGAGCTGCTCGACTCGGTCCGTGCGACGGTGAAGGAACGCCAGCTGACCACCTCGGTGGAGCTCATCGAAGCCGTCAAGGCCGAGATGGTGGAACGCCTCGGCGCGCCCGCCGGGCTCCGGACCGCCGACGCCCCACCGACGATCTGGCTGTTCGTCGGGGTGAACGGTGTCGGCAAGACGACGACGATCGGCAAGGTCGGTCGGCGCCTCGCCGACGAGGGCCGGTCGGTCGTGATGGCGGCCGGCGACACCTTCCGGGCCGCAGCCGCCGAACAGCTGGGAACCTGGGCGGAACGGTGCGGCGCGGAACTCGTGCGCGGCACCGAAGGTGGCGATCCCTCCTCGGTCGTCTTCGATGCCGTTGCCGCAGCGGACTCCCGGGGCGCCGACGTCGTCCTGGCCGACACCGCTGGGCGGCTCCACACCAAGAGCAACCTGATGGAGGAGCTCGCCAAGGTGCGTCGGGTGGCGGACAAGGGCGCCGGATCGGTCACCGAGGTGTTGCTGGTACTCGACGCCACCACCGGTCAGAACGGGCTCGCGCAGGCACGCCAGTTCACCGAGGCCACCGACGTGACCGGCGTGGTCCTCACGAAGCTCGACGGTTCGGCGAAGGGGGGCATCGTGTTCGCGATCGCGTCCGAGCTGGGCATCCCGGTGAAGCTGGTCGGTCTGGGTGAGAGCGCGGCCGACCTCGTCGACTTCGACGCGCAGGAGTTCGTCGATGCGCTGTTCTCCCAGGACTGACCGCTCTCAGGAAGTGAGCGCCGGTCGGCACGAGTCGCGGGCTGCAGACAGCAGCGCATGGTCCGATAGCGTGGTGGGCCGATGTTCGAGTCACTGAGCGACCGTTTCGAAGGGATCTTCACCCGCCTGCGCAACAAGGGGCGGCTCTCGGAGGAGGACGTCGATGAGGTCCTGCGCGAGATCCGGCTGGCCCTGCTGGAGGCCGACGTCAACCTGTCGGTGGTCAAGTCCCTGCAGTCCCGCATCCGGGAACGGGCCGTGGGTGAGGAGCTGTCCCGGGCGCTGAATCCTGCCCTGCAGGTCAAGAAGATCATCCTCGAGGAGCTCACCGCCACCCTCGGCGGCGAGACGCTGCGGATCACCTACGCATCGAAGCCCCCCACCGTGGTGCTCATGGCGGGTTTGCAGGGGTCGGGCAAGACCACCAACTCGGCCAAGCTCGCCCGCTGGTTCAAGAGCCAGGGACGGAACCCGCTGCTCGTGGGTGCCGATCTCCAGCGCCCCGCTGCGGTCGCGCAGCTGCGGACCATGGCCGAACGTGTCGACGTGCCGGTGTACTCCGCACCCGATGACGTGGTCGCCTCCGGCCAGGGCGATCCGGTCGACGTCGCGAAGGGGGCGGTGACCGAGGCCCGGCGTCTCGGACGCGACGTCGTGATCGTCGACACCGCCGGACGTCTCGCGATCGACGCCGAGTTGATGGACCAGGTCCGGCGGATCTCAGAAGAGGTCCAGCCCGACTACACCTTCCTCGTCGTCGATGCCATGACCGGGCAGGACGCCGTGGGCGTCGCTGAGTCGTTCCACGCGACGCTCGAGCTCGACGGAGTGATCCTCACCAAACTCGACGGTGACGCCCGCGGCGGCGCGGCGTTGTCGGTCAAGGAGGTCGTCGGCCGCCCGATCGCGTTCGCCTCGACCGGCGAGAAGGTCGAGGATTTCGATCTGTTCCATCCGGACCGCCTCGCGGGGCGGATCCTCGGCGAAGGTGACCTGGCGACACTCATCGAGAAGGCCGAGGAGGTCTTCGAGGAGGAGCAGGCCGAAGCCGCGGCTGCTCGCCTCATGGAGGGGACGTTCACCTTCGACGACTTCCTCGAGCAGATGCAGGCGCTCAAGAAGATGGGTCCGCTCTCGGGCGTGATGGGGATGCTGCCCGGCGTGCCGAAAGAGGTGCGCGACGTCGAGATCGACGACCGCCAGATCGCCCGCATCGAGGGCATCATCCGCTCGATGACCATCCGCGAGCGGAGCGATCCCGATCTCATCGACGGCTCGCGTCGCGAGCGCATCGCCAAGGGCTCGGGAACCGCCCCCGGTGAGGTCACCCAGCTCGTCGCCCAGTTCAAGCAGATGCGTCAGATGATGCAGCAGATGGGCGGGAACAAGCTCGCCAAGCGAAAGTCCAAGAAGGCCAAGAAGGGCCGGAAGGGCGGCGGACGGGTCACTCCCAAGGGTCAGAAACAGGTCTCGAAGGCATCGTTCGCACTTCCCAGCCTCGAGGAGATGGAGGCCCAGCTCCCCGACGCCGTGAAGGGTCGCGGCGGGCCGACGGGCGCGGGCTGACCAACCGCTCGGCTTGCCGCTCGCACGCCCAGCCACCATCATGGGGAGCCGCCCCGGCGAGCGTTCGCCCTCTGCCGGAGATCCCGCATCCGGTCCACGGCGATCCCGCCACCCGGACCCACCGACGTACCGACCGAAGGAAGACACACACGTGGCCGTTCGACTCCGCCTCACCCGCGTGGGCAAGAAGAAGCAGCCGACCTACCGCATCGTCGCTGCTGACTCCCGCTCACCGCGCGATGGCAAGTACCTCGAGATCGTCGGTACCTACGATCCTCGCCGCGAGCCCTCGGCGATCACGGTCGACAACGAGAAGGCCATCGCGTGGCTGCACAAGGGTGCGCTGCCGTCCGAGCGTGTCCAGAAGCTGCTCGAGGTCTCGGGAGCCTGGGAGGAATTCCAGGCGTCGAAGGCGTCGAAGTGAGCGACGTGGACGACGCAACGGGCAACGACCCCGCACATGCGAGCGCCGTGCTCGAACACATCGCGAAATCACTCGTGGAGTCGCCCGACGGTGTTCGCGTCGAGGTGGTCGACGGGTCCCGACCGCAGCTCAACCTGTACGTCGCCGACGGCGACATGGGGCGCATCATCGGCAAGCGCGGGCGAATGGCCTCGGCGATCCGCACGGTGACCCGCGCCGCGGCCGCCCGCGACGGCGTCGAGATCGACGTCGAGTTCGTCGACTGACGGCTCACCGGTGACGGCGACGACCGACGGCGGGGACGACCTCCTCGAGGTGGGTCGCATCACCAAGCCCCACGGACTCCGGGGAGAGGTCGTCGTCCAGATGGTCTCGGACCGCGCAGAGCGGTTGAGCCCGGGTGCGCGGTTGACGACCGACGCGGGCGACCTCGTCGTCCGCCACGCGCGTGCCCACCAGGACCGGTGGATCGTCGTCTTCGAGGGCGTCGGGACGCGCGAGGACGCTGACGGGCTGCGCGGCACGACGCTGCGCGCGGCGCCGCTGCCATCGGCGCCCGACGAGCTCTGGGTCCACGAGCTCGTCGGCTGTGAGGTCCGAACCGTCGACGGCACGCCGCGAGGCACCGTCGAGGCCGTGGTCGACAACCCGGCAGCAGATCTGTTGTCGCTCGACACCGGACCCCTCGTGCCGGTCGTGTTCGTGGTGCACGGCCCCGACGACGGCGTCCTGGTGGTCGACACACCTGACGGGCTGTTCGAGTTGTGGGACTGAGCGCGTGCGGATCGACGTCCTCACCATCTTCCCCGGCCTGATCACCGACTTCAGCTCGGAGAGCCTGCTCGGGCGGGCGCGTCGTGACGGCTTGGTCGACCTGCGGGTGCACGACCTGCGCGATGCGACCGACGACGTGCACCGCACCGTGGACGACGCGCCCTACGGCGGTGGCGCAGGGATGGTCATGCTGCCGGGGCCGATCTTCGCCACGGTGGAGCGGGTGCGCCCGCCGCGGCCACTGTTCCTGTTGGGCCCGGGCGGTCGCCGGTTCGACCAGGCCATGGCGCGCGACCTCGCCGGCGGCGAGGGGTTCTCGTTGCTGTGTGGTCGCTACGAGGGCATCGACCAGCGGGTGCACGATCACCTGGTGGACGAGGAACTCTCGATCGGCGACGTCGTGCTCTCCGGTGGTGAGGTGGCGGCGCTGGTCGTGCTCGAGGCGGTCACCCGGTTGCTGCCCGGCGTGATGGGCAATGCCGATTCAGCCGACGAGGAGTCCTTCGCCGACGGGCTGCTGGAGTATCCGCAGTACACACGTCCGGCCGAGTTCCGAGGGTGGGAGGTTCCGTCGGTGCTCCGATCCGGTGACCATGCCCGTGTGGCGCGCTGGCGGCGGGCGACCGCGATCGAGCGCACCGTGCGGTGCCGACCTGACCTGATCGCGGCCAGGGGCGGCCTCGACGACGATGAGGTGCGGCTGCTGTCGGAGTTCGGTTTCGACGCCGACCGATCGATCGTGGAGGTCGACCGGAACGACGACACCGGCACCCCCGGTCCGGACCGGGCCGGCTGACCCGTTTTCCCGCCGCCGTCGCGTGCCACTATCATCTCCGAGCTGCCCGCACGCCCGGCGCGTCGTGCGCCGTCCGAGGAGATCTCCCCATGAACCCGACCGACCTGATCGACAACGCCAGCCTCAAGTCCGACATCCCGGACTTCGCCGCCGGCGACACGCTGAAGGTCCACGTGAAGGTGGTCGAGGGCAACAAGGAGCGCGTGCAGGTGTTCCAGGGCGCCGTCATCCGGCGTCAGGGCGGTGGCCTGCAGGAGACCTTCACCGTCCGCAAGCTCTCCTACGGCGTGGGCGTCGAGCGCACCTTCCCCGTGCACTCGCCGATCATCGACCGCATCGAGGTCGTCAGCCGCGGTGACGTGCGCCGGGCGAAGCTGTACTACCAGCGCGATCGGATCGGCAAGGCGGCGAAGATCAAGGAGAAGCGCGACTGACCGGGGCCGAGGCCCCGAGCACCCGCGACCCACACGGCTTCCCCCGCCTGCAATCGAGCCCCTGGACCGGCCCTGCTCCGCGCGGGCCCACCTGACGGGGCAGCGCGACGGGAGCCGACGTGGCCGAATCCGACGACACCGGACCCGCCCGGTTCGACCGTGCCCGACTCGGAGCCCACGGAGAACAGCTCGTGGCCGAGTGGTACCTCACGCGTGGGTACCAGGTGCTGGCGCGCAACTGGCGGTGTCGCGAAGGTGAGATCGACCTGGTGCTCGCACGCGGGACCACGATCGTCGTGTGTGAGGTGAAGACCCGGAGCGGCGATCGTCATGGTTCACCCTTCGAGGCGGTCACCCGGACCAAGGCCCGACGTCTTCGTCGGCTGTCAGCGAGGTGGGTGGCGGAGTGTGCACCGTTTCGTCCCGAGGTGCTCCGGGTCGACGTGGCCGGTGTGGTGGGCCGGCGGGTCGACGTGATCGAAGGAGCGCTCTGACCGTCGTGCGTCGGAGCGGGGTCAGCGCCGTGGCTCGCGCGTGTCCCGCCTCGCCCAGCACCCGTGGTGCCAGTGGCGTCGGAGGTCCGGTGCGTCGAGCGGCACGGCCACGACGTGGCCGGTGCCGGAGCTGATGTCACGGTTGCAGCCGGGGCACAGGTAGGCCTTGGTCGCCTCGTACGGTTGGACCCTGCGGACCTCGCACTCCACGACGGCGGTGTAGTCGGGCACGGCTCAGTCCGATCTCAGGTTCAACCCAGCAGCGCCCAGATGAGCAACGCCGCCGACGCTGCGAGAGCAGCGGCGACGAACGCAAGGTCCCATGCCGAACGACGGTGCTGGCGCTGCGGGTTGAAGCCCATCGGCACAGTATGGCCCCGGGTCAGGTGGTTGGTCGGGCGCGGTCGGACCATCGGCTCAGCCCGATGCCGAACACCAACCAGCTGAGGAGCATCCACGTCGGGTCGACGAATGCGAGCGGGATGGTCGCGGTGAACATCGCCGCCGGGGCGAGCGAGCACAGCAGCTCCCACCTGCGCATCTGCGCGCTGGCGCCGTCCATGAGCAGGTGGTGTCGCTGCGCGTGCAGGAGCATCACGGTCTCCATGCCGCTGATCGCCGCGAGGTTCAGCGCGAAGAGCACTCCCGACAGCGGGTTGCCCTCGTACCCGCCGATCAGCGAGGTCGGGAAGGGCAGCACGGCGACGAACGCCAGGTAGACGAGCGTGAGCGTGAGGAAGCGGCTGTCGACCGCCCCGAGGCGAGCGGCGAACCGGTGGTGCGCCAGCCAGTACTTGCCGAGCAGGAAGAACGCCACGACGTAGGCGATGACCTGGGGGAACAGGTCGACCAGGGCCTGCCACATCGCGGTGACCGAATCGGCGTTGCCGGCGATCCTGTCGATCCGCAGGTCGAGGGCCAGCAAGGTGAGCGCGATCGCGAACACCGCATCGGTGAAGTTGAGCGGGCGACTGAACTCGGGGTCACCACCCCGACGCCAGCGGGGCCCGTCGGTCGGCGACTGCTCCACAGCAGCGAGGCTACTGGTGTCGGGTTCCGGTCACTGCGGTGCGAATGCCCCCATGTACGCCCCCGCCCGACCCGTGCGGAGGTCCTAGGATCCGGGTGCCGGCGGCGGACCGCCCCGGACCTCGCAGCCACGCTGCCGCCTTCGACGGTCGTGGGGGAGGTCCCGGTGATCCAGAGTGTCCCTGCCGCCACCCTGCTCGGGGTGGACGGCCATGCCGTGCAGGTCGAGGTCCACGTCGGCCGTGGCCTGCCGAGTTTCACCGTGGTCGGCCTTCCCGACACGTCGTGTCGCGAGGCACGCGACCGTGTCCGGGCAGCAGTCGTGTCGTCGGAACGGACCTGGCCGGACCAGCGGGTCACGGTGAACCTCGCGCCGACCAACCTGCGCAAGGTGGGCCCGGGTCTCGACGTGGCCATCGCGGTGGGGGTGCTGGTGGCCAGCCGTCAGCTGCCCGCCGCCCGGGTCGCGGGGCGGGCCTTCCTCGGTGAGCTCGGCCTCGATGGCACGGTCCGGCCCGTCGCCGGTGTGCTCCCGCTGTTGGATGTGCTCAGTGGCCTGGACGTCGTGGTACCGGCCGGGAACCTCGCCGAGGCGCGGCTGTTGCGGCCGGACGCCCGGGGCGTGGCGTCACTCGCCGATCTGCGTCGCGCGCTCATGACCGGCAGTGGCTGGGCAGAGGTCGATGTCAGCCCCTCGCCCGACTGCTCGCCACGGAGTGGACCCGACCTCCGCGAGGTGAGGGGCCACACCGTGGCGATCACCGCGCTCGAGGTGGCAGCAGCCGGTGCCCACCACCTTCTGATGACCGGACCACCCGGTGCGGGCAAGACCATGTTGGCCGAACGTCTGCCCGGCCTGCTGCCCGACCTCGATGACACTGCGGCGCTGGAGGTGGCTCGTGTGCACTCCGCTGCCGGCGAGCTCCGGGCGGGTGCCGGACTCGACCGCCGACCACCCCTGCGCGCACCGCACCACACCGCAACGCTCGCCGCGCTCGTCGGGGGAGGGACGAGTCGGCTTCGACCCGGTGAACTGAGCCTCGCCTCCGGCGGCGTCCTGTTCCTCGACGAGCTCGGCGAGTTCCCCGCCGGACACCTGGATGCGCTGCGTCAGCCACTGGAGTCCGGTCTGATCCGGGTGGCACGGGCGGCGGCCTCGGTGACCCTGCCCGCTCGCGTGCTGCTGGTCGGTGCCACGAATCCGTGTCCGTGCGGGGTCGGACGCTGGGGCAACTGTCGGTGCAGCCCGGCGCAGTTGGCCCGTTACCGACGTCGCCTCTCGGGGCCGCTGCTCGACCGGTTCGACCTCCAGGTCGAGGTCGATCCACCGGATCCAGCGGCCGCCCTGACGACCGCGCCCACCGGAGTCACCACTTCGCAACTCCGCGAGCGCGTGGGCGTCGCCCGGGCGATCGCGGCGCGTCGAGGCGTGCGGGCGAACCGCGAGCTGACCGGTGAGCTGCTCGAGGTGCATGCGCCGCTGTCGCCCGAGGGCCGGGCGCTGCTGCGATCGCGGCTCGAAGAAGGCTCATTGACCATGCGCGGTGCCCAGCGGGTCCGGGCGGTCGCCAGGACCCTCGCGGACCTCGACGGTGACGAAGGACCGGTCGAGGTCGAACAGCTGGCGGGCGCGCTGGTCCTGCGTCGCAGCGACCGGCCGGTGGAGGCTCCGGCATGGTGAGCACCCGATCGACGTTGCCGCATGAGGCCTACCTCGCAGCGATCGCCGCCCTCGACGAGGTCGGACCCGCACGGATGCGATGGCTCCTCGGCCTCGGGGGGCCGTCGGAGGTGTGGGCCCGCATCGGGCGAGGTGCACTCCCGCTGCCGCCGGCTCGCCTTGTCGTGGATGACGGGGTGCTCCGGAAATGGCGGTCGGAGTGGCGCGAGGAGACGCCGGCGGTGCTCTGGCGACGCTGCGAGCAGCTCGACGTCGGCGTCGTCGCACTGGGTTCGCCGGCCTACCCCTCGGCGCTCGCCGGCGATGCGGAGCCTCCGGTGGTGCTCTTCCACCGCGGGTCGCCCGAAGCGCTCATCCCGACCCCTCGGGTGGCCGTGGTCGGCGCGCGCCGAGCGACCGGGTACGGTCTTCGCGTCGCATCATCGATCGGGCACGACCTCGCAGCAGCCGGTGTCGTGGTGGTGTCCGGCCTGGCGCTCGGAATCGACGCAGCGGGGCACCGGGGCGCGGTCGAGGCCGACGGCGCCGCCCCGGTCGCGGTGGTGGCGGCCGGCCTCGACGCACCCTGCCCGGTGCGCAACCGGGCACTCGCGCGCGAGG
>SKRR01000295.1 GCA_007118345.1 Microthrixaceae bacterium | reverse complement strand
CGCCCCGTCGACCGCCCGCCCGACCGCCCGACCGACGACCGTCCGACCGACCACCGCCCGACCGACGACGGCAGCGCCGGCGGCGACGGGTCCGCCATCGCCCGGGGCGTCGTCGACCGCATCGTCGAGGGCCTCGCGGTTGTGCTCGTCGGCGACGACGAGCACGAGTTCGAGGTGCCCGTGGCCGCACTGCCGCGGGGTGTGGTCGAGAGCAGCGTCGTCATGGTGAGGATGACCGACGCGTCCATCGAGGTCCTCGGGGTCGACGACGCCGCGACCGCCGCCGCCCGTGAACGCGCCGCCGGCCAGCGTGAGCGGCTGCGGGGCCGGTCCCGGCGATTCGGGCGATGACCGTGCACCACCTCGCGCCGGGCGCCGCCCTCTGTGCGGCCGGACCTGCGGATGTCGTCGTCGCGGATCACCACCGGGGCTGAGACGCCGCTCGGCCACCGTGGGCGGCATCCGCGGGACTGTCACACCCCCTCCGTACGGTTGCGGCGTGCGTCTCCTCCACACCTCCGACTGGCACCTGGGACGGCTGTTCCACCGTGCATCCCTGCTCGACGAGCAGGAACGGGCGCTCGCGCGCCTCGTCGAGCTCGTCGAGGACCTCGGGGTCGAGGTGGTGCTCATCGCCGGCGACCTCTACGACCGTGCCATCCCCCCGGCCGACGCGGTCGAGCTGTTCGACCGCACGCTCATGCAGCTGCAGCGGCTCGGCGCGCGGGTCGTCGCCATCAGCGGCAACCACGACTCGGCGGTCCGGGTCGGGTACGCCGACCGCCTGCTCGAACAGCTCGGGGTCACGGTCCGGGGCGAGCTGGCCCGCACCGGTGAACCCGTGGTCGTTGCGGCCACCGACGGGGGCCCGCCGCTGCACGTCTACCCGATCCCCTACCTCGACCCGCTGGCCACCGCGCACCATGCCGGGCGTCACGCGCCCCCCGGCCCTGCGGTCGAAGCCGAGCAGCTCCCGTTCGTGGAACCGCAGGTCGACGAACCCGCCGGTGGTCGACGACGGTTCACCCACCACGACGCCATGGCGTGGGCCATGGGTCGGGTGCGCGCCTCGGTCGACGCCGCGCCGGGCTGCCGGTCCGTGGTGGTCGCCCACACGTTCCTCACCGGGGGCAACCCGTCGGAGTCCGAGCGCGACCTCACCGTCGGCCACGTCGAACAGGTCCGCCTCGATGTGTTCGACGGCATCGACTACGTGGCGCTCGGGCACCTGCACCGACGCCAGGGGTTCGACGGTGGGCGGGTCGCCTACTCGGGCACCCCGCTGCGGTACTCGTTCTCCGAGGCCGGGTCCACGCCCTCGGTGCGCGTCGTCGACCTCGACGTCGACGGCGGTCTGCGCATCGACGACGTCGCCCTCGGGGTGGGTCGGGGGCTGCACACCCTGACCGGCACGCTCGACGAGCTGCTCACCGACGCGCGTCACGCCGACGTGGGCGACGGGTGGGTCCGCGCGGTGCTGACCGATCGCACGCTGCCGTTGCAGGCGATGGCACGGCTGCAGCAGCGGTTCCCGAACGCGGTCGAGCTGCGTCACGAACCCGCCGGTGCCACCGCGTCGGCCGACGACGCGCTGGCCGCCGGCGAGGTCCGCGCCGCCGATCCGTTCGACCTGACACGCCGCTTCCTCGAGGAACAGCGCGGCGTCGCGCTCGACGCCGAGGAACACGACGTGCTGGCAGCGGCGCTCGACGCCGCCCGCGCCGGGAGCGCCTCGTGATCCCCCTGCGGCTCACCATCCAGGCGTTGGGTCCGTACCCCGGCGACGAGGTCATCGACTTCGCCGAGCTGGCCGACGACGGCCTGTTCCTCATCCACGGCCGCACGGGTGCCGGCAAGACCTTCCTGCTCGACGCGATCACCCTGGCGCTCTTCGGCGAGGTGCCCGGTGCACGCTCGGTCGGTTCGATGCGGTCCGACTTCGCCGAGCCGACCGCCGAGCCGCGAGTGACCCTCGAGTTCCGGGTGGGCGCCGACGACTGGTGCATCGAACGTGTGCCCCGCCACGAGCGGGCCAAGCTGCGCGGCGAGGGCACCACCGAGCGGGCCGGCAGCGTGCACCTGTCCCGCCGTGTGGGCGACGTCTGGGAGCCTGCCGCGAGCGGCATGGGCGAGGTGCAGCGCCGGGTCGACCAGCTCATCGGTCTGACCGCACGGCAGTTCTCCCAGGTCATCCTGTTGCCCCAGGGCCGGTTCGAGGAGGTGCTGCGCGCCAACTCCGCGGAACGCGAGGAACTGCTGCGCACCCTGTTCGACACCGACCTGTACGAGGCCGTCGCCGAGCATCTCGACCGGCTCGCGACCGACGCACGCGACGAGCTGGGCCGCCAGGGCGAGGTGCAGGCCGAGCTGCGAGACCGGGCGCATGAACGCTGGTGCTCGACCGTCGCCGAGGCCGCCCCGACCACCGACGACCGGACCACCGCGGCCCCGACCACCGACGACGCGACCACCGACGACGCGACCGCAGTCGGGACCGGCCCGGATGAACCCGCACCGGCCGACCAGACCGAGCTCGAGACGCTCGCCAGGCGGCTCCACCGCCTCCGCGACGACACCCGCACGATCGTCACCTCGGCCCGCCAGCGGGTCGACGTCGCCGACGCCGCACACCGCGAGCGGGAGCTGCTCGCCGAGCGCTGGCGGCGGCGACGCGACCTGCGCACCGAACGAGCCACGCTCGTCGAGGACGGGCCACGGGTCG
>SKRR01000042.1 GCA_007118345.1 Microthrixaceae bacterium | reverse complement strand
TGCGGCATGGCCGTCACCGATGACGTCCGACGACACGAGCGGGTCGTCGCTCACTGCCAGCACGCCGCTGTAACGATCACCGGTGCTCTCCTCCCGGAAGATGTCGCCGAGCTCCTCGACGCTCGTCGCCCGCGACGTGACGGCCACGATGTCGGCGATCGAACCATCAGGGACCGGAACACGCAGTGCCACACCGTCGAACCGGTCGCGAACCGACGGGACGACCTTGCCAGTGGCGCCAGCGGCACCGGTGGTCGTCGGCACGATGTTGGCAGCAGCTGCGCGGCCGCGACGCCACTTGCCCGCCGGACCGTCGACGAGTTCCTGGCCGGCCGTGTACGCGTGGACGGTCGACATCGTGGCCTTGCGGACACCGACCCGGCGCTCGAGTATCTCCATGACCGGAGCGATGCAGTTCGTCGTACAGCTCGCCATCGAGACGACCTCGGCGTCCCGCCCGTCGTCATCGTTGACACCCACGACGACGGTGGGCACATCACCGCCCTTCGCGGGAGCCGACAGCACGACACGCCGAGCGCCGGCATCGAGGTGCCGACGCAGCTCGTCCTCGGTGGTGAAGACCCCGGTGCACTCGAACACGAGTTCCACGTCGAGGTCACCCCAAGGCAGCTCGCCGGGGTCCTCGGTACTGAGGACCCGGACCTCCCCGTGGTCCTCGACGAGCAACCGCGAATCCTCGTTGCGGGCCCGGAGCCGGCTGCCGTACACCGTGTCGTGCCGGAGCAGGTACGCGAGGTTGTCGGCATCGGCCACGTCGTTGACGGCGATGATCTCGAACTCGTCCTCATCCAACAACGCCCGCAGTGTCGCTCGACCGATGCGTCCGAGCCCGTTGATCGCCACACGTGTCGTCATGTCACACACCTTCTTCACTCGTCTCGCCACGTCATCCGTACCCACCGGATGCCTGCTCAGCACTGCGCAGGACCTGGGTGTCGGGAGCATTCGTGGTCATGTCATCTCCTCGGTGACGGTCTCGCGACGCAGTGCCTCGACGTCGCGCCACTCGAACATCTCCGTACCCGGGGTCATGCACGCAGCAGCGGCTGCTGCCACAGCGAGACGACCAGCGTCGGCGAGCTCACCGTCGTGTGCGAGCCCCGTCGTCATCGCCGCCACGAAGCTGTCACCGGCACCCGCATCACTTCGGAAGGGGCGGGGCAGCGGCGGCGTTCGCACGAGGACGTGGCGACCCTCGGTGCTCACGACGGCGCCGCGGTCGCCGAGGGTGGTGGCGACCACTCGCACCACTCCACGCCCCAGCAACTGGTCGTTCAGCTGGCGTGCATCTTCGAACCCCTCGAGCTCCCTGCCGAGGATGTCGGCCGCCTCCCGCCGATTGGGTTTGAGGAAGTGGACACCCTCTTCCAACGCAGCACGCAGCGGTGCGCCGGACGTGTCGAGCACAAGTCGGGCGCCGAGCTCACGGACCTCTGCTGCCAGGCGCGCATAGAGGTCATCGGGGCAGCCGGGCGGCAGGCTGCCGCTCGCGACGAGGATGCGATCGCCGCCGATGAGGTCGGCCACCGTCGCGACGAGGCGATCAGCGAAATCTCGATCGACCTCGGGCCCGCTCGGCACGATGTGGAACGAACGCTCCTTCGCTCGCTCCACGAGCAGGATCGCCTCGCGTGTCTCCCCTTCGATCGACATCGAGACGTGCTCGATCCCCTCCCCGTCGAGGAGTCGGTCGAGCTGTTCACCGACGGCTCCGCCGCTGGTGTGGATCGCCACGGCGTCGCCACCGAGTTCACAGATCCCTCGTGCGACGTTGATGCCTCCGCCCCCGGCGACGGCCGTCCTCAGGTTGGCACGCACCTTGCCCGTGGGTTCCAACTCGTCCACTTCGACCAGCACGTCCACGGTGGGGTTCACGGTCAGGGTCAGGATGGGATCCACGTCAGGCTCCGAACTTGTCGAGGCGCTCGACCACCGCGAGCAGCGACGGCACGGGCCGGCGACCGGACGGCATCGAGTGACCTCTACCCGCAGTGCCTTGGATCAGCACTGCAAAGGATCACACCCCAGGGGCAGGCGTGGACCGGGCATCGACCGACCGCCGATCGGTGAATGGGCGTATCGGATCCGGGTAGGAGGGATGGTATGGGAGCGACGTCGTTCGACCTTCGCCGCGACGCGGTGATCTTCGACCTCGACGGTGTGCTCACCGACACCGCCCGTGTGCACGCGGACGCGTGGAAGCAGCTCTTCGACGAGTACCTGGAGCAGCGGCCCGGCGGACCGGGTGAGGACCACCGCCCCTTCACGATGGACGACTATCGCCGCACGGTCGACGGGAAACCTCGGTTCGACGGCGTCGAGTCCTTCCTGGCGTCCAGGGGCATCGAGCTGCCGCACGGCGAGTCCAGCGACCCTCCGGGCCGTGAGACGATCCGGGGACTGGGTGAGTTGAAGAACCAGTACTTCCACGAGCGCTTGGAGCACGACGCGGTCGAGGTGTTCGACGGCGCCCGCCCACTGCTCGAACGACTGCGTGACGCCGGTGTGCCGACTGCAGTCATCTCGTCGAGCCGCAACTGCGAGCACGTGCTGCGGGCCGCTGGACTGGACCACCTCTTCGATGCTCGAGTGGACGGCGCAGTCGCGGACGAGCTGGACCTGCCCGGCAAGCCCGACCCGGCGATACTGCTGGAGGCCGCTTCGAGACTCGGCGTCGCCGCTGAGGACTCGGTGGTGATCGAAGACGCGCGAGCAGGCGTCGAAGCCGGTCGTCGCGCCGGGTTCGCCCTCGTGGTGGGTGTCGATCGCGACGAGCAGGGCGGCTTGGACGATGCTGGCGCCGACGTCGTGGTGACAGAGCTGTCGGACAGCCGCCTCGAGATCGGCGGACCGGGCGCCTCGGGCGACGGGATCACCACCGCGCCGCGCGACATCGACGATCTGCCCGACGCGCTCGGACATTGGCCACAACTGTTGGAACGGCTCAGCGGGCGTCGACCCGTGCTCTTCTGCGACTTCGATGGCACCCTGGCGCCGATCGTGGACGACCCCGCATCGGTGCGCCTGCCGGGTGACGCCTCGGGGGCACTCCGGCGCGCCGCCGAGTCCGCGACCGTGGCGGTGATCAGCGGTCGGGACCTGCGCGACATCCGTGAACGTGTCGGGATCGAGGGCATCTGGTACGCCGGCAGCCACGGGTTCGAGTTCTACGGCCCGAACGGCGAGCACCACGAGGTCGACGACGCCGTCGATGCCCTTGCGGCGCTCGATCGCGCTGAGCGCGATCTCGGTGAGCTCGAAGGTGAGATCCCCGGAGCCCGAGTCGAGCGGAAGCGGTTCTCGATCGCCACACACCATCGCGAGGCCTCCGAGGAGGGAGCCGCCGAACTCGTCGACGCGGTCGGCGAGGTGGCCGAGCGCCACGGGCTGCGCTGGTCCGAGGATCGCAAGGTCGTGGAGGTGCGCCCAGCGGTCGACTGGCACAAGGGCAGCGCGGTGCGACTGCTGATGCGCGAGCTGGAACTCGACCACGAGGACGTGGTTCCCATCTTCATCGGCGACGGAGCCACCGACGAGGACGCGTTCGAGACCATCGGTGACGCCGGCATCGGGATCGTCGTGCGTCACGAGGAGCGGTCGTCGCCGTCCACCGCAGCGATGTTCTCGATCGGCGGCCTCGATGCCGTGCCCGATCTCCTCGATCGGTTCGCCGACTTGCTGGCGCACACCTCGGGTGCCTCATGACCCCCTCGGGTCGGACCATGAAGGAGTGGCACTGGACCTACGAGGGCTACGACCCTGACGAGGAGCTGTTGCGCGAGGCGCTCTGCACGGTCGGCAACGGCTACGTCGGCAGCCGCGGCGCGGCACCCGAACACGCTGCTGGCGGATCGCATCACCCCGGCACCTACATCGCTGGCGTCTTCAACCGTCGCACCACCGACGTGGCCGGCCACGAGGTCGAGAACGAATGCATGGTCGACGTGCCGAACTGGCTGCCGTTGACGTTCCGGATCGATGGCGGCGCCTGGTTCGATCTCGAAGCGACCGAGATCATCGAACACGAGCAGACCATGGACCTCCGTCGAGGTCTGCTCGTGCGCAAGTTCCGCTGCCGCGACGAGCACGGACGCACGATCGCGGTTGCCCAGCGCAGGTTGGCCCACATGCAGCATCGTCATCTGTGCGCACTCGAGACGACGGTGCGGGCCGAGGACTGGGATGGCTCGATCCAGTTCCGCTCGGGCCTCGACGGCACCGTGCAGAACGACCTCGTCGAGCGCTACCGGGACCTGGAGAGCCAGCACCTCGAGTGCCTCCGCGCCGAAGGGGTCGCCGATGACACGGTGCTGCTGGAGGTGATGACCAACCAGTCACACATCCGCATCGCGATGGCCGCCCGGACCACGGTGCGCGACGCCGACGAGCAGCCGTCGACCGAACGCGAGCTGGTGGAGTCCGACGGATGGGTGGGCCACGACCTCACGGTCGACGTCGTTGCCGGTGATGCGGTGACGGTCGACAAGGTGGTCACGATCTTCACCAGCCGCGATCGCGCCATCAGCGCACCTGCTGATGAAGCAACGAGTCGGGTCGGGCGCTACGGCACGTTCGAGGACCTGGTCGAGGGCCACGTCACGGCGTGGCGGCACCTCTGGGAACGGTTCCGCATGCACGGCGGTGACGAACGGACGAGGAAGATCGCCCATCTGCACCTGTTGCACCTATTGCAGACACTCTCGCCGAACAGCGTGGACCTCGATGTCGGTGTGCCGGCGCGCGGGCTGCACGGCGAGGCCTATCGCGGTCACATCCTGTGGGACGAGCTCTTCGTCCTGCCGATCTTGAATCACCGGCTTCCGTCGCTCAGCCGATCGCTGTTGCAGTACCGCCACCGCCGGTTGCCCGAGGCCCGCTGGGCGGCGCGTGCTGAAGGCTTCGCAGGCGCCATGTTCCCGTGGCAGTCGGGCAGCAACGGACGCGAGGAGACCCAGCAGCTGCATCTGAACCCGCAATCCGGTCGTTGGAATCCGGATCCGACCCACCGGCAGCGACACGTCGGGATCGCCATCGCCTACAACATCTGGCAGTACCTCCAGGTCACCGACGATCGCGAGTTCCTCGAGCACGAGGGCGCCGAGATGCTGCTCGACATCGCCCACTTCTTCTCCAGCATCGCCGAACACGACGCAGCCCGCGACCGGTACGTGATCCGCAACGTGATGGGTCCCGACGAATTCCACTCCGGCTATCCCGACGCCGACGAGGACGGCATCCACAACAACGCCTACACCAACGTCATGACCGTGTGGCTGCTCGAACGAGCACTCGATGCACTCGACCGACTTCCCGCACACCACCGGGACCCCCTGCTCGAGACACTCGGGATCGGACCGAGCGAGCTCGACCGGTGGAGGGACATCACCGAGAAGATGTTCGTCCCGTTCCACTCCGACGGGGTCATCAGCCAGTTCGAGGGCTACGAGGAACTCGAGGAGCTCGACTGGGAGGACTACCGGCAGCGCCACGACGACATCAAGCGGCTCGACCGGATCCTCGAGGCGGAGCACGACAGCGTCAACCGGTACAAGGCATCGAAGCAGGCCGACGTCCTGATGCTCTTCTACCTCCTGTCGGTCGACGAGTTGCGCGAGCTGCTCGAGCGCCTCGGCTACCGGCTCGAGCCCGAGGTGGTGCGACGAACCGTCGACTACTACGTCTCACGTACGTCGAACGGCTCCACGCTCAGCGCCGTCGTCCACTCCTGGGTACTCACCCGCGCGGAGCGAGAAGGCGGCGTCGAGCGTTTCCACCGGGCTCTGCACGCCGACGTCGCCGACATCCAGGGGGGCACGACCCAGGAGGGGATCCATCTCGCTGCGATGGCGGGCAGCGTCGACCTGCTCCAGCGGTGCTTCGCCGGGGTCGAGACGAGGGAGGACCGGTTGATCCTCAATCCGTACTGGCCGTCAGACTTCGGGCCCTTGGAGTTCGATTTGCTCTACCGCGACCACCTCCTGACCGTGCAGGTCGACGAGGACGCCGTTCGCCTGACCGCCGCCGCGGGCGAAGCGCCGGCGATCGACGTCTCGTGCAGGGACGACACCGCCAGGCTGGAGGCCGGCTGTTCGCTGAGCTTTCCGCTGTCAGGGTCACCCAGCACGTGATGCCGCCCCCGAAACGTTCCACCATCCACCAGGAGGATCCGACATGGCCGACGACGACACCACGAGTGGCGGATCCGGATCGGATGGACTGATCCGTTGGTTCGAAGACCTGGACTCCGGCGACACCCCCCAGGTGGGCGGAAAGAACTCGTCGTTGGGCGAGATGATCCAGAACCTCGCAGCAGAGGGGATCCGGGTGCCGGGCGGGTTCGCGACCACAGCGGCGATGTACCGGGGGTTCGTCGCCGAGAACGATCTCGATTCCTGCATCGCACAACACATCGAGAAGCTGCACGACGGGGCCGAGCTCGCTTCGGTCGGCTCCGCCATCCGCGAGGAGTTCCTCCGCTCGGAGTTCCCCGAACGCGCAGCGACGGCAATCACCGACGCCTACCACGAGCTGGCCACACGACTGGAGCTGGACGACCCGAGCGTCGCCGTGCGCAGCAGCGCCACCGCCGAGGACCTTCCCGAGGCGAGCTTCGCGGGCCAGCAGGAGAGCTTCTTGAACATCGCGGGCGACGGCCCGCTGGTCGACGCATGTCGGCGCTGCTACGCATCGCTGTTCACCGATCGCGCCATCAACTACCGCGAGGAAAAGGGCTTCGACCACCGAGAGGTCGCCCTGTCGGTCGGGGTGCAACAGATGGTGCGTTCAGACTTGGCCTCGGCAGGCGTCATGTTCACGATCGACACCGACAGCGGCTTTCCGGACACGGTCCTGATCGACGCCTCGTGGGGCCTCGGCGAGTCGGTGGTCTCCGGGCAGGTCGACCCCGATGAGTACCTCGTGTTCAAGCCCATGCTCGGCGACGAGGGTGTGAATCCGGTGATCTCCAAGAAGCGGGGCGGCAAGGAGTCGAAGATCGTCTACAGCGACAGCAACGACCCAGACGCCGATCCCACGATCACCCAGGAGACCTCCGATCAGGAACAAGAACAGTACGTCCTCACCGACGAGGAGATCCGGCGTCTCGGCGGATGGGGGGCCGTCATCGAGGAGCACTACGGCACAGCGATGGACATCGAGTGGGCCAAGGACGGCGAGCTCGACGAACTGTTCATCGTCCAGGCGCGACCCGAGACGGTGCAGGCGCACAAGTCGACCACGACGCTCACGTCCTACAGCTTGAACGAACGCGGGGAGCAGCTCACGAGCGGGCTCGCGATCGCCGACGCGATCGCGACAGGCACCGTGTGTCGCCTCATGAGCGCCGCGGAGATCGACCAGTTCCAGGACGGCGCGGTGCTCGTCACCCATGCGACCGACCCGGACTGGGAGCCGGTGATGCAACGGGCCGCCGCGATCGTGACGGACCAGGGGGGGCGCACCTCCCATGCGGCGATCGTCAGTCGCGAGCTGGGCGTCGCCGCAGTCATCGGCTGCGGGAACGCGACCGAGGTGCTCTCCGACGGCGACGAGGTCACGGTCTCGTGTGCCGAGGGGAACGAGGGTCACGTGTACGCCGGCATCCTCGACTACGACGAGCGCGAGATCGATCTGGGTGAGATCGCCGACACCGACACCGATGTCATGGTCAACGTCGCGAACCCGGGTGCAGCGTTTCGGTGGTGGAGGCTCCCGACCGACGGCGTCGGTCTGGCGCGGATGGAGTTCATCATCAACAACCACATCCAGGTCCATCCGATGGCGCTGGTCCGCTTCGACGAGCTCGACGACGGCGACGAGAAGCAGCGCATCGCCGAGCTCGTCCGCGGCTACGCGAATCCAACGGAGTTCTTCGTCGAACGTCTGGCGTACGGCATCGCCCGGATCGCAGCAGCCTCGTGGCCGGACCCGGTCGTCGTGAGGTTGAGCGACTTCAAGACCAACGAGTACGCAGGTCTGCTCGGCGGTGCACGGTTCGAGCCGTCGGAGCAGAACCCGATGCTCGGATGGCGTGGCGCGAGTCGCTACTACCACGAGGACTACCGCGAGGGGTTCGAACTGGAGTGTGCGGCGTTGCGGAGGGTCCGAGACGAGATGGGGTTCACGAACGTGATCGTGATGGTTCCGTTCTGCCGCACCCCGCAGGAGGCCGACCGGGTCCTCGAGACGATGGCCGACAACGGTCTGCTCCGAGGCGTGAACGGCCTCGAGATCTACGTGATGGCCGAGATCCCGTCGAACATCGTGCTCGCCGAGGACTTCGCGGCTCGTTTCGACGGGTTCTCGATCGGCAGCAACGACCTGACCCAGCTCACGTTGGGCGTCGACCGTGACTCGCAGATGCTGGCCCAACTGTTCGACGAGCGAAATCCCGCGGTGATCCGCAGCATCACCCGACTGATCGAGGCGGCGCACGCACGCGGCCGCAAGGTCGGCTTCTGTGGTCAGCGCCCGAGCGACGATCCGGACTTCGTCGGTCTGCTCGTGTCGGCCGGCATCGACTCGATCTCGGTCTCGCCGGACACCTTCCTGCAGGTGAAGGAGCACGTTGCTTCGGCGGAGAGTTGAGCATCACACCACTCGGGCCGGTTGGCTACGCTGTGCGGGACGCTACTGTGCCCGCAACGTTTCACGAGCACGCGACGGATCGGTGGACCTGACCGTGAAACCCCACGAGGAGTCGTTGGCTGTGATGTACGAGGCGCAACGGACCGCGGAGTCCGACCGTGACGCCGCTCGCGACGCCCAGGAGTTGGCTGAGATCGCTCGAGACGTCGCCCGCCGCGCCCAGGAGCTCGCCGAGTCGGATCGCGACGTGGCCTACGACGCCCAGGAGTTGGCCGAGGCCGCTCGAGACGTCGCCCGCCGCGCCCAGGAGCTCGCCGAGTCGGACCGCGACGTGGCACTCCACGATCTGAACGTTGCACAAGACGGTTGGGACGAAGCGGAGCTCCGCTGTGAGGCGACTGCCAAGGAGTCCCGACGCAACGCGGAGGCTGCACGCGCATTGGTTCACACGGCGCTGCCCGAGCAGCTACCCGCCCCGGAGGGCGTCTCGCTCGCCGCCCACTACGCCCCGGCCACGACCGCCGGGATCGTCGGGGGTGACTGGTACGACGCCATGCTCCTCGACGACGGCCGCCTGTGGTGCGGCGTGGGCGACGCGACCGGCAACGGACTGCCCGCGGCCGCGGTGATGGGACGCATCGCCAACGCGGCCCGCGTCGCAGCGATCAACGACCCGGACCCTGCCGCCGTCGTCGCGGTCATGGATCAGGCATTGCGGGCACACGACGCCGGGGGGCTCGCGACGGCGACTGTCGCCGTCTATGACCCCGAACGACGTGCCCTGCGCTGGGCGCGCGCCGGGCACGTCCCGCCGGTGATCGCCCTGCCACACGAACCCGCAGCGATCGTCGAGCCCTCCGCCGCGCCGCCGCTCGGTGTGGTCGCGAAACTGGTCGCCGGATCGCCCCCGGAACACGAGCTGCACCTGCCACCCGGTTCGGTGGTCGCGCTGTTCACCGACGGGCTCGTCGAGCGCCGGGGCGAACCCATCGACGACGGATTTGCACGAGTCACCGCCGCTCTCGGCGCCGCCGACCTCCCAGATGACGCCGACGGCATCGCCGCCCGCATCATCGACGCCTGCGTCCCCGACGACACCGACGACGACATCTGCCTGCTCGTCCTCGCCACCCACTGACCACCCACGCCCCCGTACCACGCAGTGCCTCGGGTCGCCGGTCGAAGATCTCCGCGTGCACGCTGCGGCACTGCTGTCACGGTGAGGGAGCCTCGGCGCACGCACGACGACATGCGACGTTCGCAGCTCACGACGTCGGTCACTCATGCAGGGCCGCCGATGGGCGCTCTGAGAGAAGTCACGCCCATCGGCGGGCTGCCCTGCACCTCCGGACGGAACGGGGCGATCCGTCCGGAACCTCGTGTGCTCCCCGGGGACCCGAGGTTCCCCCAGCGGCGAGAACGACGGCACCCGTTGAACACGAACTCAACCGAGCGTCACACGCCGGCACCCACATCGACTCCGTGGCGGTGGACGGCAGCGCTCCCGGCTTCCATGACCACCCGCTCTACCCACTCGTCCCGCTTTCATTCACCACGGTGGCGCTCTCGCTGCGACGCCGATGATGTCGCCGCGTGGCTCGAGACCACCGAGGAGGTCAACGTCGGCATCTACGAGCGCTTCGAGTTCCGGACGGTGGTGAGGATCCCCCGGCGGCGGGACTGGTGGATGATGCGACGCGACCCTCTCTGATGGGCCGCCGTGTGCCCCGACACCGGCGTCGGCGCCGGATACGGTCAACCCGATGATCGTCGTCGTCGGCGCCGGCGCCGCAGGGCTCGCGGTCGCCCGCCAGTTGCAGCGGCGCTCCCTGCACGCCGTCGTGCTGGACGAAGGTTCGAGCGGGCACGTCTGGACCAGCCACTACGACAGCCTCCGGCTCCACACACCCAAGGGTGCCTCAGGTCTGCCGGACCGCCCGATGCCGCATCACTACGCCACCTTCCCGGCCGCCCACGCCGTACGTGACTACCTGGAGGGCTACCGCCGCCGCTTCGCACTCGAGGTGCACGAGGGTGTCGGTGTGACCCATGCCGGCTGGGACGGTCTCGGCTGGACCCTGGCCACGAGCGCCGGCGAGACCCACGCCGACGTGCTCGTCGCTGCGACCGGCGTGGCGAGTGCCCCGGTGTGGTCACCCATCGAGGGCCTCGACCGTTTCGAGGGCACGGTGCTGCACTCGTGCCAGTACCAGAACCCCGTGCCGTTCCTCGGCCAGGAGGTGCTGGTGGTCGGTGCGGGCAACTCCGGTTGCGAGATCGCCGTCGAGCTGGCTCGCGCAGGTGTCACGGTGTCGATCTCGGTCCGCGGCGGTGCCGTGTTCGTGCCCCGCACGAGGTCCGCGATCGCACTGCAGATGGGCGCGTTCCTGATGCGGAACCTCCCGCGACCGGCGGCGAACCACCTCTACGAGTGGTTCTCCACCGACTTCCCCGAGCTCGGGCTCCCCCAACCCCCTGGGCCACGCATCGAGCACTACCCCGTGGTCGGTTTCGAGCTGCCCCATGCGGTGCGTGACCGGACCGTCTCGACGGTGGGCGAGGTGGACCGCTTCGACGGCGACGCCGCGAAGTTCCGCGACGGTCGCCGTCGTCGCTTCGACACCGTGATCCTGGCGACCGGCTTCCGTCCAGCGCTCGACTGGCTCGACGGGTCCCAGCTCAGCCTCGGCGACAGCGGCACACCTCGGGTGGACCGATACTGGCGTTCGGTGCTGAACCCACGCCTGTCACTCGTGGGCTACGTGTATCCCCCGACCGAGGGCTGGTTGCAGGGCATCGCGCGCGTCGCCCGGGGCGCCGCGCGCGGGATCGACCTCACCGTCCGCGACGCCCCGTGAGCATCGCCCGATGCTCTCTAGGGTGCGGTTCGGCGTTTGAGAACGAGCACAGCCACATCGTCTTCCTGGACGGCGGCGCTGAGCTCGGTGACGAGACGCTCAGCGAGTTGCTCGGCGGAGCAGTCGGACCTCGTCTGGGCCGCGTGGGCGGCGAGGCGCTCGAGTCCGTGGTCCAGGAGTTCGTGTCGGCGTTCGACGAGGCCGTCGGTGTAGCAGATCAACGTGTCGCCGGGGCCGAGCTCGAGATTGCCGTTGTTGCGCTTGATCGACATACCGAGCGGTGCTTGGGGCGGGTCCTCGATGAATCGGGCTGCGCCGTCCGCGGTGACGACCAAGGGTGGGAGGTGCCCGGCGTTGGAGTACCGCATCGTGCCGGTGTGCGGGTCGAGGCGAGCGTAGAACACAGCGGTGCCGAAGCAGCTGGGCGTGTGGGTGGCGTAGTGATCGAGGTGGGTGAGGATCTCAGCTGGATCCCGGTAGGCGTGACCCAGACCGGCGAGGGCGTTGCGAAGTTGACTCATGGCAATGGCCGCTCGCAGGTCGTGGCCGACGACGTCGCCGATGGTGATGACGTGATCGTCGTCGTCGATCTCGTCGAACTCGTACCAGTCACCGCCGACGTCGAGCCTGTCGACCGAGGCGCAGTACCGCACCGCCACGTCCCAGCCGTCGGGCCTGGCGAGCCGTTGTGGGAGCAGTCCGGCCTGCAGGACGCGAGCGAGCTCTTCCAACTCGCGTTGTGCTGCGCGGCGTTCGGTGACCTCCTCCACGACTGCGCCGATGCCGATGACGTCGCCCTCGGCGGTCGCGACGGGATACAGGCCCTCTTCCCAGACCCGTGTCACACCCGGCGCAGCGGCTGTCTCTCCGACGAACTCGATGCCGGTGACGGGTTCTGCGTGCGACATGACGGAGCGGAACAACGGCACGGCTTGCTGCTCGAGGTCCGGAACGATGTCGGCGATCGACTTTCCAAGGTGTTCCTCGACGCTGTGACCGTTGATCTCAGCGAGCCGATCATTGATCATCTGGAAGCGCAGGTCCGTGTCGAAGAACCCCAACCCGATCGGCGCTTCGGACAGGAGGGTTCGTAGTAGCGCCTCGGTGCGGCGCAACTCGTCGGTGGTCCATCCACGTTCGAGCGCAGCGGCACACAACGCCACGACCGATGCGACGTCGCTGGCTGCGTCGCCGCGACCCCCGTTCGTCCATCCGAGCTCCAGCACGGCCTTCACCGACTTGGGGCTGCCCCACTGCAGCGGATAGGCCTCGAGCGACACGAGGTCCGCTTCACCGCCCTCGACGTCCTGGCGTGTCGGGCACAGCGGCGACAGCGTGCACCCCGCATCGAGATGAACCGGCTCACCGCGTACAGCAGCCTCACCGGCCGCGGTGGTCGAGTCCAGGGACACCGACACCCACGAGGCGCCCGTGTCGGTTCCACCCGGCTGGAAACAGCGGAGCTCACCGCCGCGGACCATCGCAACGCCCACGAACCCTGCGCCGACAACAGCCGGCGCGTCGCGACACACCGCCGCCGCAATGCCCTCGGTGCTGGCCGCACCAGCGAGGTTGGAGGTCAGCTGCGCCAGTGCAGCACTGTGGCGTCTGGCAGCAGCCAGCTCGTCGATCACCGCTGCATGCGAATCACCCGGAGCATGCACGCTGGTCAGCGGGCGTCCCTCGGGCACGATGAACTCGACCGCTCCGTCCGCATCACGCACGGGAGTCAACCGGAAGTCGATCGGCACCAACGACTGTCCACCATCGGCCGCCAGCACGTCCACGACGTAGCGAACCGTCTCGCCGCACGCCGCGCGCTGCACGGCGTCACGGAGCTGGTCCTGCACCGTAGGCGAATAGGACCACCACCGGGCCTGCCAGAACGGTCGGCCCGTTACGTCGCCGCTGGTCAACCCCCCAGCCGCGAGCGCCGACGCGTTCGCCTCCAGCAACACTCCGTCCACCGACAACAAGCCGACGAACTCGGTCATTGCCTCGAACGCCACTCTCATCCCATGAGGAGGAGTCAGGTCGCCACCAACCGAACCAGTCCCATTTCCCACGGCAGCGAGGGTACTCCGATCCTCGTGGCGGGCGTCGGGGCGGTCATGCAGGGCCTTCTCCTGCCCGGTGATCACCCATCCGCATGGGTTTGTCAGCGATCTATGCCGCAGCGGTGAACGCGACAGGAACGGGAATGGACGAGAACCCTTCCCGCAGAGCGAGGGGGTCAGACCCGGCGGAGCCGCACGGTCACGGTGTCCTGCGCCGGGTCGGGCACCACCTGGACCCGCCCCGCATCGGGCGGCGAGACCACCGAACCACCGGTGACGGTCACGGTGTAGCCGTTCGGGTAGGCCTCGGGCGGCACCACGATCGAGGTCGGTGCGTCGATCGTGTGGTCGGGCCGGTACCGGAACACGAAGTCGCCGCTGGCGGGGTCGAAACGCTGATGCAGCGGGGTGCCCGCGGTGGCCTGCGCGTAGGCCCGCACCAGGTCGGTGCGGACCACCTCGGGGGCGACCCGGTAGTAGTTGTCGTCCCAGTACATCCACGACATCAGGTGCTCGTCCGCGAGCTGGGTGAGCCGGGTCGTGTTGAGCGGGCTGGCGGAGGCCCCGAACTCACCGAGCAGCACCGGCGCGTCCCACTCCCTGCCCACCTCGATCGCGTCCGCGGTCACGACGTCATAGACGCCGCGGCACAGCGCGTACTCCAGCGGTGAGGGCTGCACCGGTTCGCCGCCGTCGGTGTAGAGGCAGTACGAGTGGTACGTGAGGCCGACGCCGGGTCCCGGCGTCGGGGAACCCTGGAACGGCGCCCCGAAGTTGTACGGCGCCCACCACACCGGCAGCTCCGGCGCGACGGCGCGCACCTTGGACGTGTAGTCCTCGTAGATCGACCACAGCTGCGCGTAGCGCGCGGCGCAGCGGCTCGCCAGACAGTCGAAGAACCGCTCACCCGGCCATGGCTCGTTCATCAGGTCGATCCCGATCACGTTCGGATGCCCGCCGACCCGCTCGGCGAGCGCCGCGACCGCGTCGCCCATCAGATCCACCGCGCTGCGGCCATCGGCCACGGGCACCCGGGCGTAGAGGTCCTCCCACTGGCGCATCGAACGATCGGAGAAGTACGCGAGCGCCCAGAAGGCGTCCTCGGCGCCGGGAAGGGTCGGCGAGAGCTGCGCCGCCTCGGGGGTCGTCGCCCACTCCGGCATGCCGGTGAACACGTCCTGGTGGAAGTCCAGCAGCACCCACATGTCCTGCGCGGCGAGCGCCTCCATGCCGCGCACGACCTCCTCGAGGTACGCAGTGTCGACCACGCCCGGGGTCGGCATCAGCGATGCCATCCACACACCCAGACGTACACCGTTGAACCCGCTGGCGCGGAAGCGCTCGACGTCGTCGGCGAACCCGGCCTCGTCGGGCGACACGTGGAACGGTGCACGTTTGCGCACCATGTTGATGCCGTGGATCTGCACCACGCGCCCGTGCGCGTCGACCAGGTCCCCGCCGGAGAACCGGATCGGGCCGACCGTGTCGGGCCCCGGCACGTCGACGACCCCGCCGTCGCCCGCGGGGAACCCGACGGGAGCCGGCGCGGTGCACGCCACGAGCGCGACCCACGCCACCAGGACCAACCCGACCAACCGCCCTCGCGTCGTCCGACCGCCTCGTCGATCATTTCCCATGAGGACCGCCCCGCTCTCCCAGCTCCAGCCGGGATCACCCTAACGGGTGGCGCGGCCCCGCTTCAGGCCGAGCCGTCCAGCAAAGGTCAGACCACCTGCCGCCCGTCGGGATGCTGGGTGCCCTTGACCGCACCGCGCTCGCCGGTGACGAAGTCGTGCTCCAGGTAGTGGAGCACCTCGTCGGTGTCGAGCACCTTGGCGACGGTGCCGTTCGCGACGGTCAGCGCCGCCTGCTGGTGTGACGTGGCCGTCGCGACGGCGTCACCCACCACCACGACGTCGTAGCCCCGGGAGTTGCCGGCGTACGCGGTGCTCAGCACGCACTCGTCGGTCCACAGCCCGACGATCACGATCGTGTCGATGTCGAGGGCCTTCAGCCTGCCGTCGAGGTACGACTCGCCCTGCTCGTCGAAGGTCCAGAACATGTCGAGGTGCTTGCCCAGGTAGAACCAGCCGTCGGCCCGTTCCTCGGCGGTGGGGGCGATCTCCGCCAACGGCTCGAGGCCCGGCCCACCGGTGAAGACGTAGGCGGCGTTCTCGGGTTCCTCCGGACGCAGGCCCCGCGGGCCGTACCAACGGTCCATGGCGTTGGAGATGCCGTCGTCGAACATCCGGCTCCACGCGCTCCACGCGACGGCGACCCCGTCGTTCTGGGCGCGGACGGACCGGAACGCATCGACCAGCCGCTCGACGTTCGGGAGGATCTCGCCGGCGTAGGGCCGGTACTCCTCCTGGCAGTCATCGACCAGCAACGCGATCCGACGGGGGCGGTCCGCGAGCTCCCACGCCGCCCAGAACTCCAGTGGTTGACCGTGCGGCCCACCGGGGGTCGAGCTGAAGTTGTGCATCGGCTCCATCGCGAGGTCCATGTCGCGGTGCTCGCGAGGCGCCGCGACGGCTTCCTCGAGGGTGCGAAACCGTTCCTGGCCGTGCTCCATCGTGGGCGTCCTCTCGTGGGTGCCGTTACCGGCACGCGAGCGTGCGGTGTGCCTGCTCCGCCGACCCTACGTCCGGCACGTGGTGTCGCGTCAGACACGATGCTGGTCACCGCCAGCTCCTGCTCGAACCTGCAGGGTAGAACGGCGGCCTGCCGGGGTACTCCCAGTCCATGGAGCTCGACCGTGAACCGAGTGCCGTCCTTCTCCTGGCCCTCGAGGCGGTTGTGCGGACCGAACAGCTCGCAGAGGTGCGCGCCATGATCGACGCTCGACTCGACGGGTTCGCAGAACAGGACCGTTGGCGAGTGGCGCTGGTGGCGAGCGAGCTGACGGCGAACGCGCTCGCCCGCGGCGGCATCTGCACGGGGCTCCGCATCCACGAGCTCCAACAGGTCATCCGCATCGAGGTCGACGACACGGACCCGGCACCGCCGGCGCCCGATCTCGGTGACCCCGAACCGGGGCTCAGCCTGGTCGCCGCCGTCGCCACCGACTGGGGCTACCAGCACCTTCCGGCCACGACGATCCGCAACGAGCCCGGCGCGTCGCCCATCGGCAAGACGGTGTGGTGCGAGCTGCGCATCGACCGGTAGGGGGTCGTCATGGGCCGTCACTCGGACGCGGCGGCGAGTGCAGTCCTGCGGCGGTGCTGGGTGAGTTCACGACCCGGCGGCGAGCGCGGTGATCGCCGCCTTGGTCAGTCACCCTCGGCGGTCGCTCGGTGTTCCATCTGGACGTAGGCGAACTGCAGGAGGTCAGCGAGGCCGACTGCGGCGAAGGTCACCACCACGGGCCGGGCCGCTCTCGGCGCCAGTCGGAGGCCAGCGATCGACGCGGTGGCGATCCACACGTCGAGACAGAAGGGGCAGCTCAGGAGTTCGCCGGTCGAGCGGCGCCAGCCGGAACCGACGGGCCGGGCGGTCACCTCGCCGGGGCCTGCGGGCCCGTCGTCGTCGGTGAACGGAGCACGCAACGGCGCCGTCACCCGTTGCTTCGACACCAGGCGCGACATCTTGTAGGTGGACACCGCGACCAGCGCCAGGTCACCCCACTCCTCCATACGACCAGTGGGGGGCGGGATCACCCCGAGGCCGCGTCGTCTCCCGATCACCGTCACCCCTGCCACGGCCGCGGCGTAGACCGCGCCGACACGGCGATACGACGCCAGGCGTGCCGGATCGTGAAGACCCAGCTCGTCGATCGTGGTCTCGTCCTCGGCGGCGTTCATCGGCCCGAGCCGTGGCCTACCTGGCCGACGGTCGCCTCGGTGAGCGGGACGGCGGAGCGGGCCGGGATGGCCGGCGCGACTCCTCTCGGCGAGGAGGGGTGGAACGTCATGGGGGAACCTCCGGGTTCTTGACTCGTGGCTGGTGCACCCTCTCGGCGCCCCGCCATTCACGGAACGTCTCGCGATCTGTCAGCGGGCGAACTCGAGCGCCACGCATGACTCGTGCTGCGAGAGCAGCACGATGGTGTTCCCGGCCACGTCGACATCTGACGACACGCCGACCAGCCCGTCGGAGGCCGTCCACCGGAGCAACTGGTGCATCTCGTCGGATCCTGCCGCTGGCGACCGGAGCCGGAGCGTGAGGGGATGTCCGGGCGTCGCCACACCATCGGTGCCGCAGAGCGTCGAGCTGACGATGATGACGTCGACCGCGAGGACGTCGCCATGTACCTCGGCGAACATGAGGTCGACGGTGACCGGCGGCGAGTGCTCCACATGGATGCGCCTACCCCGACTCGACCGACCGATGCGAGACGATCCCACTCCAGCGACTCAGCGCCCACCGGGCGGCGGATTGCCACCATCGGGCAGGAGCAACTCGACGAGTTCGGCCTTGCGCCTGCGCGACACGCCACGGATCCCTCGACGCCGGGCCCGTGCGCGCAGCTCCGAGGCAGTGAGCGAACTCAGCTCGTCGGCGGTCGCTTCGATCAGGTCCTCAGCGGTCACCGTCTCGGGATCGGAGTGCACTCGTGCCACGTCCTGGGATGGTCGATCCAGCAGCTCCATCAATCTGTGGGCCTCCGCAACTGTCACGGTGAGCGCAGGATGTCGGAGCACGCCCGTCGGGTCGAGCCCGCGGACGGGTCGACGGAACCTCATGCACACAGCGCGGTCGGGGTTCGTCGCGAAGGTCAGCCCGCGGTCGGCGAAGGAAAGGTGCGGAGGTCCGATCACCTTCGGCCAGGCGAATCCGCCGGTCAGCGACACCGCTGCGATGTTCGACACGTTCGTGGTCACCGACCACAGCCCGAACTGGACGTGCAGCACGTCGTCGTCGATCCGCAACACGGCGCGACGCTCGGTGACGCCGAACACCAACGCCGGCAGTCGGAACGCCGGGTGGAAGCGCAACGGGAACTGCAGCGACGCCATCACCGAGGACCTACCCGGCATGCCGCTCCGCATCACTGCAGCAGGCGCTTCGCGCCACCAGGCGACGACGACGTTCTGACCGGCCGGCTGACGGGGAGGCGCTCCCCGTTGCCGGATGTCATCCCCCTGCGGAACGAAGATGCGCGGACGTCCCTCTCTGGCAGGGGATGGTGATCCGTGTGGCGGACTGTCCGCGTGCCGTGGCGGTCGATGCGACCGGCGGCGGCCGGTCCCGGTTCGCAGTGGGGCTGAGCGAGGTGAGCGTCGGTCGTGACGGGACCGTGTGCTCAGGCTCAGAACACGTGGTCCACGTCGTGGCGGGCGATGTGGTCGATGTTGCGCTCCGCGAACGCTGCGATGGTGAGCGACGGGTTCGCACACGCCGTCGAGCCGGGGATGAGGGCCCCGTCGTTGACGTAGAGGCCCCGCTGGCCCAGCACGCGGCCGTAGCGGTCACAGACCTTGCCGATGACGGCGCCGCCGAGCGGGTGGAACGTGCAGGGGTCGATCGCGGTCATGTCGATGGCGTGGATGGCTCCTGCGGTCCTGCCGAACTGGGTGACGCGGCGGCGAGCTTCGGCCATGGCGGGACCGTGGGCATCCGCAGGGAAGTGAAGTCGCGCCTGGTCCCGGTCCGGCTCATAGCTGAAGGTCCCGTGACCGTCGGGGATGAAGATCCCGATCGTCTGCATGACGTTGGCGTCGACGGGAATCGGTAGTCCGGCGAAGATGAGGGTGAGCGGTCCGGCAGGGTTGTCCCAGTCGAGCGACGCCATGTTGGCGGGGCCGCCCTGACGGGCGCCCATCGAGCTCGACAGCACCTGGGTGGTGATGAGGTCTCCGTTGGTCGACCACCAACGTCCGACGTCGTCGGGCAGGTCCGTGATGTCGCCCCGGCCGGCCGCTCGGACGAGCAGCTTCGTGGTGTTGGGCGAGCCGGCGCAGAGGAACACCGCATCGGCGGTCCACTCGATGCGTTCACGAACGACGCCGTCGGTGTCGAGGCGGTCGGTGTCGACGACCCATCGACCCTCGCCGTCACGGTGGAGCCGCTCCACGCGGTGCAGCGGCAGGAGCTCGACCCGACCGGTGCCCTCGGCGGCGGGCAGGTAGTTGGTGTCGAGGGAGCGCTTGCCGGGCCCGTTCACGCCGTAGATCACGTCGCCGGTCGAGATGGTCCGGGGGAGCTCGCCGCTCAGCTCGCGCCGGACGACGTCCCAGTCGATCGGCATGGGCACTCCCTGCGCCTCGGGAAGCCCGGCGGCACGGACGAAGTCGGCGAAGCGCCGGCTCGAGCGGTACTCGGGGGCGGCGAGCACGTCGTCGGGGATCGGTGCGACGCCGAGCATCCGGCGCACCAGCGGATACCAATGGGTGTCGAACTCCTCGTAGTCGAGCTCGCTGGGCATGACCCGGTCGAAGAGGTCGCCGCGGGGCTGTACCGACATGCCGTGGTACGGCAGCGAGCCGCCGCCGACCGCGGCCGCGCACACGACGTCCATTCCGGTGCCCTCGATGCGTTCGAGCAGCCCGGTGTAGGGCCGCCACGGCAAGCTCGGGATGAGGTTGCCTGCAGCGGTGTTGGTCGTGCTCAGCCACGAGACCCGCCGGTCCGGGGCGAACATCGTCGGGAAGGCGCCACGCTGACCGCTCGGCCAACGTCGGCCCCGTTCGATGACGGTGACGTCGACGCCGCGCTGCGCCAACCTCAGAGCGGTGACCGATCCACCGAACCCCGTGCCGATCACGACCACGCGGCGGCGCTCGGAGCGCTGCAGCGAGGTGAGCGCCGGCGCGCAGGCGGCGAGAGCCCCTGCTCCGGCGGCCGCTGCGGCGCCGCCGAGGAAGCTTCGGCGATCGATCCGCTGTCCCGCCAGCATGGAGGGAGAGGCTACGACGGCCTGTCGCCATCAGCGAAACGGCGCCCCACCAGACAGACGGCGCCTCACCAGCGCCCAACCGGACTGGCGCTGCCGGACGGCGGGGTCGAGGAAGCGTTCTGGACGGGAGATGAATCTCACCGGGTCGTGTGGAGACTCTGGGTTCCTCGGGTTCGCTCGAGCCGTTGGGGTGCCCCTGGTTCGCCCGAGCCGTGTTGTCGGAATCTTCAGGCTGCTGTCGTTGGTTGGGGCTGCTGCACGATCCGGTGGAGTAGGGGATTGGGATCAGGTGTCGTACCGGCCGTCCCCGCGGCGGGCTTCATGCCCTGTTGCCTCCTCCGGTCAGTGACCTCCTCGAACTGAGTGGCCCTGAGCCGCCGCAGGATCGAGCACCGGCCCGAGAAGTCCCGCTACCGCAACCGCTCCACCTGGTACCGTCCACATGGCTGTGGAAGACCGAGGGGGTCCAATGGGATCGGTATCAGGAATCATCTCGCTGCGTTCGATGGCGGTGGTCGGAACCGTCCTCGTGTCGGCACTGTTCGTGGCGTGTGCACCGCAACCGGGCGGGACAGCGCCGACGACCACGACCTCCACCACCCTGCCGTGGTCCGAGCCGACTGGAACGTGGACGTCCTTCGACATGACGTGCTCCGCCAACGTGCTCGGAGCTCAGTATCCGTTCGCCCAGGCTGCCTCCGTGAACGTCGAGGCCCCGCTCACGGTTCAACAAGGCGAGACGTTCGACATGACGGTGGCTCCGGGACCCTTCGTGGTCCCGACCAACGTCCAGGGATTCGCCCTGACGTCGATGTCATCGGTGAGGATCCGTTTCCCGTTGTCGTCGAACGCCCAGTTCGTCGACTCTGTGATGTCGGCCGGAATCAACATGGGTTCCGGCTACCCGAGCCTGACCATCGTGGGGACCGACATGGTGTACCGGGTCCCAGGGCCGCTCGCTCCCGGCTCCACCGTCCAGCTACCCAAGGTCCGCGTGACGCTCACCGCCACGGGCGCTGCCGGGAGCACGATCGAGGTTCGAAAGACCACCCTGTCGAATGTGGCGAACGTCGGGGGCGTCGATGTGCCGACCACCTGCACACCCGACCAGCCGAACCCGCTGTTCTGGGCAACGACCATCACCCCAGGCTGAGATAGAAGCGGCCGACCACTGCGATCCGTTCGCTCGCGTCGCGGTGATCACTCCGAAGCTTCCTGGACGAGATGTGGAGCTGATGCCAGCTGGGACACAGCTGGGGCAGGTCAGGCGTGGGTTCTCGGACTTCGTCAAGGCGTACTGCCCGGGGCGGCCTCGCTCGGAGCGGGTCGAGTCGGAGCGATTCCGTCCCTTCACCTACGACGACCTCGTGGCGAGGGACAAGACGAACCTCGACCTGGTCTGGTTGAAGGACGACTCACTCGAGGACGCCGCTGACCTGCCCGCCCCTGAAGTGCTGGCACTGGAGATCATGGAAGAGCTCGAAAGTGCTGCTGGGGAAATGGCCGCCATCGTTGCCGCACTCGCCAGCGAAGGCACCTGAGCGTCTGGACGAGCGCGCACTCGAGTCGGCGCACGGACGCCCCAGCCGCGTCGTTCGGCGCACTTGTCTCTCGCCTCCGCACCGCCGAACTGCACCCACGCCACCTCGCTTACAATCCGCGGAGGTTTCCGCGGTGTAACCCGCGGAAGGCCCGCCCGAGTAGCTCAGTTGGCAGAGCAGCTGTCTTGTAAACAGCAGGTCAGGAGTTCGATTCTCCTCTCGGGCTCTGTTCACAGGCCAGCCTGTGCCCTCCCTGACCACGTCCGAGTCGGCCGATCGGGAGCGGCGGTCAACCGCCGAAGCGCTGCCCGGTCGAGATGTCGTACAGGTACCTGATCGCGACTTGGGAGTACCGCTCGGCGATCACCCACACGATCACGACGCTGGCTCCTGGGACGCTCGCGGCGAATGCCGGGAGCTTCGTGCCCCGGACTGGTCGGACGTCGTCCCAGCGGCCCTCGGAGTCACAGAGGGCCATCAGGAACCGGATCACGGTCTCCCGGCGCTCGGGCTCCGGCTCGATGGCGAGCCAGGGATCCAGGCTGTCCTCGAGCAGGGTCGGCTGGAAGCTCACCCGGCCGAGCGGCGGAGGCGCTCTTCGAGGTCTCCGGCTGGCTGCTCGCCAGCGGCATCGAGGCGCTCGACCTCGGCGACGAACTCGGGGTCCTTGGCCAGGGCCTCGGCGACAGCTGCGCCGGGATCGGTTCCGTCCTTGACGGCCCGCTCGATGCGGTGCCGGGTGATCTCGCTACGCAGTGCCTTCTCGGCCACCTGCGGTGCGTCCTCGCCGAACTCGGCGATGAACTCACGCACCACCTCGTCCGACAGATCGACCGTGCTCATCGCGTCAAGGCTACGCCGCAACGGGCTCGAGTCGTCGGCGAGTTGCCGTGGTCAGGGGGCGGCACAGACTGGCTTGTTCCGCAAGCAGACCAAGCTGGGGCTGCCGAGGTCATCGAACTGATCCGCCGGACGGAGCGCACTCACACGCCGCTCACCGAGCATCAGATCGACTCGTTTCACAAATGTTTTGCTTGCAAGTCAATCCCCCGGGGAGTAAGAGGCGAGACCGACGCCTATCCCGACCTGGTCGACAAGGCAGCCGTACTGGGCTGGCACCTCGTCAAGAACCACCGCTGCCCGACGGCAACAAGCGCTGCGCGCTCGTGGCCATGGTCGTGTTCCTCAAGCTGAACGGGATCGGCTGGACGACCCCCACCGTGGACGAGGCGGTCGAGACGATGCTCGCCGTCGCCGCCGGCGAACTCGATGCAGGTGAACTCGCCGCCTGGCTTCGAGTTCACACAACCTGAGCACGAAGGCCAGATTCGACCGGCGACCTGTGAATTCGAGGTGACCGCGCGCAACCGCACCGCGGGGACCGTGTGCAGCAACACGCTCCTCGAGCTCGACCTCACCCAACCGACCGTGGTCGCCGAGCGGCCGAGTCGTCGCGTCAGCTCGGGTTCGGAGCGACGCGGTCCGCGCGTCGCAGCGTGCCGTAGAGGTACGTCCGGACGAACAGCCGCAACAGCACCTCTTGGGCCATCCAGCGAGGCACCCGCACACGTTTCCCGTTGGGCTGCAGGATGACCAGGCCGTCGTCCTGGACGCCGAGCACCGAGCCCCACCGGTACTCGGGCGCCCGGAAGGCCCGTAGCTTCCGGCCGCTGCCGGCCATGAGGCGCCGCAGGTTCGCCACGACGACGCGGGCACCGAAGTTGCGGGCCGAGCTGCGGTTGGGGTCCGACGCGGCGACGTCACCCACCGCGAAGACGTCCGGGTGGCCACGCACTCGCAGGTGTCGGTCGACCCGCACGAACGCGTCGGGGTCGAGCACCTCCGCCGGCAGGAAACCGCTGTGGGGCCGGACGCGCCCGACGGCCCAGATGATGGCATCGGCCTCGAAGGGCTCCTGTCCGGTGGCCCACTCGATGGCCCCCGAGGTGACCTGGTCGCCGGTGAAGTCGTCGGCGAACCGCGCCCGGTGGTTCGGGTGCACGACCACACCGTCACTGCGGAGCCGTTCGGCGACCCACTGCCGCGCCCATGGGTGGTAGCCCGGAAGCGGCAGCTCACCGGAGTGGAACAAATGCACCTGGTGGGAACCCGTGCGAGCCAGGTTGTCGGCGACGCTCACCCCGCTCGGGCCGCCACCGACGACGGCGACCGTGGCAGCCGAGGCGATCAGCCGAGCGACGTCGTCGTGCCCGTCGAGGACCTCGTCGAGGTGCTCGACGCGGTCGTGTCGCCAGAAGCCGTTCGACGCCCCGGTCGCGAGCACGAGCCAGTCGTAGTGCTCGACCGTCGTCGAGCCCGCAGCGTCCTCGACCTGCACCTGGCGTCGCTCCAGGTCGACCGACGCGATCCTGCCGTGGACGAGCCGCACGCGATCGAGCCCCCGGAACCTCGAGAAGGGGACCAGGTAGCTGGCGCGCCACCGCGGCGGGTCGACGAGCCGTGTGCCGAGCTCCTGGCCGCTCACGAGCGCAGGCCTGGTGGAGATGCCGACCACGTCGCACCGCCGGGCGAACCGGACCGCGATCGGCAGGCCCGTGTCGCCCATGCCCGCCACGACCACACGCTGGCGGGCCCGCGCGCGACGACTGGCCGAGGATCGAGTCGCTCTGCGGTCCCCTCGCACCATCCTGCACTCCTCCGTCGCACCGCTCGGCTCTGCCGTCGAGCACGACAGGTTCCCACGGTCGGTCGCGCACCTCCGCGCGACGGAGACCGTGGGGTGGGTCGGCCTTCGGCTCTGTGCGGGGAACAGTGCCCGTGGACGGACGCCCAGCAGCTTCCTAGAACGGTCACGCTCGAACGAGTGCCCCACCGGGATTCAAGCCGAAGGCCGGGAGCGATCCGCACAGCGACGTTCACGACGCGGTTTCGTGCCAGGGGCTCACGAAGCTGAGATTATCGTATTACATTAAGGGTGGATGTGGAGATTCACCGATCTGCGCGGCGACACGACGTCGCGGACGCCACGATCCACCACGTGGTCGGCCACGCAATCGTCGTCGTCGACGTGGACGAGCGCCACGACCCACCGAAGCTGCTCGTGATCGGCCCGGACGCAGCAGGCAACCTGCTCGAGGTGATCGTGCTCGAACTCGCCGACGACCGGCTGCTTGCGATCCACGCGATGCCGCTTCGGCGCAACTTCTATGAACTGCTCCCGGGAGCCGACCATGACTGAATCCACCACGAACTACCGGACCAAGACCGGCAAGGCCCTCACCGACTCCGACATCGAGTCGCTCGCTGACGAGGCCGAGCGGGGCTACGAGGTCGAACCGCTGAAGGCACGTCGACGCGGTCGACCGATGATCGGTGACGCGCCGGCCGAGGTCGTGCCGGTCCGGCTCGATCCCGTGCTCAAGGAAGCAGTTGCGGCGCGCGCCGCTGCAGACGAGACGACCACCAGCGAGATCATCAGGGAGGCCCTCCGCCGGTTCCTCGAGGTGGCTTGAGCCCCCCACTCGGAGCGTCAGGGACGTTCAGCTCGGGCACGAGCCGCCGAGGGACTACAGCCCCCGGGCCAGGCGGTGGATCTCCTTGCGGATCCGCTTCTCGCTCACCGGGAACGGGGTGCGCAGCTGCTGGGCGAACGAGCTGACCCGGAACTCCTCGAGCGTCCAGGCCAGCGCTTCGAGCTCCGCGCTCGGTGCGACGGTCCGAACCAGGTCCTCGTACTCACTCTCCAGCTTGCGGCAGCGCACCATCAGCTCGGCGTCGCGCCGGGTGTTGTCCGACAGCCGGGAGAGCCGCCACTCGATGGCACGCAGGTAGCGGTCGACGTCGTCGAGCCGGGCGAACCCGACGCCGGTCAGGAACCCTCCGTAGACGAGGCGGTCGAGGTGCTGGCGGACATCCGCGACGGCGGGCGCGACCGGCGGGGCGACGAGCTGGTCGAGGGTGCGTCGGATCGCCGCGTGCCGGGCGATCAGCTCGGTGGCCGCAGCGGTGACCGTGACGAGGGTGTCGTGGAACTCGTCGCGCACCGCGTCGACGAGGCGCTCGAACTCGGCTGCGGTCCACGCCGGGCCGCCGGCCCGTGCGATCAGGTGATCCAGCGCGCAGCCGATGATGTCGTTGTACCAGTCGACCTTCGACTGCACCGTGCTCTGCGACATCGCCCGCTTGGTGCGCGCGTCGAGCAACGCGTCGACCTGTCGGGCGGGTGCGGGCAGGGCCAGACGCACCAGGCGCCGGGTGCCGGCCCACATCGTCGCCGCCTGTTCCTCGGCGCTGGTGCACGCGACGACGGCCACCGAGTCGCCGTGGTCGGCGAGCGCCGGGTACGCGACGACGGCACGCCCGGCGACGACCGACTCGACCCGGCCCGGTAGGTCGCCGATGTCCCAGCTGCGCAGCGCGGTGCGTTCGAGACCGGTGTCGGCGCTCGAGACGATCGCTGCTGCCTCGGCGTGCACCTGTTCGGCGAGCGCCCGCAGGTCCTTGCCCTCGGCGAGCTCGCGGCCGTCGAGGTCGACGATCCGGTACGACGGGCGCAGATGCTTCGGAACGGCGTCGAGGTCGAACGCGTCGGCGGGGAGCGGCACGTCGAGCAGGCGGTTCAACTCGCGGCGCACGCTGTCGACCACGGACCCGTCGTCGGGGGCGATGTGATCCCGAATGCGGGCGACCGTGTCGGGCACGGGCACGAACAACTTGCGCAGCTGCTTGGGCAGCGAGCGGATCAGCGCGTCGACCAGGTCGTCGCGGAAGCCGGGCACGTTCCAGTCGAAGGTGGTCGGGTCGAGCTGGCCGACGATGCCGGCGTCGATCGTGATGGTCGCGCCGTCGGTGTCGCTCGTGGGGTCGAACTCGTAGGTGACCGGCAGCTCGTGGGGGCCGACCCGCCACACCTCGGGGAAGGCGTGCGGGTCGACCGACACCTGCGCGTCGTCGGCCAGCAGGTCGTCGAGGCGGAAGTCGAGCAACGTGGCGTCGGCGCGTCGTTCGGCCTTCCACCACCGGTTGAACTCGGCGCCGCTCGTGACGTCCTCGGGCAGACGGTGGTCGTAGAAGTCGAAGATCGCCGTGTGTTCGACGATCAGGTCGCTGCGCCGTGCGCGGGCCTCGAGCCGTTCGGCGTCGGCGATCATTGCGGCGTTGCGGTCCATGAACTCGTGGTGCGTGTCCCACTCGCCCTCGACGAGGGCATGGTGGAGGAACAGCTCGCGGGCCATGTCGGGATCCACTCGGGTGACGGGCACCCGGCGTCCCGACACGACCGGCAGCCCGTAGACGGTGACACGCTCCTGCACCATCGCAGTGCCCCGCTCCCGGTCCCACCACGGCTCGCCGTAGCTGTGCTTGGCGAGGTGCCCACCCAGGCGTTCGACCCACGCCGGGTCGACGCGCGTCACGGTCCGCGCCCACAGCCGGTTCGTCTCGACCAGCTCACCGGCCATCACCCAGTTCGGCGGGTGCTTGGCGAGCACCGAGCCGGCGGCGATCGCGAACCGGGCCTGGCGGGCACCGAGGAACTCGCGGGCGGGTCGTCGGTCACGCTGGTCGCGGCCGTTGCGTGCCGCGTCGCGGCCCCGGGCCCCACGACCTTGCTCGGTGGTGTCCTTCATCCCGACGTGTGAGAGCAGCCCGGCGAGCAGCGACAGGTGGATCACGTCGGGTTCGGCCTCGGTGGTGGTCGGGCGGTGGCCGAGCTGCTTGGCGGCCCGCCGCAGCTGTTCATGGACGTCCTGCCACTCCCGGATGCGGTTGTGGTTCAGCAGCTCGTTGCGGCACATCTTGCGGAACTGGTTCGAGCTGCGTTCGCGGCGCTGCTCACGCAGGTGGTTCCAGAGGTTGACGTAGGTCAGGAAGTCGCTGTCGGGGTGCTGGAACCGGGCGTGGAGCTGGTCGGCCCGGGCACGCTGGTCGAACGGGCGCTCGCGCGGGTCCTGGATCGACATGCCCGCCGCGATGACCATCACCTCGTGCAGGCAGCCGTTGGCGCCCGCCTCGAGGACCATGCGCCCCAGGCGGGGATCGACGGGCAGGCGCACGAGCTGGCGGCCCGTGGGGGTGAGCCACGTGCGGGTGCCGTAACGGTCGGGGTCGACGGCGCCGAGCTCCTCGAGCAGCGCGATGCCGTCGCGGATGTTGCGGTCGTCGGGCGGATCGACGAACGGGAACGACGCCACGTCGCCGAGCCCCAGGTTGGCCATCTGCAGGATGACCGAGGCGAGGTTGGTGCGACGGATCTCGGGTTCGGTGAACTCGGGGCGGGTCTCGTAGTCCGCTTCGTCGTAGAGGCGGATCGCGATGCCGGGACCGACGCGACCGCACCGGCCGGCGCGCTGGTCGGCCGACGCGCGGGAGATGTCCTCGATCGGGAGTCGCTGGACCTTGGTGCGGTGCGAGTAGCGCGAGATGCGCGCGGTGCCCGGGTCGATCACGGATCGGACGCCGGGCACGGTCAGCGAGGTCTCTGCGACGTTGGTGGCCAGCACGATGCGCCGCCCGCGGTGCGGTTCGAACACGCGGTGCTGCTCGACCGACGACAGCCGTGCGAACAGCGGGAACACCTCGGTGCCGGGCAGCGCCATGTCGTCGAGCGCCGCGGCGGCGTCGCGGATCTCGCGCTCACCGGAGCAGAACACGAGGATGTCGCCGTCGACCTCGCGGCGCAGCTCCTCGACGGCGTCGCAGATCCCCTCGACCTGGTCCTTCGGCCCGTGCTCGTCGGCGGGGTCGTCGAGTGGCCGGTAGCGGATCTCGACCGGGTGGGTCCGCCCCTCGACCTCGATGATCGGTGCGTCGTCGAAGTGCTCGCTGAACCGTGCGGTGTCGATCGTGGCCGACGTGATGATCAGCTTCAGGTCGGGGCGGCGGGGCAAGAGCCGGCGCAGGTAGCCGAGCAGGAAGTCGATGTTGAGGGACCGTTCGTGGGCCTCGTCGACGATGATCGTGTCGTACATGTGCAGCTGGCGGTCCCGTTGGATCTCGGCGAGCAGGATGCCGTCGGTCATCACCTTGATCCGGGTGTCCGCTCCGACCTCGTCGTTGAAGCGAACCTTGTAGCCGACGGTGCGGCCGACCTCGGAGCCGAGCTCCTCGGCGACGCGCTCCGCGACCGACCGCGCCGCGATGCGCCGGGGTTGGGTGTGGCCGATCCAGCCGCCACGACCGGTCGCGTCGTCGGTCGCGCCGCGTCCGGCTTCGAGGCACAGCTTGGGCAGCTGTGTGCTCTTACCCGAGCCGGTCTCGCCGGCCACGACCAGCACCTGGTTCGTGCGGATCGCGGCCACGAGGTCGTCGCGACGCTCGCTGATCGGCAGATCAGATGGTTAGGTGATGGCCGGCTCCACGAGCGTTCGAGGCTACGACGCTGCCGCCCACGCCGATGAGCACGGCGGCGCGCTCAGGCAACC
>SKRR01000025.1 GCA_007118345.1 Microthrixaceae bacterium | reverse complement strand
AGGTCACCATCATCGCTCCTGCGGGCGGTATGGAGATCCGGGGCAAGCCGGGCAGCGGCACGCGGATCTTCAACCTCTCCGGCGAGGACGCCCAGCTGGTGCTGGACCGGATCGATGCCCATACGGCGGAGCGTTGTGTCAGCCTGCACCTGGAGTCCTCGGCGCGCATCGAGAACAGCTCGCTGCGCTGCGTCAACAGCGTCTTCGTGCGCACGGGGAGCTCCGTCGAGGTGGTGTCGTCCTCCGTCGGCGGCCAGAACCCCATCGACGTGAGGGCCGACAGGTTCACGGAGCTGAGCACGATCACGGTGGGCGGCTCGACGGTCACGGGAGTTTCGGCGGGCATCCGGGTGGTCGCGTCCGACGACGCGCGGGTGGACGTCGAGGTCCGTGACTCCACCCTGCGCGCCACCTGGGCCATGACCATCGACGCGACGGACGAGTCCGACGTGCGTGCCCAGGTACACGACTCGGTCGTTGAGGACTCCCTCTTCGGGCTGATCTTCACCTCACGGGGAGACGACGGCGAGAGCCGGGTGTCCGGTCTGGTGAAGGGAACGACCGTGCGCAACAACGACAGGAGTGGGATCTCCATCGGGGGGCTCCCCTCGCCGGCGATCGTCTCGGTCGTCGAGTCCACCGTGACCGGCAATGACGTGGGAATCAGGTTCGGTGATCCCCTCGGGCACCTCTTCGTCACCAACTCGACGATCTCTGGCAACGGCGACGCGATCCGCAACGGCGACGACGTCGCCGACGGGGGGTTCATCAACATCGGCCACACGACCGTCACCGACAACGAGCGCGGTCTGGTCACCCGCTCCGGGTCGACCGACATCAGGCGGAGCATCCTCGCCGGCAACGGCACCGACTGCGACGGAGAGGCGCCGGTAGCGAGCTCCTACAACATTGTGGGGGTCAACTGCGGGATCACGGCCGGCACCGGCGACGTGCTGGGGACCAGCGCGTCGCCGGTCGATCCGGGGCTGCTGCCGCTGGCTGACAACGGTGGGCCGACGCTGACCCACCGGCTCACGGACGACTCGCCAGCGGTGGAGCGGGTCCCGCCGGCCGCCTGCTTCATCGGGACCGATCAGCGGGGAGCTCCCCGCCCGGTGGGCCAGGGTTGCGACGCCGGTTCCTACGAGCTCGAGGACGACGTCCCTCCCGAGCTCAGCGTGCCCTCCACGATCACGGCGGAGGCCACCGGTGCCGACGGCGCCGTCGTCACCTACGAGGCGACGGCCACCGACAACCGCGACCCGGACCCCGTGGTGTCCTGCGACCCGGAGTCGGGATCGGTGTTCGGACTCGGGACGACGACGGTGACCTGCACGGCGACCGACGCATCCGGGAACGAAGCGACCGCGCACTTCGACGTGGTCGTCCGTGACACGACGCCGCCGGAGGTCCACGTCCCAGCGGACCTGACGGTGGAGGCCACCGGGCCCGACGGCGCCGTGGCCACGTACGAGGTGACGGCCACCGACGCCGTCGACCCGGATCCGAGCGTGAGCTGCGAGCCGGCCTCCGGATCCGTATTCGCGCTCGGGACCACGCAGGTGACCTGCACGGCGAGCGACTTCAGCGGGAACGAGTCGAGCGCGAGCTTCAGTGTCCTCGTCGAGGACACGACGCCGCCGACGCTCACGCTGCTCGGTGACGCCGCGATCGAGGTCATCGAAGGCAACACGTATGAGGATCCGGGCGCACAGGCCTTCGACCTCGTCGACGGTGACCTCACGTCAGAGATCGTCGTCACCAACCCGGTCGACACCTGCGTCCCCGACACGTACATCGTGAGCTATGACGTTACCGACACCGCGGGCAACGCGGCTGACACGCTGATGCGGACAGTGACGGTCATCAGTCGAGAAGGGGCAGCAACGCAGCTCCACGAGATCGTGGTTGAACTGGACACGGCCCATCACGTCTCCACCTCTCTCACCGGAATCACCGAACGGCTGGTTGCGGTGCTGAGCGACGACAACGAGACGAGCGACCGGGCGGCGCAGGGGCTGGTCGAGAGCTTCCTTCGGCAGGTAGAGCTCTACTTCGAACAGGGCGAGCTGACCGAGGAGCAGGCAGACCTGCTGACGGGCAAAGCCGAAGAGCTGCAGTCCGCACTCGAAGGCTGCTGAGGCCTTGTCCCAGATCCAGTTGTGAGCCGCCCCGGCGTCGACCTTCGCCGCCATGCCACGGATGTCGCAGGCTTGCCACCGCAGGGTGCGGGCCCCGACCAGTGTCACCGCGGACAACGCCGACGCTCGCTGGGCCCTGTTCGAAGCGGCCATGTGCGCCCCACGGCCCGGCGCGCCTGACTACGCCTACCACCACCCGATCAAGGCCCGCGGGGGAAGCCCAGCGGGAGGGCTGGGCTGCTTCGTGCGTTCGCGACAGCATGGAGCCGAGAAGGCCCGGCTGGTGCTGGAGATTGCGCGCGTCCCTGCCGTCGTCCGGGTTCGTGGTGTCCGTGCGTGTCCACAGGTTGGCGGGTTCGTCGGGGGTGGTGTCGCAGCGGTGTGGCAGACTTCGGGGAAGGATCGAACATATGTTCGCATCAGTCACAGTGGCAGTCATGGTCGTAGTGCTGCGCGCAGCACAGGACGTGGCCCCGTAGGGAGGACGACCGGGTGGACGTGACGACGACGTCGAAGGTGGGCCGGCGGGCTGGCCGTTCGCGGGCGCCGTCGACCTCTCCGCCGTCGTCGTCTGCTTCGGCGCGGTCGTCTGCTTCGGCGCGGTCGTCTGCTT
>SKRR01000297.1 GCA_007118345.1 Microthrixaceae bacterium | reverse complement strand
GAGCAGTTCGGCCAGGTCGGCGACGACCACCCAGTCCCGCGACGCGGCCTCGTCCACCGCGAGCCGGTGGAACCGGTCGACGGTGAGGTCATGGCCTGGCGCACCGTGCGTCAGGATGACCGTGTGGCCGAGCCCCGCGAGGTGGCGCTCACCCGCTTCTCCAGCGGCGCCGACTTCCGGTTCAGCGAGACACCGGTGGAGCTGGGCTGAGGCCCGGTCCGCGGTTCAGCTGATCGGCGACGACGCCGCCAGTGCCTGTGCGGCACGCTCGAGGCACTCGACCGACAGGTGCAGCCCGTCCGCCACGAGGCAGTCCTCGGCGACCGTCTCCCCCGAGCCGAGCAGTTCGGCCAGGTCGGCGACGACCACCCAGTCCCGCGACGCGGCCTCGTCCACCGCGAGCCGGTGGACACGTCGGTTGCGGAGCCCGACGTGGTCCTCACGGGTCCGGACGTGCCCGACCCACAGCACGGTGGTGCCGGTCCCCTCGAACGCGTCGAACGACCGGGCGAGCCGGCGGCGGTACTGCTGCTCCCATGCCGCGTCGTCCTCGAGCGATGCGACCGCTGCACCGTCGGGTGCGACGAGCGGTTGGGCGTCGTTCGAACCCAGTGAGAACACCAGCACGTCGGGAGGGAACTCCGCTGCGAGCCGCTCGAGTCTCGTGGGCCAGTCGAACCCGTCGGGCCGGGCCAGACCGGTGCCGGGTTCGCCGATCACGGGGACCTCGACGTCGTCGAGCACCTCACGCAGCATCGCTCCCAGCCCGACGGAGATCGAGTCGCCGGCGACGGTCACCTTCTCGACCCGGGACGCGTCCTGTCCGCCACCGTCGTCCCCACATGCTGGGAGCACCACACCGGCACAGAGGGCGCTGCACAGCAGGGTCGGGAGCAGTCGTGTTCGCACGGTCGACAGTCTGGTCCGCGCCGTCCGGCGGCTCAGAACCCGAGTTGGTGGGGGAAGGGGAAGACCTCGCCGTCGGTGCGGGTGAGCGACCGGTAGTCGCGTCGGGCGAACCGCCAGCCGTCGGGCGTGCGGACGTACCGGTCGTGGTAGACGCCGTAGGCCGTGGACCAGTCGAGCGTCCCGACGTCGCGACGGATCTCGCACATGTAGAGCCGCGCCGATGCGTGGTCGTCGTCGCCGTCGGGCGCCAACTCGATGCGCGACGAGAGGATCACGAACTCGAGGAACTCGAAGCGTTCCATCGCGTCCGACACGAACGAACCGAACTCCTCGGGACCGGTGAGCGCGACCGGGGCGCTGGTGACCGTGTCGATCACGACCTCGGCGTCGTCGACGAAGATGCCGCCGAGCTCGTTCCACGCCCGCCGGTTCACCACGTCGGCATAGATGGACTGGAGGTGGCCGATCGCCACGTGGTCGGTGGCAGCGGCGGCGTCGAACGGTCGGATCGGGGGGCCGAGATCATCGGGCATGCCGACATCATCGCGGATGTAGAGATCGGGTCCGGTCACGATATTTGCCCGCAGCGCTCAACTTCGAGGGGCCACAATGCCGACAGGGAGAAGGACCACCTGAACTCAGACCGGAGCCGACATGCTACGAACGCGCAAGATCCTGGTGACGCTCGGGATCACCGTGGGTGCCGTCGGACTGGGTGCCGCGGTGTCGGCGGCGGTCGACGGCTCGGGCGCCGAGACCGACGGACCGACGACCACCACGTCCACATCGACCACCACGACGACCACCACGACCACCACCTCGGTCCCGACGACAACGATCGAGCTGCCTGACGGAACCGACCCCGACCCCACATCACCCGACGAGACCGTTCCCGGGTCCGACGTGCCCGAAACCCCGGACGACGTGCCGGCACCCGAGTCATCGGCTGATGACGGCGAGGAGTCGACCGACGCGGGCGGGCCGCCCGATGCGGCGTTGTTCGGACAGTGCACGGCGTTCGCCGGCCGACCACAGCCCGGCGACAGCGAGGCCTGGCAACGGTTGTACGAGCGTGCGGGTGGCGACATCGAGGGCTTCTGTGCCCCGATCGTCGGGGATCACCCGGGACGTGGTCACGGTGCGGGGCCCGCTGCGGATCCACCCCGCTCGGCACCCGGCCGATCTGGTGACTCGGACGGACCGCCCGGTCCGCCCGGTCCGCCCGGGGCGAGCCGGGGTGGCCCCCGGGGCTGATCGCGTCACGTCGCCCGTCGGGCGCCGTCCTCGCTCGGTCACAGGCCCTCGCCGACGGGTTCCGCACCACTCGTCGCGGTCTGCGGCGTCTCCGGGCAGGTCCGTCGAAGGTTCAAGTCCGGTCCGGGCGGTTCCGAGGAACTTCCCATGCAGACACCACGCAGCGGAACCGGACAGCGCGGCTTCACGCTGCTCGAGTTGCTCGTCACCGTTGCGATCCTCGGTGTGCTGTCGGGCGTCGCCGTGTTCGGCGTCGGCGCGTTGACGAACAACGCCCAGGGTGCCGTCTGTGACATCGAGGCGCGCACCATCGCCGTCGCCCAGGAGGCCCACAAGGCCCGCAGCGGTGCCTACGCCGACCTCGACGCGATCCTCGGCGCCGGGCTCCTCTCGGAGCGACCCGAGCTCCACGACGTCCAGCTGGTGCCGGGTGGCTGGCAACTCGTCGCCCTCGGAGCCTGCGCCGGGGGAGCCGTCGGCCTCGCGGGTGTCGGGCAAGGTGGGAGCGACGGAGCGGACGCCGGCGGTGACGTCGTCGAGGAGCACGTCGGGGTTGGCGAGGACGTGCCGTCGGTCGACTCGCCCCTGCAGCGTCGGCGTGAGAGTGGGCGGCGACTCGTGGAGCTGCCCGGAGCAGCGGAGCCGGGTTGAGCAAGCGACCCGGGACCGCTCGCGAGGAGACGAGCGGGTGTTCGCCGTGCCGTCATCTGTGCTCCGGAACCGGTCACGTCGCGGATCGGCCGGGCCCGCCGAAGAGGAACAGGCCCAGGGCTGCCCACCCCAGGGTGAGCACGGCGCACAGGGCCAGGATCCAGCCCGGGCCGAACGCCGCGACGAGCGGGACCGACGCCGCGGTGAAGAGCCCGCCGCCGACGACCGGCTCGAAGAGCAGCTGCTTGTAGCCGAAGGCCTCGAAGGCACCCGACCGGTTGTGCGGATCCGCCATGCGCATGAGGAGCAGGCCCGTGACGGTCATGCCCATCGACTGTCCGAAGTCGCCCGAAGCGCGCGGGAACCAGTCACGGGGGATCATCCGCGGTGCCAGCAACAGGAACGCCCCCACGTTCCAGGCGATGCCGGCTGCAGCGAGGAGCAGGAACGGCACCAGCGCGTCGCCGATCACCTGGAGCGAGAGCGTGGCGAGCGCCGTGACGATCACGACGTCGAGACTGAACCCCGAGATCCGGTTCATCAGGTCGCGGTCGATCAGGTCGGGCCGTGGCGAATGGTCGACGACCACCTGCACGGCCACACCGCCCAGCATGGCGAGCGGGAAGAGCGGGATGTTGGTCATGAGCTCGAGGCCGTCGTCGGCTCCCCACGTGGCCTGCTCGAGCACCACGAGTGCCCGCTGGAGCACCCAGCCCACCGCCACCGCCAGCGCCACGAACCCGACGTGCACGGACAACGGGTCGATCGACGCTCCGCCACCCTCGGACCGGGGTTCTCGTTCGTCGAGCTCGGCGAGCCGTTCCCGGTCGTCCGGACCCTGCGCATCGTCGGCCCCCTCCGGTTCGATCTCGCCCCGGTGGGCCGCCCAGGCGACCAGACCGGTGCCGATCAGGACACCGGCGACCAGACCGATCGTCGCGAGACCCAGTGCCAGGTCGGCCCCCTCCTCGAAGCCGACGTCCTCGAAGGTCCCCCGCAGCCCTGCGGAGGTGCCGTGCCCGCCCTCGAAGCCGATCTCGATGAGCGTGCCGACGAGGGGGTTCATGCCGAACAGCGGGACGAGCACCACGAGCGCGAGCGTGAGCCCGACGACGTACTGCCCCCACGCCAGCGTCTGGCCGAACGCCACCTGTGGTCCGGCGAGTTCCCAGATCCGACGTGGCGAGGGGATCTGCTTGCCGAGGAACAGCGCGGCGAACACGACGTTGATCAGCACCGCCGGCATCGCCGACCAGACCTCGAGCACCGTTGCGCCGAGGAGCCCGTCGGGTCGGGCCCCCCACCAGCGCCCCAGGACCTCGGGACCGGCGAGCAGCGCGAGGAGCCCGGCGACCACCGAGCTGGGCACGTAGAGCCGCTGCAACCACCCGGACCGCATCCGCACCGCCTTGCCGACGAGCATCGCGATGCCGACTGCGAGCAGTCCGGCGAACACCTCCTGGACCGTCACCTCTCGCCAACTCCGAGCCGCATCCGGCGCTCCGTACCCTGATGGTGTCCCTGCCACACTCCAGGCCCGTGAGTCGGGTCGAGCGTCGCATCGAGTCGGCCGGGGCTGCAAGCCGTCCCGTCGGCTGCAGCGGTCCGCGTGGCTCGGCTCGGCCCGGCTCGGCCCGGCTCCGCGCGAGCGTGCACGGGGGCTTCGGCACGACGCAGCGCTCGGTCGCCTGCCTAGACTCGGTTCGGTCGAGATGCTGACGATCGCACTGTTGGGCCACCAGCGTGTGTCGACGGGGGACGTCCCCATCGACGCACTCCCGACCCAGCGGACACTCGGTCTGCTGGCACACCTCGTGCTGCACGCCGGATCGCCAGTACCACGCACGCACGTGGCGGGCCGGTTCTGGCCCGACTCGACCGACGCGCAGGCGCGCACCAATCTCCGGCGTGAGTTGCACCATCTGCGTCGCGCCCTGCCGGACCCCGACGCGCTGCTCGACGCGGACGGGGCCACGATCACCTGGCGGGCCGACGGTCCGTTCACCGCCGACGTGACGGAGTTCCTCGGTGCAGCGTCGGAGGCGGAGTCAGCGGAGCTGGGCGACGAGTTCATCGAAGCTGCGGAACGAGCGGTCCACGCATACGGAGGTCCGCTGTTGCCCGGGCATTACGACGACTGGGTGCTGGAGAGTCGCGACGAATTGCACCGCAGATGTGTGGCGTTGCTCGACCAGCTCGCACGTACGTTCCGCGATCAGGGCGACCTCGCCCGGGCGATCGCGCACGCCCGACGTCGTGTCGAGCTCGAGCCGCTCGAGGAGTTCGGCCATCAGTTGCTGATCGAGTTGCACGCGCTGGGAGGTGACCGAGCCGCGGCGGTCCGCTCGTTCCACCGTTGCGCCACGCTGATGGAACGAGAGCTCGGACTCGATCCCTCACCGTCGACCGTCGACCTCTACCGCTCGTTGACCGCCTTCGACGACGGACCCGACCGACATGTCGAGTCCGTCGATCCGCCGCTCGTGGGTCGCGAGCAGGAGCTGGCCTCGCTCGAGGGCGTTCTCGGTTCACTGGGCGAACGCCCACGGATCGTGGCGGTCGGTGGTGAGGCGGGAGTCGGCAAGTCGCGACTGGTCGAGGAGTTCTCGAGACGTTCCGAGCGCACGGGGGTGCAGGTGGCGCGTGCTCGCTGCTACTCCTCGGGTGTCGAGGCCCCGTTGGCCCCGGTGGTCGATTGGCTGCGCAGCCCCGGGCTGAGGGAGTCGGTCGGTGCCGTGACGGGAACGTCGCGTGAGGAGGCGGCGGTGCTCCTGCCCGAGCTCGACCCCGCACGACCCCCGGGGCCTGTCGGCGCGCCGGGTGACCCATGGCGTCGCCGTCGCCTCCTCGAGGCGCTCGTCCGTCCGGTGCTCGACCGGACCGTGCCGACGCTCCTCGTGGTCGATGATCTCCAGTGGAGCGACCCCGAGACCATCGAATGGTTGGAGCTGCTCGTCGGTCAGGGGACTCGAGCACCGCTGCTCGTCGTTGCGACGGTTCGTTCCGAGGAGCTCGACGCCGAGGACGACCTCTCCGCGGTGCTGCTGCGATGGCGCGCTGCGGGGGTGCTCGACGAGATGGAGCTGCAGACGCTCACTCCCGAGGCGGTGGCGGAACTGGCCAGCTGTCTGGTCCAGGGCGGTCTCGACGAGGTCCGTCTCGAGCGCCTCGTGGCCCGCACGGGCGGCAACCCGCTGTTCGTCACCGAGACCCTGCGTGGCGTCCCCATCGGGAGTTCTCGATCCGAAGCGGTCCTGTCCTCCCGGCTGGATCGACTCGGACCCGCTGCACGGGAGCTCGTGGCGCTCATGGCGTGCTGGGGTCGCGCCGCGACCGTCGAACTGCTCGAAGCGGCGAGTGGGGCCGATCAGAACGACGTCGTCGATGCGCTCGATGAACTGTGGCGGCGGCGGATCGTGCGCGGTGGTGCTGGCGGCACCTACGACCTGGCGCACGAGCTCATCAGTGCAACGGCCTACCGGCGCTTGTCGCCGCCGCAGCGGGCGCTGCGACACCGTCGACTCGCAGCAGCACTCCGAACGGGTGCGACTGCAGGAGGGGCCACCACGGCGGCGCGATTGGCGGACCAGCTCGAACGCGGTGGTCGACCTGTGGAGGCGGCCGAGCAGCACCGCACGGCTGCGTCCTCGGCCGCAGCCGTGCACGCGTACTCCTCGTCGCTGCGCCACCACCGTGCAGCGCTGCGGCTGCTCGACGAGGCGGGCACGGGCGACACGACCCACCGAGCAGCGGTCCTGGTCGGTGTGGGACTCGCCGAGCGCAACGCCGGCGAGCCGCATCACGAACTGACGCTGCTCGAGGCGGCCGAGCTGGCCCGCCGACTCGGCGATCCGGTGTTGGCCGCGACCGCAGTGATGGGTGTCGGCCAGCGTGGCTTCTGGAGCGCCTCGTTCTCGGGGGATCCGAGGCGGGTCGCGTGCGCGACCGCGGTGCTCGACCACTTCGAATCCTCGACCGGCGCTCCACCGGCGCTGCACGCACGCCTGCTGGCACTCGTCGCGATGGACCTCCACTTCTCGGAGCGCTCCCGAGAGGCGCGCGAGCTGCTCGACCGGGCGGAACGGCTGGCCAGGTCGGTCGATGAACCGGAAGCGCTCCTCGACGTGCTCGCTGCCCGGACGCTCGCCGGACTCGGACCCGACACCACACGGGAGATGCACCACGTCGCCCGGGAGTGTGTCCAGCTCGCGTCCGGTCTCGACGACCCACTGCGGCTGAGCCACGAGTACCGCCGCCTCGCGACGAATCTGCGCAGGGTCGGCCGGGTCGACGAGGCTCGTCGGGCCGGCGATCGGGCGGTCGCCGTCGCCGCGGGGCTCGACCACGGACCCACCGACTACTGGCTCGCGGACCACCGTGTGATCGACGCGCTCCAGACCGGCGATCCGGTCGCCGCCCGTCGCCACCGGGACGAGGCGGCAGAGATCGGAGGGCGGATCGGATTCGGTGACACCACGGCGCGCGCGCTGTACGCGACGTTCGTCATCCATCTGCTCGAGGGGGCCACCGCCGACCTCGCCACCGATCTCGCCCCGGTCATCGCTCAACCGGGGGCCGCGCCGCCACTGCGGGCCGGAGCTGCCTTCGCCCTGGCAACGGATGGTCAACACGATGCCGCCAGCGAGGCGCTGAACGATGTGGTGGCCGACCTGCAGCGCCTGGCCCCGACCACTGCGTGGTTGCTCGTGGCCGCGCTCGCCGCGCGAACTGCGCACGTGCTCTCCGAGCCCGAGCCTGCTGCGACGGTCCTCGACCAGCTTTCGCCGTACCCGTCGCTGGTCGTGCTGGCTGGCCCGGCGGTCTTCGGCACCACGGACCAGGCGCTGGGGTTGGCCGCAGCGGCAGCCGGAGACCGTGTTCGAGCCGCAGGCCATCTGGCCGATGCCGCCGACTTCGAGCGGCGGGCCGGGATGCACGGGTGGCGGATGTTCAGCGAACTCGAACGTGTCCGGCTGGTGACGGGGGCGTCCGAGCCGCCCGCTCCGGAGCTTCGCGACCTGGTCGACGAGGTTGCGCTGCTCGCGGATCGGACCGGGAACCGCGCGGTGCGCGTCGAGGTCGACAAGGTCATGACCGCCAGCTGATCCACGGAACGCTGGGCGAACGGTGTGCATCGCATGCTCCGGGTGGATCCGCGCCCGGCGGAACCACCCACGCACAGGAGGTTCGACCATGTCCACGCTCGAAGACACCACCACCTACACACTCGAGGGGTCGCTGCTCGAGGTGTGCTCCTGTGGGGTGCTGTGCCCCTGTTTCGTCGGGGAGGACCCCGACGGCGGCGAGTGCTTCGGCCTCATCGTGAACCACATCGACACCGGCCGGATCGGCAGCACCGACGTGTCGCATCTGAACATGGCGATGGTTGCCCACATCCCGGGGAACCCGATGGAAGGTTCCTGGAAGGTGGCGCTCTTCGTCGACGACTCGGCCGACGACGAACAGCAGGACGCGCTGGTCCGGGCGTTCTCGGGCGAGCTGGGCGGACCGCTGGCGGACCTCGCTGGGCTGGTCGGCGAGGTCGTCTCGGTACGTCGGGCGCCGATGCGCTACGAGGCGGCCGACGGATCGGGGCGCTTCACGATCGAGGGAATCGCCGAGGCCGAGTTCGAGCCGATCTCCCCACTCGAGGGGCAACCGGCCAACCTGCGCAACAGCGCGTTCTCGTCGGTGCCGGACGCACCGGCGTATCTCGCCAAGGCGTCGAACTACACCGTCAGCCTGCCCGAGCTCGACATGGAGTGGTCCTACCGTGGCCACAACGCGACCCAGACCGCCTGGCGCGCCGAGCACGACGGCCGATGACTGCGCCCGTCGGGTCCGTCGCGGGGCAGCGGTCCGCGACGAGTCGTGCGCCCCGCGCGCGGGCACCGAGGGCAGCGATCGCTCTGATCGCCGTCGCGTGGACGGTCGCGCTGGTGGTCGAGTTCACCGGTCACGGATCCTGGATCCACCAGCACGGCGCCGCTGCGGCGCTGCCCGTCCTCGCGAGCGCAGGGCTCTTCCTCGTGGCGTGGCAGTTGCACGTCGCCGCGATGATGCTGCCGTCCTCGCTGCCGATGATCGCGTTGTTCACGCGGGCGTCGTCGGGCCAACCGCACCCACGTCGGGTGCAGTTGGTGTTCCTCGGCGGTTACGCCGCAGTGTGGACCCTCTTCGGCCTTGCAGCCTTCCTCGGCGACGTCGTACTGCACTGGTTGGTCGAGCGTGCCCCCGGGCTTGCGACGCGGCCCCACCTGATCGTCGGCGCCGCGTTCCTCGTCGCCGGCGCCTTCCAGTTCAGCCCGCTGAAGGACCGCTGCCTCCAGGAGTGCCGTCACCCGGCCGCAGTGCTGCACCAGCACTACCGGCGCGGGACGCAGGCCGCGTTCGCGCTGGGGTGGCGGCACGGAGCGTTCTGTCTCGGCTGCTGCTGGGCGCTGATGCTCGTCATGTTCGCGGTCGGGATCGCCAACCTGGCGTTCATGGCACCGCTCGCCCTGCTGATGCTGCACGAGAAGGTCGGCGCTGCGGGTGCCAGGACCGTGCGTCCCATCGGTGCGGCGCTGCTCGTCGTCGGCGTGCTCATCGCCGCTGATCCGACCTGGCTGCCAACGTGGTTCGACGGCCACGCCGGAGCTGGCCACGATCACCTCGACTGAGCAGCACGGGCTGGTGGCCACCCGCTGGGCCCAGCTCCACCGCTTCTGTCCGGCGGAGGATGCGAGTATCGTCGGGCTCCTCGGGGCTGTAGCTCAGCTGGCTAGAGCACCTGCTTTGCAAGCAGGGGGTCGTGGGTTCGAGTCCCATCAGCTCCACTCGGGGGTGCTCCTCTGAAATCGGGAGGAGTGTTCCCCTGGAACCGGGGAACACTTCCCCTGATTTCGTCGGTGCTGCTGGAGCTGCAACGGGAGGCGCGGCTGGTGCCGAGTGTGGCCTTGAGTGGGCCCGACGCATGGTCGACGCCACCGGCCTCCGAGTGGTGCAGCACGATGACGGCATCCACGATCTCAAGTCGATCTCGACACGGAGCGCTCCGGGGGCTTCTGACCGAGACCACAGACGCAGTGACGCTCTGGGCCAGTGGGTCCCTCGTGCCGCGCCTGTGAACGTTCGCTTGGACTCCGGGGCCGTCGCTGACCCGGCGTTATACGCAGTATCGGGGGCACTCATGCGGCAGAGGCCTCGCTCCCCTGATCGAGCGCCTGGCAGTGACCCCTCTGCAAGTATCTCTCGATGGCGCTGCCGCAGATCGAGTTGGTTCCCGTGGCTGTAGTGGTGGGCGGGCGAAGCGAGCCGTTCGACGACGACTGGGCTGGCGTCGAGGCGGAACTTGTCCTCGATGAGCGGTTCCCGGAGGACGCCACAGCTGGACTCGACGGGTTCAGCCACATTGACGTGATCTTTCACTTCGACCGAGTCGACCCCGATCAGGTCCACACTGCCGCCCGTCATCCTCGAGGCCGCGACGACTGGCCGGCAGTCGGAATCTTCGCTCAGCGCGCCAAGGCTCGGCCGAATCGGATAGGTCTGAGCACCTGCGAGCTCCTTGCTGTGAACGGTCGGCGTCTCCACGTTCGTGGTCTCGATGCCGTTGAAGGCTCGCCTGTCATCGACATCAAGCCGACTATGCAGGAGTTTCTTCCACGCGCCGAGGTGCGTCAGCCGGAGTGGAGCCGTGAACTCATGAGCGGGTACTGGTAGCGGTGCGTCGTCCCACGT
>SKRR01000072.1 GCA_007118345.1 Microthrixaceae bacterium | reverse complement strand
GCGTCACGGTCCCCAACGATCATCTCGACCTCCGCTACGACCGCCGGATCGTCGTGCGGTTGGTTGCCCTGCACCGTCGGGCGTCACCTCTGCTCGCGGAACTCGGCTCCGTGCTCGACCGGTTCCGCTGCTACCGTTCCCGACTCGACGTCGCACGGCGCCATGTCCAAGCGGGTCACCACGACTGGCTCACCCGGCCCGGCACCGACTCCTACCACGCCGTCTGGTTCGAATTGCACGAGGACCTGCTCGCCACGCTCGGACGGTCCAGGGGCGACGTGACCTCCGCACCCCCGGTCCCAGCTGTCGGCACCGGACCCGACCACCTCCAGGAGCAGCCATGAGTCCGAGCATCGGAAGGGTGGTGACCGCGATGGTCACCCCGTTCGACGAGCGCGGCGACCTCGACCTCGACGCAGCCGTCGAGCTGGCCAATTGGCTGGTGGAGAACGGGAGCGACGGCTTGCTGCTGGCCGGGACCACAGGAGAGAGCCCGACGCTCACCGAGTCCGAGGAACTGGTGCTGTTCCGCACGATCGCCGATGCGGTCTCGGTGCCGGTGGTGGCCGGAGCGGGCTCCAATTCGACCGCCTCCGCGGTCGAGCAGACCCGACGCGCCACCGAGACCGCGGTCGACGCGATCCTCTCGGTCGTGCCGTACTACAACCGCCCCTCGCAGGAGGGGCTCGAATCGCACTTCCGGGCGGTCGCGGCAGCCACCGACCTTCCGGTCATCGTCTATGACATCCCTGCGCGGACGGGCCGCAAGCTCGCGACCGAGACGATGGTCCGCCTTGCCCACGAGGTTCCCAACATCGTCGGACTCAAGGACGCGTCGGGGCTTCCGGGTGAGACCGCTCGACTGCTCAGCCTGACCCCCGACGGCTTCGAGGTCTACGCCGGCGACGACCCGCTCACCCTGCCCCTGATGGCGGTGGGCGCAGTGGGGGTGATCTCGGTCGCCTCGCACTGGGTGGGTCGCCAGCAGAGCGAGATGATCGAGCGGTTCCTCGCCGGTGACCTGGACGCCGCTCGTCGCATCAACGAGGGGCTGTTGCACTCCTACGCGTTCCAGAGCAGCGACGACGCCCCCAACCCCATTCCCACCAAGGCCCTCCTGCGGGTACTCGGACTCCGCGTGGGCGAATGTCGCCCGCCGATGGGTCCGGCACCTGACTGGGTCACCGAACGAGCACGTGCGGTGCTCGAGGAGCTCAACTGATGGCACCCCCCGTCCACATCACCTTCCTCGGAGGACTCGGCGAGATCGGCCGGAACTGCGCGGTGCTCGAGAGTGAGGGTTCGCTGTTGCTCATCGACTGCGGCCTGATGTTCCCCGACACCGACATGCTCGGCGTCGATCTGGTCCTGCCCGACTTCACCTGGTTGCTCGAGCGGTCCGACGACATCGAGGGTGCGGTGCTGACCCACGGTCACGAGGACCACATCGGTGCGTTGTCCTACCTGCTGCGCGAGGCCAGCTTCCCGCTGTTCGGCACCGAGCTGACACTCGGTCTGGCCCGTGGCCGCATCGAAGAGGCCGGCTTGCTCGGCCGCACCGAGTTCGTCACCGTGGCGGACGGTGAACGATGGGAGATCGGTCCCTTCGAAGCCGAGTTCATTCCTGCGACCCACTCGGTTCCCCAAGGTGTGGCGACGGCGTTCCACACCTCCCAGGGGACGATCCTGCACTCCGGCGACTTCAAGATCGACCTCACCCCGGTCGACGGGCGGCTGACCGATCTCGGGCGGATCGGCTCGATCGCCGACAACGAGGGGATCCGGCTGCTCCTGTGTGACTCGACGAACGCGGACCAGCCCGGGCACTCCCGCTCCGAGACCTCGGTCGGCAAGGTGCTCTACAACCTGATGCACGAACAGGAGGGCCGCCGGGTCATCACGGCGTGTTTCGCCAGCCACGTCCACCGCATCCAGCAGCTCGCCGATGCCGCCATCGCGTTCGACCGGGTGGTCGCCCCGCTCGGCCGGTCGATGAAGCGCAACATCACCATGGCGCGAGAGCTGGGATTGCTGACCATCCCGGACAGCTCGCTGATCGACATCGAACAGGTCGACCGCTACGAGCCCGGCCAGGTGATGGTGCTGTGCACCGGGTCCCAGGGCGAGCCGATGTCGGCCCTGACCTTGCTGTCGGCGAACGAGAACCGTTGGCTCAAACTCACCCCCCAGGACACGGTGATCTTCTCCTCGCACCCCATCCCCGGTAACGAGAACGCCGTGACCAAGGTGATCGACAACCTTTTCCGGCTGGGTGCGGAGGTGATCCACTCGGGCCTGTCCGACGTGCACGCCACCGGCCACGCGAAGTCGGAGGAGCTCAAGCTGTACCACTCCATCGTGAAACCGGAGTGGTTCGTGCCCGTCCACGGCGAGTACCACCACCTCGTCGCCCACACCCGCGTGGCGGAGACGATGGGCACACCTCCCGACCGGATCGTGCTCGCCGAGGACGGCGACCGGCTCGTGCTCGACGACGACGGGCTGCGCCTCGCTGGTCGCGTTCCCGCGGAGTACATCTACGTCCACGGAACGGTCGGCGACGTCGGGACCGGGGTCCTGCGTGATCACCGCATCCTCGCTGACGACTGTGTCGTCGCAGTGATCGTCTGCGTCGATCGCTCGGCCCGGCGCATCGTCGCCGGCCCCGAGATCGCGAGCCGAGGGTGGATCCACGAGCCCGAATCAGGTGAGCTGCTGACCGACCTGAGTGACCGGATCCGCAAGGCGGTCGAGAAGGGCCTCGCCGACGGCGCCGATCTCGGCGGCCTCCAGCGTGCAGCCCGCCGTGCCACCGGTGGGTTCGTGTCGGAGCGGACCCGTCGACGTCCCATGGTGGTCCCGGTCGTCCTCGAACCCTGACGCGGCGGGGTTGCCGCGCCGCCGTCGCACCGGGTGGGTACGCTCGCGTCATCGTGGCCAGTCGATCGCGCACGTCGAACTCATCCCGAGCGGCTGCCGCACCGCGGCAGCGCAGCCGGTCCACGGACCGCCAGCCGTCCGCAGGGGGTCGCCCGCGCGCACACGCGTCCCGCAGCGCCACGACCGACCGGCGCAGCGTGATCGGCCAGCTCCTCGACGACCACGGTCGTGACCTGTGGGGGGTCTGCTGCATCCTGCTCGCCGTGCTGGTCGGCATCGCGGTGTACACGACCTCGGCCGGAGCGCTCGGTCGACCGCTGCGCGAGCTCACCGCTGCACTGGTCGGCGGACTTCGGTTCCTCGTGCCGCCGGCGATGGTGGCGCTCGGTGTCGTGCTGATCCGCGGACAGCGGTCGATGTCGGCTGCGGACGACGACACCCTCGTCGACGGCGAGCCGTCCATCACACGCCCGCGGGCGTTGCGCACCGCCGGCATCGTGCTCGGACTGTTGGTCGCTGCCGGGCTCCTCGACCTGCTGCTCGCCGACGACAGGACGATCGCAGAGCACGGCTGGACCGCCTACGAACCCGGCGGCGGGCTGCTCGGGGCGCTGATCGGCTCGGTGGCGCTGCTCGTGGGTCGTTGGGGAGGCGTGGCGGTCATGGCCGTGCTCGGCGTCTTCGCCCTCAGCCTCGCGTCGGGTCGCTCGCTCCGGGAGCTCTGGGCGGCGGCGACACGTCAGGTCGGCCCGTTCCTCCGCCACGGCATCGGCTGGTTCGCCGGCCTGTTCCGTCTCGCCCCGGACCAGAACACCGAGGGCGAGTCCGACCTCGGTCCTGCGGTCCACCTCTACGACCAGGACGCCGACGCTCCGCCTGCTGGGCTTCGCCGTCGTTCGCCCAGGAAGAAGGCGGCTCCCGCAGCACCGACGGTGGTGGTCGCTGATCCCGACCCCGCTGCCGAGACCGCGCAGCTCCAGATCGAGCTGCCACCCGGCGCCAAGGGATCCAACTGGCGACTCCCGTCGCGGGGTCTGCTCCCGGTGTCGAAGCGACGTTCGATCGACACCAAGGCCGTCGAGGAACGAGGCCGGGTGCTCGAAGCCGCGCTCGCCGAGCACGGGGTCGAGACCCGACTCGTCGGGATGGTGGTGGGGCCGACGGTCACCCGCTACGAGCTCGAACTCGGAACGGGGGTCAAGGTCGCCCGCATCACGAGTCTCCACAAGGACATCGCCTACGCGATGGCCTCACCCGACGTGCGGATCCTCGCTCCCATCCCGGGTCGCCAGGCCATCGGCGTCGAGGTCCCCAACGAGGACCGGCAGGTGGTGGCCCTCGGTGACATCCTGAGCTCCGAGGAGGCCCGGCGCGCCGTCCACCCGCTCGAGGTGGGCGTCGGCCGTGACATCTCGGGCACCTCGGTGCTCATGAACCTGGCGACCATGCCCCACCTGCTCATCGCCGGACAGACCGGTGCGGGCAAGTCGTCGTGCATCAACTCGCTGATCACGTCGATCCTGATGCGGTCGACACCAGATCAGGTTCGCCTGATCCTCATCGACCCGAAACAGGTCGAACTCACCCAGTACAACAAGATCCCGCACCTGCTCACCCAGGTGGTCACCAACCCGAAGAAGGCCGCCAACGCGCTGAACTGGGCGGTGAAGGAGATGGAGCGTCGCTACGACCTGCTCTCCGAGGTCGGCGTGCGCGACATCAGCGGGTACAACGCCGCCTTCGACCGTGGCGAGCTCTCGGCCGGACCGGGCGAGGAACGCGAGTTCCACCGTCTGCCGTTCATCCTGGTCGTGGTGGATGAGCTCGCCGACCTGATGATGGTCGCGTCGCGTGACGTCGAGGAGTCCATCACCCGGATCGCCGCCAAGGCGCGAGCGGTCGGCATCCACCTCGTCATCGCCACCCAGCGCCCGTCGGTCAACGTCATCACCGGTGTGATCAAGGCCAACATCCCCGCCCGACTCGCCTTCGCCGTGGCGTCCGCGACCGACTCCAAGGTCATTCTCGACCAGCTCGGCGCCGAGCGACTGGTGGGTCGGGGCGACATGCTCCTGCTCGGCGGCGGCAGCGCCACCCCTCAGCGGATCCAGGGCTCCTGGGTCGAGGAGTCGGAAGTTGCTGCGATCGTCGGCCAGTGGCGCAAGCAGACGCCGGCGGTCGAGGAGCACTTCGTCGAGGGAATCGCCGACGAGGAGGTCTCGAGCGGCACCGGCGGCGGAGGTGGATCCGGAGGTGGCGACGACGACGACGACCTGCTCGCGCAGGCGATGGAGCTGGTGGTGCGCAGCGGCCTGGGGTCCACCTCGATGCTGCAGCGCAAGCTCAAGGTGGGCTTCGCCCGAGCCGGGCGCCTCATGGATCTGCTCGAGCAGCGTGGCGTGGTGGGTCCCTCGGAGGGTTCCAAGGCCCGGACGGTCCTGATGACACCCGACGAGCTCGACGCCATGATCGAGTCCGGCGACCTCTGAGCGCGCCGGCTCGGTACCGTGGTCCCATGTCGACCACGCTGCCGAGCGAATACCGCACCCTAGCGACCGGACTGAGGTTCCCCGAGGGCCCGGTACCACTCGACGACGGCAGCGTGCTGGTGGTCGAGATCGCACGGGGGACCCTGTCCCGGGTCGTACCCGAGGGGAGCGTCGAGGTCGTGGCGGACTGCGGCGGTGGGCCCAACGGTGCGGCCGTCGGACCGGACGGGTCGATCTGGATCACCAACAACGGCGGGTGCTTCGAGTTCACCGACCTGGGCGGGATGCTCGTGCCGGGTGGCGTTCCCGAGGCGTGGAGTGGCGGGTCGATCCAACGGGTCGACCTCGTTTCCGGGTCGGTCGACACGGTCTACACCGAGTGCGACGGTCGCCCGCTGCGGGCACCGAACGACCTGGTGTTCGACCGTCACGGTGGGTTCTGGTTCACCGACCACGGTGTGCGGACCGAACGGAGCTCTGACCGGACCGGAGTCTTCTATGCGACCGCCGACGGCGCCTCGATCAGCGAGGTGCTGCACCCCCTCGATGCGCCGAACGGCATCGGCCTCTCCCCGGCGGGCGACCGCCTGTACGTGGCCGAGACCCACACCGGTCGCGTCTATGCCTGGGACGTGCCGACCCCGGGGACCGCGACGGGGTCGGGCCTCCTGCCACCCCATGGCGACCTGCTCGCCGGGCTCGCCGGACTGCAACTGCTCGATTCACTCGCGGTGGACTCCGACGGCAACGTGTGCGTCGGCACGATCCACAACGGCGGCATCACCGTCATCAGCCCGGACGGCGCCTCGGTCGAACACCTCGGGATCGACGACCTGCTGGTCACCAACATCGCCTTCGGTGGCCCCGACGGTCGCACCGCCTTCGTGACGGCCTCGGGGACCGGCCGCCTGCTCGCTCTCGACTGGCCGGTTGCGGGCGCCGAACCCGCGTACCGGCGCTGACGCCGTCCAGGCCTACACTCTCACGCCCGTGCCACGCTCCTTCTGGGTCGAGACCCTCGGCTGTCCGAAGAACCAGGTCGACTCCGACAAGTTGACCGGAACGATGCTGGCCGACGGCATGGTTCCGGCCGATGGGCCGGGGTCGGCTGACCTGGTCGTGGTCAACACCTGCGCGTTCGTCGAGGATGCCCGAGAGGAGAGCGTCGCGACCGTGCTGGCGATCGACGACCTTCGGCGCGATGACGCTCGACTCGTCGTCACCGGCTGCATGGCCGAGCGGTACGGCGACGAGCTGGCCGCGGCGTTGCCCGAGGTGGACGAGGTCGCGGGGTTCGGCGTGCCGGTGTCGCTCGGGCCCACCCGGACGGTGCCGTCGCTCGACCTGCTCAATCTCCCGCGACCCCGGGCCGCCAGGCCTTGGGCGTACGTGAAGGTCGCCGAGGGGTGTGACAAACGGTGTGGGTTCTGCGCCATCCCGTCCTTTCGGGGGCCCCAGGTGTCCCGCACCGTCGACTCGGTCCTCGCCGAGGTCGAACAGCTGCAGGTTCGCGAGGTCGTGCTCGTGGCCCAGGACCTCGCTGCCTACGGACGCGACGGCGGGGAGGGGGAACGGGCCATCGTGCCGCTCGTGCGCGCCGTGGACGACCTCGTCGACCGGGTCAGGCTGTTGTACCTGTACCCGTCGGAGCTCACCGACGAGCTGATCGAGACCATGTGCGGCACCACGGTGCCGTACTTCGACCTGTCGCTGCAGCACGTCTCGGCGCCCTTGGTCCGACGGATGCGGAGGTGGGGCAACGGCGAGCGGTACCTCGAGCGCATCGAGGCCATCCGGGCGCACCGCCCCGACGCGGCGTTCCGGTCGAACTTCATCGTCGGGTACCCGGGGGAGACCGAGGAGGACCACGACGCACTGCTGGAGTTCGTCGAGGCGGCCCGGCTCGACTGGTGCGGGTTCTTCGCCTACTCGCCCGAGGAGGGCACCCACGCCGCGGCGCTCGACGGCGAGGTCCCCGCGCCGCTGGTCGAGGAACGACTGGGCGAGCTGAGAGCAACAGCGGACGCCATCAGCGCTGCGGTTCGCGACGAACTGATCGGGACGCGCCAGACCGTACTGGTCGACGAGCCCGGCGTTGCTCGCTCGCACCGAGAGGCGCCGGAGATCGACGGGATCGTCCAGGTGCCCGAGCACCTCGCCGTGGGGGAGTTCCACGTGGTCGAGGTCACCGACGCCTTCGGACCCGACCTGCTCGCGACCCCGGTCGACGCGCCGGCCGCCGGCGGCGACCGGCGATGAACCCCGGCGGCACCACGTTCGGCCCGTCGGCGCTCCTCACCCCGGCGAACCTGCTGACGATCGGGCGCCTGCTCCTCGCTCCGGTGGCGTTCGTGCTCATCGTCGCCCAACGGTCGTCCTGGCCGCTGTTCGCGTTGTGGTTCGTGATCACCACGACCGACAGCCTCGACGGCTACCTCGCACGTCGGCAGGGGACCACCCGTTCGGGAGCGTTCCTCGACCCGCTCGCCGACAAGGTCCTGGCGCTCGGCGGGCTCTGGGCGATGGTGATCGAGGGCCGCTTCTGGTGGCTCCCCGTCGTGCTGATCACGGTGCGAGAAGCACTCATCTCGGCGTTCCGTTCCTACTGGGGGCGACGGGGGCTGGCCGTCCCCGCCTCGACCATCGCGAAGCTCAAGACCTTCCTGCAGTTCGGTGCGGTCGGTTGGGTGGTGTGGCCCTGGACCACCGAGTTCACGTTGCTCGCCGACGTCTTCCTGTGGGGTGGCGTCGCGGTCGCCTGGGTGAGCGCGGCCCAGTACCTGACCGCCGGCTCACGAGCCACCTCGACCATGGCCCGGGACTAGCGTGCCGGCGATGCGCACCGAGGTCGTCGCCATCGGTACCGAACTGCTGCTCGGCCAGATCGTCGACACGAACTCGTCCTACATCGGCGAGCAGCTCGCGCTGACCGGGCTGGACAGTCACTTCCAGACCAAGGTCGGCGACAACCTCGATCGCATCGTGTCCGTGCTCGAACTCGCGCTCGACCGTAGCGACGCCGTCATCTGCTGCGGCGGACTCGGTCCCACCCAGGACGACCTGACGCGTGAGGCCATCGCACGGGTCATGGGCGTTCCGCTCGAGGCGGACGAGCAGATGGAGGAGCGGATCCTCGAGATGTTCGCCGGACGGGGCCGGCGGATGCCGATGAACAACCTGCGCCAGGCGCAACGCCCGGTCGGGGCGCACTTCATCGAGCAGCTGCCGGGGACCGCGCCGGGCCTCGTGTGCCCGGTGTCGCGCAGCGATGGCGCCGACGGCACGGTCGACAAGGTCGTGTACGCCGTACCCGGGGTGCCCTGGGAGATGAAGGAGATGCTGAGCGGCACGATCCTGCCCGACCTGCAGCGACGCGCCGGCATCACCTCGGTCATCGTCAGCCGCACCCTGCGGACGTGGGGGGAGTCGGAGTCGGGTCTCGCCGAACTGCTCAGCGGACGGATCGATCACCTCGACGGCACGGGGAACCCGACCCTGGCGTTCCTGGCATCGGGGATCGAGGGCCTCAAGGTCCGTCTCACCGCCAAGGGAGCGGACGCGACCGCGGCGAACGCCCTGCTGGACGAGGAGGAGGCCGAAGTACGCGCACTGCTCGGACCCCTGGTCTTCGGCGTCGACGGCGACACGATGGAATCGGTCGTGCTCGAGCTGCTCGACAGATCGGGGATGACCCTTGCGGTCGCCGAATCGCTCACCGGGGGCCTGATCGGCGCTCGGATCTGCAGTGTCCCGGGTGCCAGCTCGAGCTTCCTCGGCGGCGTGGTGTCGTACTCGGCCGACGTGAAGCGGGAGCTGCTGGGAGTGCCCGACGGGCCCGTGGTCACCGAGGCGGCCGCCATCCACATGGCCGTCGGTGCTGCGCGCCTGCTCGGCGCCGACGTCGGTATCGCAGCGACGGGAGTCGCGGGGCCGGACCCCGCCGAGGGCCTCGACCCCGGGACGGTGTGCCTCGCTGTCGTGGTCGGCGACACCGCCGACGACGGGCGGTCGATCGCCACCACCGTCCGGCTCCCGGGCGGGCGCAACCAGGTTCGCGACTTCAGCGTCATCACCCTCCTGGGCATGCTGCGACGGACGTTGATCGAGCTCGGATGAGCCACGGCAACGAGCCGGACCTGTTCGCCGCTCACGCCCACGAGCAGCTCTCGGCTCGGGGACCGCTCGCCGACCGGCTCCGGCCGTCCTCGCTCGACGATGTCGTCGGCCAGCGCCACCTGCTCGCTCCGGGCCGCCCGTTGCGCGCCCTCGTCGATGCCGATCGGTTGAGCTCGGTGATCCTCTGGGGTCCGCCGGGCACAGGCAAGACGACCCTCGCCCGTCTGGTGGCGGAGGCGTCGTCGAAGGCGTTCGTCCCACTCTCCGCGGTCACGGCGACGGTGAAGGACATCCGAGAGGTCACGGCCTCGGCCCAGCACCGCTTGGGTGCCGAGGGGCGGGGGACGATCCTCTTCCTCGACGAGATCCACCGGTTCACCCGCTCGCAACAGGACGCACTGCTGCCCGCGGTCGAGACCGGGCTGGTGGTGCTCATCGGGGCCACGACCGAGAACCCGTACTTCGAGGTGAACCCTCCGCTGCTCAGCCGCTCGACCCTGCTGCGCCTCCATCCGCTCGACGACGACTCGCTGCGGGAGCTCGCACGACGGGGGCTCGACGTGGAGGGCGCCACCGCAGATGACGACGCGGTGGCGCACCTGGTGGAACGGTGCGGTGGCGATGGTCGTCACCTGCTGACCAGCCTCGAGGTGGCGCTCGCCCTCGCCGCGGGCGCGGTCGCCGAACGTGGCGAGGTCCGACTGGCGCTTGCCGATGCCGAGGGCGCGCTGGGGGCGACGGCGGTCCGCTACGGCCGCGATGACCACTACGACGTCGTGTCGGCGTTCATCAAGTCGATACGGGGATCTGACCCCGACGCCGCGTTGCACTGGTTGGCACGGATGCTCGAGGCGGGTGAGGACGCCCGCTTCATCGCCCGCCGGCTGGTGATCTCTGCGTCGGAGGACGTGGGAATGGCCGATCCGCTCGCGCTGGTGGTCGCCGACGCTGCGGCGCGCGCCGTTGACTTCGTCGGCCTGCCCGAGGCGCGGATCAACCTCGCGCAGGCAACCGTGCACCTCGCGCTCGCGCCGAAATCCGACAGCGCCTACGCGGGCCTCGACGCCGCTGCAGCGGAGGTGCGAGCGGGCGCAACCGGGGAGGTGCCCGCGCATCTTCGCGACGCTCACTACCGCGGAGCGAAGCAGTTGGGACACGGCGCCGGCTATCGATCGCCCCACGGTGCCCCTGCCGGATGGGTCGACCAGCAGTACCTGCCCGAGGAGTTGCGGGGCAGCGAGTACTACCACCCGAAGCAGCACGGCGCGGAAGGCCGTCTGGTGGCGAGATGGCGAGCACGGCGGGGCGAGGTCCCCACCGACGACGAGGGACTGGGGGAGAATGGTCCCCGATGACTGCGCTCGACCTGCTCACCGTGTTGTGCGCCGTCGCCGCACTCGGCCTCGCCGTGACCCTGACCGTGCTGTGTGGGCAGGTGCTGGCCGCTGCGCGGCGGCTCTCCGTCGCGGCCGAGGCGTTCGAACACGAGGCCGTACCGGCGGTGGTCGAGTTCCGCGCGCTGGTCGCGACCGCTGCGGACGACCTGGAGCAGCTCGACCAGGTGGTCGAGGTCGCTGGAGCCATCGGGGCTCGGGTCGATTCGGCGACCGACCTCACCTATCGGGCGCTGACCACACCGGTGATCAAGGGTGTGGCGCTCGCGTCAGGCACACGTCGAGCTGCTCGACGGCTGCGCGGTGGGACCGGCGGTGGGACCGGCGGTGGGACGGAACCGATTTCCCGGGGGCGTTCCGTGGCCCACCGCGGACCACGAGGAGAGTGACGAGATGCGACGTCTGTTCTGGTTCGGACTGGGTGCTGCCACCGGCGCCTCGGGCACCGTCTGGCTCGAACGAAAGGTGCGTGCCCGGCTGGAGGCCCTCCAGCCGGACCACCTCGTCGTCACTGCCCAGGACCGGGCGCGCTCGGTGGGACGCTCGGTGGTCGACGCCGTCAGCGAGGGCCGTGGCGCCATGCGCGACCGTGAGACCCAGCTGCGGGGCCGGTACGCCCCGCTCACTCCGTCCTCAGCTCGGGCCCGTCCGACGAACTGGCCGGCGACGCCGGCCCGCCACCATCGTTGACACGCGCCGGTAGGCTGCGGCTCTGATGGCCGCCGAGCAAGTGCCCCCTCGAACCGCCGACCAGCTGCGTGCCGCATGGCAGCGGTTCTTCGCCGACCGTGGCCACACGGTGGTGCCCTCGGCGAGCTTGATCCCGACCCATCCGTCGGCCCCGATGTTCACGAACTCGGGGATGATGCCGTTCGTGCCGTACTTCCTCGGTGAGGAGGCGGTGCCCTACGACCCGCCCCGCGCCGCCTCGGTGCAGAAGTGTGTGCGAGCTGGTGGGAAGCACAACGACCTCGATGCGATCGGCCGGTCCCCCCGGCACCTCTCGTTCTTCGAGATGCTCGGCAACTTCAGCTTCGGTGACTACTTCAAGACCGAGGCCATCCCGTGGGCCTGGGAGTTCGTGACGGAGGTCCTGGGGGTCGACGGTGATCGGATCTGGATCACCTGCCATGTCTCCGACGACGAGGCGGAACAGATCTGGACCGAGGCCGTTGGTGTCCCCCGGGAGCGGATCCAGCGTCTCGACAAGGACAACTTCTGGGAGATGGGCGAGACCGGACCGTGCGGTCCTTCGTCCGAGCTGTTCTTCGACTACGGCCCCGAGCACGGACCTGACGGAGGCCCGGCGAACTCGGCGGCCGAGGACCGGTTCGTGGAGATCTGGAACCTGGTCTTCACACAGTACTTCCGAGCTGCCGATGGGAGTCTGGCCGACCTGCCGACGCGCAACGTGGACACGGGCGCGGGCCTCGAGCGGATGCTCGCCGTGCTGGCCGGCAGTCCCTCGTTGTACAGCGCCGACGTCCTCGCCGCACTCGTGGAGCGAGCCCAGTCGGTGACGGGACGACGACTCGGCGAGAGCGAGCTCGCCGACATCGCGCTGCGTCTCCTCGCGGACCACACGCGAACGGCCACGTTCCTCGTCGCGGATGGCGTGATCCCCTCGAACGAGGACCGCGGGTACGTGCTGCGCCGGGTGATCCGCCGCGCCGTGCGTTTCGCCTACATGCTCGACGTCGACGACCTGGTCATGCCCCGGATGGTCGAGGGCTGCACCGAGGTGATGGGCGGCGCCTACCCGGATCTGGTCGACCAGTCGGCACGTGTCGTCGATCTCATCACCCGCGAGGAGGAGCAGTTCCGGCGCACGCTCTCCAAGGGCTCGGCCCTGCTCGACGGGGCGCTCGATGCGGTGCCCGATGGCGGCACCCTCGACGGCGCCGTCGCGTTCGAGCTCCACGACACGTTCGGGTTCCCGCTCGAGGTCACCAGCGAGATGGCCGACCTGCGTGGCGTCGCGGTCGACCGCGACGGCTTCTCCGAGGCGATGGAGCAACAGCGCGAACGCTCTCGCGCCGCAGGGCGCCGCACCGGCGTGGCCAGCGGTGCGGACGCAGCGGCGGAGCGGGCAGTGCTGGACGAGCACGGTCCGACGGTGTTCACCGGACGTGACGAGGACACCACGAGCGCGACGGTGCTTGCGGTGGTGGGCGACGCAGTGTTCCTCGACCGGACCCCCTTCTACGCGGAGTCGGGTGGGCAGGTCGGTGACACCGGCTCCATCTCGACACCGTCGGGCACGGCCCGGGTCCTCGACACGACGTACGCGCTCCCGGGCCTCCACCGTCATCGGGTGGAGGTGCTCGAGGGCACCGTCAGCGCGGGTGAGACGGCCGAGGCGTCGATCGACACCGAGCGTCGAGCAGCGATCCGCCGCAACCACACCGCCACCCACGTGCTGCACTGGGCGCTGCGCGAGGTGCTCGGCGACCACGTGGCCCAGCAGGGGTCCTGGGTCGGGCCGGACCGTCTGCGCTTCGACTTCTCACACTTCGGCGCGATCGACCCCGAGCAGCTCCGGCGCATCGAGGACCTCGCCAACCGGGAGATCCTCACCGACGCCGAGGTGTGTCACTTCGAGACGTCGATGGAAGCGGCCCGAGACCTCGGCGCGATCGCGTTCTTCGGCGAGAAGTACGGCGAAGTGGTCCGGGTTCTGCAGGCGGGTCCCCACAGCACCGAGCTCTGCGGTGGGACCCACGTGACGGCGTTGGGCCAGATCGGACCGCTGAAGGTCATCGCGGAAGGATCGATCGGTTCCAACATCCGTCGTGTCGAGGCCGTCAGCGGACTGGGTCCGATCGAGTTGCTGCGCGAGGAACAGGACCGGCTCCGAGAGGCGGCCGAACGGGTCGGGGTGCCGCCCGACGACCTGGTTGGTGGCATCGACAAGCGGATCGGCGAGCTGAGCGCCCTGCGCGACGAGGTCGCTTCGCTGCGCCGGCAGCTCGCGGGGAACCAGGCGGGTGAACTGGCCGACGCCGCGGTCGACGGCGTCGTCGTGGCGCGCGTCGAGGCCGATGACCGCAACGCGCTGCGGGACCTGGCGGTGGCGTTGCGCGACCATCCTGGGATCGACGCGGTGGTCCTGGGCACTTCTCCCGGCGGCAAAGGGGCTGCGCTCGTCGCCGCGGTGAGCGAGACCTACGCAACGCGCGCGGGCGAGCTGTTGGCCGACGCGGTCGGGCTCATCGGCGGCGGAGGTGGGAAGGGCGATGATGTCGCGATGGCCGGTGGCCGCAACCCTGACGGCATCGATGCGGCGCTCGAGCAGGTGCGCTCGTCGCTGGGGTGATGCGCGCGCTCGGTCTGGACCTCGGCTCACGACGCATCGGTGTGGCACTGTCCGACTCGGCGGGTCGACTCGCCACGCCCTTCGAGGTGGTCGAACGCACGCGTGACCGCCAGCGTGACCGCAGGCGGCTCGTGGAGCTCGCCCGTGAGGCTGAGGTCGACGTGGTGGTGGTGGGTCTGCCGTACTCCCTGGACGGCTCTGAGGGACCGGCAGCCCGACGTGCGAGGTCCGAGATCGCTGAGCTGCGTCGCGTCATGCCGGTGCCGGTGGAGACCTACGATGAACGGCTGAGCACCGTCACCGCCCATCGTTCGCTGCAGCAGCTCGATCTGGACGCCCCCACCCGCCGTCGCGTGGTGGACAAGGTGGCCGCCTCGATCATCCTGCAGGCGTGGCTCGACCACCGCGCCGCTGCCACCTCGACCGCTCCAGACCCCGAACGCGCCGACCCCGAGGACCCTCTCACGTGAGCACCCCCCAGGACCCGCAGCAGCCGCCGGTCGCACCCGTCGTGCGACGTCGCCGCCCGGAGGGTCCGCGCGAGGAGCCCGCACGCCGCGGCCGCCCCGCCGCTCGCGATGAGGGCGTGCCACAGCGACGTCCGTCCCCTCGGGATCCGGGGAACCGTCAGCAAGGGCCCGGTGGTACGCCGAGTGAGGAGTACGTGCCGTTGCCGCCACCCACCAGCGGTGGCCGCCGACTGCTCGCCGTCGGGGGGATGGCGGTCCTGCTCGTCGGACTTCTCGTCGGCGGCGTGCTCATCTGGGGTTCCCGTCAGATCGACCCCGGCGGCGACCCCGGTGACCCTGTGGAGGAACTCGTCATCCCCACCGGGTCCTCGACCGACGCCATCGGAACGCTCCTCGCCGAGGAGGGGATCATCTCGAACGCCCGGCTGTTCCGCTGGTACGTCGGGTGGCAGGACGCCGGTCCGTGGAACGCCGGCACCTACATCGACTTCCGCCTCGACTCCTCCTTCGACGATGCCATCGAGGTGCTCGACGCGGGTCCCGTCCCCACCGCCGCCCAGGTCGTCCGGGTGACCGAGGGCAACCGGGTCTCCGACGCACTGATCCAGATCTCCGAACAGCTCCCGCACCTCGGCGTCGAGCAGCTCCAGGAGGCCCTCGACAGCGGCCAGGTCACCAGTCGGTACAAGCCACCAGAGGCGGCCAGCTGGGAGGGGCTGCTCTTCCCCGACACCTACCAGTTCGACGAGGACGTGCCTGCACCGTTCGTCCTGCAGACGATGGCCGACAAGATGGACAACGTGCTGGACTCGCTGGACTACGACAAGGCCGAGGTCCTCCAGGGTCGGACGGCGTACGAACTGGTGACGATCGCCTCGTTGATCGAGAAGGAGACGGGCCAACCGCCCGAGGAGCGCGGAATGATCTCGAGGGTCATCTCGAACCGCCTCGACAGCGGCGAGACCCTGGGGATCGACGCGACGATCCTCTACGGGCTGGGCCGTTCCAGCGGTGAGCTCACACGGTCAGACCTCGAGACCGAGACCCCGTACAACAGCCGGCTGGTGACCGGTCTGCCACCCACCCCCATCTCACTGGTCTCCGAGGCGTCACTCGCTGCGGCGATCGATCCGACCCCCGGGGACTGGCGCTTCTACGTGCTCACCTCGAACGATCCGCCCAGCCATTTCTTCACCGACTCCTACAACGAGTTCCTCGCCGCGCGCGACGACGCGCGCGAGCGCGGGGTCTTCTGAGTCGGTGTCGGACATCGACGCAGGATCCCCGGTCGTGGCGGTCATCGGTGATCCGGTGGCCCACTCGCTCTCGCCCGCCATCCACAACGCTGCCTTCGCTGCGATGGGCCTGGGCTGGGTGTGCGTCGGATTCCAGGTCCACCCGGCCGGCCTGGCCGACGCGCTCGGCGGGATCCGCGGCCTGGGCATACGCGGGGTCTCGGTGACGATGCCGCACAAGTCGACCGTGCTCGAGGGGCTCGACGAGCTCACTCCAGCTGCGCAGGCGCTCGGGGCGGTGAACTGCATCACCAACGACGACGGGCGGCTCATCGGGGACAACACCGACGGTGGTGGATTCCTCATGGGGCTGCAGCATGATTTCGACCTGGATCCTGCTGGGCTCGACTGCCTCGTCATCGGCGCCGGTGGGGCGGCTCGTGCAGTGGTGCGGGCCCTCGCCGGGGCTCGTGCGGCGAGGGTGGGGGTGCTGAACCGCAGCCAGGAGCGTGCTGCGGCTGCCGCTGCGCTCGCAGGGCCCCAGGGGTTCGTCGCGGTCGCCGACGACGTCCGCTGGGCCGATCTCGTGGTCAACGCGACCCCGCTGGGCATGGGCGGCGACGACACCGTGCCGATCGACCCGTCGTTGCTCGTCGACGGGCAGACGGTTGCCGAGCTCATCTACCACCCGGCACGGACCCGGTTGATGCGGGTCGCAGCGGAACGGGGCTGCGCCACCGCGAACGGCGTGTCCATGTTGGTCGGGCAGGCCGCGCACGCCTTCCGGCAGTGGACCGGGAGCGACGCACCGATCGAGCAGATGCGGGCGGGAGCGCTTCGGGGGATGGGGCTTCTCGACGAAAACTGAATCACGGTGTCCCGCCTGCCGATGGAGTGTGGAGACCCACCTGGGTCGGACGACCCATTCGAGGAGGACGAGCCGTGGCGCTCCAGGGAACCATCGATGACTTTCCGCTGACCGACGTGCTGTCGCTGCTGGCGTCATCGTCCCGCTCCGGCCGCCTCCTGCTGGACGGCGATCGGGGCTCGGCCACCTTGGTCATCGACCAGGGTCACGTCGTGGGCGGTGGTCCGGGCCATGCGGCTGCAGATGCTCCCGCGCTGGTGTTCGAGCTGCTGCGGCATCGTGAAGGAGCGTTCGGGTTCGAAGCGGTGGAACCCGTGGTGGATCCGCTCCGGGAGGTGGATGTCGACCCGCGCCCGGTCGCAGGCTGCCTGGAGGACGCTGGCCAGTTGCTCGAACGTTGGCAGGCGATCGAGGCCGTGGTGCCGTCGTCGAGCTGTCTGGTCCGACTCGTTCCGGAACTCCCCGGCGATTCGATCGAGCTCGACGCAAAGGACTGGCGAACGGTGGCGGGCGTGGGCCACGGCATGACCGTCGAGCAACTGCGCGACCACCTGTCGGTCGACGAGTTCTCCCTGTGCGAGCAGCTTGCCGACCTCGCCGGATCGGGGTTGCTCCTGGTCGACGAGCCGGAGACGACCGCCGATCGCCCGATCGAGCCGTCGGAGGACTCCCCGGCGCTCCACCACCCGGACGATCCGACCGTCGAGGACCAGGAGCTGGTGCCGTGGGCCGACACCGAGCCCGGGAGCGGTCTCGACGGGCGGTCGGTCGTGGCGAAGGACGAATCATCGGTCGGCTGGTTGCTCTCCGAGGACGACCGCGAGGAGTTCGCCCCGGCGGATGAATGCGCCGATGAGGACGGGGTCGCCTCCGGGGTGCCCGAGCGCTTCCCCATCGACGACCTGCTCGGTGAGCCGGGAGGGGGTGACGAGGATCCATGGGCCTCGCCCGAGATGGAGCAGCTGCAGCAGCAACGGGCCCAACCGGTCGATGAGGCCGTCGAGTTCGAGCCGGTGCCCTTCGATTCGCCCCCATCGCCCGAGGGGTCCTTCGCCGACGAGGGCGGCGACTCCGCCGACGAGGTTCTCCGACAGATGTCGAAGCTGAGTCCTGAAGCCGCCGAGGCGATCGCTGCTGCGTTGAACTCACCGCCGGCGTCGTCGGTTCCGGCCGGCGAGGAGCCCGACGACGATGGCCCCGTCACCTACATCGGAACGCTGTGATGTCGGCCGCGCTCCCGTCACCTCCTGGGACCGTCGGCCCGGTACGGTGGTCCCTTGGAGGCGGGCCCGACGACTCGACCGACCCGCTCAGAGGAGTCATCGACGTGGTGAGTGGTCAGCGTGGCGCGGAGGAGGACACCATGATCGCCGAACCGGAACCCGACGCCGTCGGGCGTGGTTGGGTCATCCCGCCGGGGGGCTCCAAGGTCGACGCGATCTTCGTGCTGTCGGGAGCACACCTCGGGATCGGCCGTACCGAACGTGTTGCGTCGCCGGTGTGGCTGCACCTCCGGGAGGTCACGAACCTCGATGCGCTCGGCGACCCGGTCGACGGGCTGCAGGGGGTCGAGATCTCGATGGAGGACCATTCGGTGATCACCGCCGGTTGGACCGAGCCCTTCATCGACTCGGTGTTGGCGACGCTCCACCGGCTCCTGGACCCGCAGCCGGCGCCCGCCATCGACGCAGCCCCCGTCCAACCCGCACAGCAGATGCCCGATGCCGACGGTCCGTTCGCCACCGCACCGGCTGCATCCGCTGATCTCCCAGCACCGGCTGCGCCGTACGCACCGCCTGCGTCCTCAGCGCTGTCGCCACCGGTGGTTCCGCCCAGCCCGTCGGCACCACCCGAACCGTCTCCCGAGGTCGCCGAACTCGAGCGGTCCGCAGCTGCTGCGTCGGTCACTCGTGCTGCAGGGTCGGGAGCGGCAGCTGCGCTCGAGCTCGAGGACGTCGTGTACCTGGGTGGTTACCCCGGCCACAGCCGCCGTCGCAAGAAGTGCACCGCCTCGATGGACCGCCAGAAGATCGAGGTGAATGGTCCGTCGGACCTTTCGATACGGATACCGTGGACCGACGTCAGGACCATCGAGGTCCAGAATTCCGACGAGGCACGATTCAGGATGAACACGAAGATCCATCGCGATGCATCTGCGCTCGTGATCGAGTGCGAGCAAGAGGTCACGGTGCTGCTCGAGGCCCGCGACTGCCCGACCATCGCCTTGCGATCGGCGATCACGCAGTTGTTGGACGGCCTGTCCGTCGTCGTGGTGTGACCGACCCGCGGCGCGACCATGTTGCGCTGGTCGGGCTCTCGGGAGCCGGGAAGTCGACGGTCGCCCCGCTGGTGGCCGCCCGTCTGTTGGTGCAGGTGGTCGACCTCGACCACGAGGTGGAGGCCCGCAGCGGTTCGACCGTCGCTGAGCTGTTCGCCGACGGCGGCGAGGCGGCCTTCCGCGCAGAGGAGTCCGCTGCACTCGCTGCTGCGCTGACAGGACCGCCGGCGGTCATCGCCACCGGTGGCGGGGTCGTACTCGATCCGTCGAACCGGCGCGCACTGAGCGATGACGCCACGACCGTCTGGCTGCGCGGCGATCCCGGCGAGCTCGGAGCTCGCATCGCCGACGGTGTCGAGGCGCGCCCGCTGCTCGAGGGCGACCCCGTGTTCGCCCTCACGCGACTCGCCGAGGAGCGCGACGCCTTGTACGCCGAGGTCGCCCACGAGGTGGTCGATGTCGGTGGTGCCGACCCGGCGACCGTGGCGGAGGAGATCGCCGCCAGGTTGGGGGTGGGCACATGATCACCGTCGACGTCGACCTCCCCGACGGGCGCGGCTATCCGGTCCTGGTGGGTGCGGGTGCCCGCCACCAGATCGAGGAGCTGCTCCCTTCTGACTGCAGACGGGTCGCCGTGATCACCCAGGAGCTCATCCCGGTCGAGTTGGACCTCGATCGCGAGCACCGGGTGCTGCACATCGGTGACGGTGAGCCCCACAAGTCGCTGCGGACCGTCGAACAGCTCTGCTCCGAGCTCGCCCGGTGGGGCCTGACGAGGGCCGACTGCATCGTCGGCCTCGGGGGAGGGCTGGTCACCGACGTCGCCGGGTTCGTCGCCTCGGTGTACCACCGTGGCGTCGCGGTCGTGCACGTGCCGACGACGCTGCTCGGTCAGATCGACGCTGCGATCGGCGGCAAGACCGGGGTGAACCTGCCCGAGGGCAAGAACCTGGTCGGGGCCTACTGGCAACCCTCGGCGGTGCTGTGCGACACCGAGGCGCTCGCCACCCTGCCGGAGCGCGAGTGGCGGTGCGGTACCGGAGAGCTCGCGAAGTACCACTGGCTCGGCGGTGGCCGGCTCGACGAGCTCCCGCTCGACCAGCGGGTGGCCGCCTGCGTGCGGATCAAGGCCGAGGTGGTGGCCGACGACGAACGCGAATCCGGCAACCGCGCGTTGCTGAACTACGGCCACACGCTCGCCCATGCGATCGAGGTCGCCGGCGGTCACGATCTGCGTCACGGCGAGGCGGTCGCGGTCGGGCTGGTGTTCGCCGCCGAGCTCGCCGCGTCACTGGGACGCATCGAACCCGCCGCAGTGGCGGAGCACCGGCGCGTCATCGAGGGCTACGGGCTCTCGGCGGTGTTGCCCCAAGGACTCGCCTGCGAGGAACTGCTCCAGCTGATGGCACGCGACAAGAAGGTGCTCGCCGACGGTCTGACCTTCGTCCTCGACGGACCGGACGGACTCGAAGTGGTGTCAGGTATCGATGCCGGCGTGGTCCGGTCGACCTTGGAGGCGTTCGCGTGACCGTCCGACCGATCGTGTCGCTGCTCAGCGGCCCGAACCTCAACCTGCTGGGTGAGCGGGAGCCCGAGGTCTACGGCACCGACCGTCTCGACGAACTCGTCGAGGCCGCCACTCGGCGCGGCGAGCAGCTCGGCTTGTCGATCGAACACGTCCAGTCGAACCACGAGGGCGACCTGGTCGACGCGGTGCAGTCCGCCCGTGGTCGCACCGCGGCGATCATCATCAATCCCGCGGCGTACACGCACTCGTCGTGGGCGCTGCACGACGCACTCGCCGCCTACGACGGCCACGTCGTCGAGCTGCACCTGTCGAATCCCGCCGGCCGCGAGCCGTGGCGCTCGACCTCGGTCGTCGCGCCGGTGGCGACGGCGACGATCAGCGGACTCGGTGCTGCGGGGTACCCACTCGCGGTCGACGCCGTCGCGTCGCTGCTGGCGCTCGACCGAGACGGATGACCCTTCGCCGGGCGCCGGCGGACCGCACGGCTCACCGGGGCCGCAGCGGCAAGTGGATTCCTCGAAGGGCGTGCTGGTCGCTGCAGCGGACGCCGCGCCGTGGCAGGGAGGGGGTCCGGAGCTGGATCGGGCTCGCCGACTCGGACCACTTCGGGGTCGAAGCCCGGATCACGGTCCCGCAGCCCTAGATTCGGGGCATGGCCGTGACCGAGCGAGTGACCCCCGACCCTGCACCGGACCACCTTCCTCCGATGGACGTCGGCGCTCGCGTGCACCGCCTCCGGGCCGCACTGGACGGCGCCGGATGCGACGGTTTGGTCGTGGGTGAGCTCACCAACATCCGGTACCTCACGGGATTCACCGGCTCGGCGGGGCTCGTCCTGGTGTCGGCCGACGAACTGGTCTTCGTCTCCGACGGGCGGTACCGCGACCAGGCCGCCGAGGAGATCGCGTCGGCCGGGGTCGATGCGCGGGTCGAGATCGTCGCCGCCGACCCCGATCGTGTCATCGCCGATGCGGCATCTGCGGCCGGCATCACCCGCCTCGGCCTCGAGGCCGAGTCGGTGACATGGTCGCGCCAGCAGCGGTGGGCCGGCGAGCTCTTCGACGGTGAACTCGTGGCCACTCGAGCGCTCGTCGAGACGCTACGACTCGTCAAGGATGCCGGGGAAGCCGCTCGTATCCGATCCGCGTGTGCGATCGCCGACGAGGCGCTGGAGCGGTGCCGCGGCGCGCTGCTCGACGGACCGACCGAGGCGGAGTTCGCGCAGCACCTCGACACGACGATGAAGTCACTCGGCGCGGCGGACGTGAGTTTCGAGACGATCGTTGCGTCAGGGCCGAACGGCGCGAAGCCGCATCACCATCCCGGGGCGCGCGCGATCGTGGAGGGCGACCTGGTGGTCATCGACTTCGGAGCCCTCGTCGACGGGTACCACTCGGACATGACCCGCACCCTCGCAGTGGGCGCGGTCGACGAGCAGCGACGTCGCATGCTCGACGTCGTCCTCGACAGCCAACAGCAAGGCGTCGAGGCGGTCCGGTCCGGCCGACCCGCTGCCGAGGTCGACGCGGCGTGCCGTTCGGTGATCGACGACGCCGGGTGGGGCGAGGCGTTCCTGCACTCGACCGGTCACGGCGTCGGGCTCGACATCCACGAGGAACCGAGGGTGTCGACGCGCTCCACTGCTACCTTGGTCGCCGGCCACGTGGTGACCGTCGAGCCGGGTGTCTACCTTCCGGGCATCGGCGGGGTCCGCATCGAGGACACCGTGCTGGTCACCGACGACGGTTGTGACCGTCTCACCCTTGCTCCGAAGGAGCCATCCGCGGGCTGAGACCACGACCCTGACCCCCCGGGAGCCCCCACCGATGGCCCAGATCTCCACCGCCGACTTCAAGAACGGGATGATGGTCGACCTCGACGACGGCCTCTTCCAGATCGTCGAGTTCCAGCACGTCAAGCCGGGCAAGGGCGGAGCGTTCGTGCGGACCTCGTTGCGCAACGTGCGCAGCGGCGGGGTGGTCGAGCGCACGTTCCGAGCGGGGGAGAAGATGGAGCGTGCGATCGTCGACCGCCGTGAGATGCAGCTGCTGTACCGCGACGGTGACGACTACGTCTTCATGGACAACAGCACCTACGACCAGCTCAACGTCCCGACCGCCACGCTCGGCGATGCGGCCAACTACCTCGTCGACGCGGCTGGTGCGCAGCTGCTGATGTACGGGGACGAGATCATCGGCGTCGAACTCCCTGCCTCGGTCGAGCTCGATGTGGCCGAGACCGAACCGGGGGAGAAGGGCGACCGGGTGTCGGGCGCGAAGAAGCCCGCCACGCTGGTGACCGGCAAGGTCGTGCAGGTCCCCCTCTTCATCAACCAGGGCGAGCGGATCAAGGTCGACACGCGTACCGGCGAATTCATCTCGCGGGCATGAGCGACCGACCCGACGCACCACGCCGGGTCGCCGGCGGACGTCACGAGGCCCGCGAGCGGGCACTTCACCTGCTGTACGAGGCCGAGATGAAGCAGCTGCCGATCGCCGAGGTGCTCGACGCCCAGGTCCTCGCGCCGGAGGACTACACGGCTGATCTCGTCGAGGGCGTCGTCGCTCACCGTGATGAGCTCGACGGCGTGATCGACCGACTCGCTCGTGGTTGGACCATCGCCCGGATGCCGACCCTCGACGTCGTCGTGCTGCGCATCGCCTGCTACGAGCTGGCGCACCGGCCCGAGACCCCTCGCGGGGTGGTGCTGTCCGAGGCGGTGGACCTGGCGACGACCTACGGCACCGACGACTCGCCCGGGTTCGTCAACGGACTGCTCGCTGCCGCGGCCGACGAGCTCCGACCCGGCTGATCCCACCTCACGACCCGCGCCCCCGGTTGCCGGGCGTGTGCAGGTCGCCGAGCCCAGCCCTCGGGGGCCGACGTCCCGGCTCCTCTTCGTCCGAGCCTGCCCCGTGACCGCACGTCGGCGTGTCGCCGGGCGGCCGTCAGTTCCGGTGATCGAACCAGTGGAGCGAGGAGCCAATGGGGGTCCGCATGGGCGAGCGGTTCCGTCGACCACCAGTGTGAACATGCTCTTCGATGGTTCATCAGGGGACGTTCTCACTACTTCCACCACCGCACGGGACTGCAATGTGATCACAAGTGTCACGTCCGCGGCGCGAGCTCCGCACGGTCCGAGGCACGTTCGTCAGAGCGGTCCTGGGCGAAATCGTGCATGGATCAGCAACGGAGTGATCGGTAACCTCCGGCTCCAAGAGGAAGGGTTCGGGTAGTCGCGCTGCTGCGGGCCTCGGATCCGTTGGGAGCCGGAACGCATGCACGAACTTCATCACTTCGTGGGGCACCCCCCGCTTCGCGCGAGCGGCTGGATCTGGGATCGTGCGTCCGACCGGTGGTTCGCGACCGCTGCCGTGGTGGACCGACGCGGGGTGCGATTCGTGGTGCCGATGGCTCCGGGCGCCGTGGGAGTGGTGACCCGGTACCGGCACATCGAGCACTCGGCAGTGCTTGGAATCGACGAAGTGGCACCCTTCGACTGCGACCCACTCACGGTCGAAGTGCGGGTCACCGGTGGCGAGTTGCTCTTGCTCCAGCTGCCACGGCACGTGATCGGTTCGTGGTGCGGGCTGCTCTCGTCGATCGGCACCGCCGAGCCACGGGTCGTCGGCGCTGCCTCGCCAGTGGTGCACATGTCGACTCGCTGGCGGATCGCTACGATCTCGCTGGTTGCGTCACTCGCTCTGCTCGTGTTGTTCAGCACCTCGGAGATACCGGAGTCGGTGGCATCGGATCCGACGACCACGACTGTCCGAAGCGGGCCATGGCCCTCTGTCCCGGTGCCTGCTCCAGCCGGTTCTGCACCGGGGCCATCCGAGGACTCGGAGGACTCGGAGGCCGGTGCAGATGTCGCCGTGGGCGGTGTAGCGGTGGCGCTCGAGAACGAACCGTCTCCCCTCGAGAACGAACCGTCTCCCCTCGACGACGTGGCGGTCGCTCCACTGACTGGACTCCCTGCCAGATTGGGGGACCTCCTTCGTCCTGCACTCGTGTCGAAGATCGACGCTTCCCGCCCGGCCATGCCACAGGTGGGTTTGGAGCTCGCCGACGTGGTGTACGAGGTCAAGATCGAGGGGATGAGCCGCTACCTCGCCGTGTGGCACTCGAAGCAACCGGTCGTCATCGGTCCGCATCGGTCGGCGCGCACCACAGATCCGGACCTGCTGTCGATGTTCGGCCATCCGTTGTTCGCCTTCTCCGGAGCGAACCCGGGTGTCGTTGAGACGTTGGCCGAGGCGGATTGGAAGACGGGCGTCGGCCCCGGAGAGGTCGGTCACGCCTACTTCAGGGACGAGCGCCGACCGTGGCCGAACAACCTCTTCGCTGTGACCGAACACCTGCGCTCCCGGCCCAGCCCCCCGCTGTTTCCGTCGCCGATCGTTGAGTTCCACCAACCGGGCAGGGCTCCGACCGGACTGCCCGTGGACTCGTTCAGCGTGAGCGCTGGTACCGAGGCCCGGTTCGGCTGGGACCCAGTCCTGGGCGGGTGGCGGCGCTGGATCTGGGGCACCGAGCACCTCCACGCCACGGGCGACCCGGTCGCACCGACGAATGTTGTTGTCGTACGGACCGACTACGGGGTCTCACACGCCGACGCGAACTCGCCCGAGGCCGTATCGGTCGGGAGTGGAACCGCTTGGGTGTTCACCCGTGGCGAGGTACGCGTCGGGACTTGGGCCCGGACCCACCGTTTCGAGCCGTGGAACCTCCGCAGCGACGACGGTTCGGAGCTGACCCTCGAGCCCGGCACCTCGTGGGTGGTGCTGGCTGACCGGGACCCGGTTCTGGACCGATGAGCAGCTGCTCGCCCTCGTGCTCGTTGCTCCGCCCAGATGGGTACTCCTCGGCCCCATCGAGCGCCTGACGAACGACCGGCGCTCCTGTTGGAATTGGGATTTCGTCGCAGCGGTGGTGGAGCCGGCACAGTCCGCACATGCGGTCGGTGCCGGCGCGCCGCCTGCGACCCCGATGTCGCCGCGGCCAACTCGTCGTCGCCCGACACCCCAGCAGGCACCGACACCACCGCCGACACACCCCCGACGCCGCAGCCGCACCAGCCTCGGCGAGGCGGTTCAGCGGTCGTCGTCGGTGCGACGCAGCGTGATCGCGGCGGACGGCAGCGCGAGCACGGCGAACACAGCTGCCGGCAGCACCGTCAGTGTCGCCGTCCCGCGGTCCTCTGCTGGGAAGCTGCCCCAGGCCAACGCCGTGTACACCGCGGCGAAGGCAGCGGCTGCCAGCAGGAACCACGCAAAGGACCGTGAGGGACCCGCTGGTGGTGGCGCACCGCCATCGGGATCGGCCCGGGCCCGACGTGTCTGCAGACCGGCGGTCACGAGAAATGCCACCAGCGCCAGCGCCAGGAGTGCGAACTGCAGCCACAACAGTACGTAGATCACGAACACGGGCATCCCTCCAGGACCCCGACGGTAGCTGGGGTCGGCGCGCCAAGGGCCCGGTCACCGGCAGGAGTCGACCGTGCTACCGTGCATCCTCGGACGTGAAAGGGGTCCCGTGAGGCCCCTACGGACGGAAAGGTGCTGCCGATGGCAGAGCGTGAGCGCAGGATGACGCGCCCCTACGGGGGAGTGTTCGTTCCCCGGTCCCGGGTGATGGACGGCGACGACATCCACCGGGCGTTGCGTCGGATGGCCCACGAGGTGATCGAGCGCAACCACGGTCTCGACGACCTGGTGATCGTCGGACTCCAGACGGGTGGAGTGCAGCTCGCACATGCCCTCGCCGCCGCACTCGAGGAGATCGAGGGTCTCGAGGACACCGACGAGTCGGTGTCCGTCGGAATGCTCGACGTGGCGCTCTATCGCGATGACATCGGCATCCGCCCGGTGCTGCCCGAGGAGGTCACCGAGATTCCCGTCGACCTCGACGGTCGTACGGTGGTGCTCGTCGACGACGTGCTCTTCACCGGACGCACCATCCGAGCGGCACTCGACGCCCTGGTCGACTTCGGCCGCCCGCGCGCGGTTCAGCTGGCGGTCATGGTCGACCGCGGGCACCGGGAGCTGCCGATCCGTCCGGACTACGTCGGCAAGAACCTGCCGACCCGCCGGGACGAACTGGTGGACGTGACGATGTCGGGCGTCGAGCTCGGCGAGTTGCAGAAGTCGTGACCCTGACCTCCGAGGCCGGCACGGCAGCGGTCGACACGTCGCGGCACCTCCTGGCGGTGTCGGACCTGGACCGTTCACAGATCGACGAGCTGCTGGACCTGACCGACACGTTCGTCGAGGTCGGTCAGCGGAACATCCCGAAGGTGCCCGCACTGCGGGGTCGTACCGTGGTGTCGCTGTTCTTCGAGGACTCGACACGGACCCGCCTGAGCTTCGACACCGCGGCGAAACGACTCTCGGCCGACACGATGTCGTTCGCCGTGTCCGCCTCGTCGGTCAACAAGGGTGAGTCGGTGCGAGACACGATCGAGACCATCGAGGCGATGGGAATCGACGCGGTGATCGTGCGCCACCGATCGTCGGGTGTGCCGGCGCAGATCGCTCGCTGGACCAACGCCGCGGTCGTCAACGCCGGCGATGGATGGCATCAGCACCCCACCCAGGCCCTGCTCGATGCCTACACGGCGCGAAGCCACCTCGGGGACCTCGAGGGACGGCACGTCGCCATCGTCGGCGACGTCAAGCACTCACGAGTCGCCCGCTCGAACATCGAGATGTTCGTCGCGCTCGGTGCCCGGGTGACGCTGGTCGCCCCGCCGACGTTGCTCCCGCCCGAAACGGGCGCCTGGCCGATCGAGGTCACCCACGACATCGACCACGTCCTGCCGTCGCTCGACGTCTGCTACCTGTTGCGGATGCAGCGCGAGCGGATGGACGAGGCGCTCGTTCCCTCGATCCGTGAGTACGTGGCCCGCTACGGCCTGACTGCCCGTCGGGCAGAGAAGCTGCAGGACCACGCGCTGATCATGCATCCCGGTCCGATGAACCGTGGGGTGGAGATCGCGAGCGAGGTCGCCGACCGACCCACTGCGGTGATCACCGAGCAGGTGGCCAATGGTGTCGCCGTTCGCATGGCCGTGCTGTTCCTGCTGCTCGGCTCCGGGCGGCACCGCGCCGACCCTGAACCGGCCACCGACCACGAACCCGAATCCGTGACAGCACCCGAGGCAGCGACATGAATTCCGACCGACGATGGCTCATTCGGGGCGGCGAGGTGCTCGACGCCGGTGGTCGGCGCCGCGCCGACGTCGCGATCGAGGACGGCAGGATCACCCACGTCGCCCCGTCGATCGAGCCGGGCGATGCCGCCGTCCTCGACGCCGGTGGCGCGCTCGTGACCCCCGGGCTGGTCGATCTGCACACCCACCTGCGTCAGCCCGGCAAGGAAGAAGCCGAGACGATCGAGTCGGGTGGGCGCGCAGCCGCGCTCGGCGGCTACACCGCAGTGTTGGCCATGCCGAACACGACCCCGCCGATCGACACCGCAGCGGTGGTTCGCGAGGTCCTCGAGCTGGGACGGGCCGCGCCGTGCGACGTCCACACCACGGCAGCGATCACCGTCGGGCGCCGAGGTGAGCAGCTGGCGCCGATGGCCGAGATGGCCGACCTCGGCGTGAGGATCTTCACCGACGATGGAACCGGGGTGCAGGACGATCGACTCATGCGCCGGGCGCTCGAGTACGCGGCAGGGCTCGGTGCGACCCTGGCCCAGCACTGCGAGGTCACCTCGCTGTCCGAGGGCACCTGCATGCACGAAGGTGAGTGGTCGTCGCGTCTCGGGCTGCAGGGCCAGCCGAGTGAGGCCGAGGAGCTCATGGTCATGCGCGACATCGCGCTGGCCCGGATGACGGGCGCCAAGGTGCACTTCCAGCACATGTCGACCGCCGGGTCCGTGGCCATGATCGCTGCCGCCAAGGCCGCCGGGCTCTTCGTGACCGCCGAGGCCGCGCCCCACCACTTCACGCTCACCGACGCGTGCTGCGCCGGCTACGACGCCACCTTCAAGGTGCATCCGCCACTGCGCACCGCCGACGACGTCGATGCGATCGCTCGGGGGATCGCCGACGGCACCCTCGACGCGATCGCGACCGACCACGCGCCGCACCCACCGGAGGAGAAGGAGCGCCCCTTCGACCATGCCCCGCCGGGAATGCTGGGGCTCGAGTACGCGCTCGCGCTCGCCCTCACCGAGCTCGTCGACGAACGGGAGCTCATGAGCGAGGACGAGGTGCTCGCACGGCTCTCCTGGCAGCCTGCGGCGATCGCCGGCCTCGAGCACCATGGCGGCCCGGTGGTCGCTGGGAGCGCCGCCAACCTCTGCGTGATCGACCCGACCGAGCGGTGGACCATCGACGGCTCCGGGGGTGCCTCGCTGAGCCGGAACGTGCCCTACGTCGGACGGACGGTGCGCGGTCGTGTCCGGCACACGATCTGCTTCGGCGAGCCAGTGGTGACCGACGGAAAGGCGATGAGATGACCAGGATCATCGAGGCGGCGATCGTGCTGGCCGACGGGACGCTCTTCGAGGGGGAGTCGATCGGTGCGGAGGCCCCGGGTGGGGTGAGCACGGGGGAGTTCGTCTTCAACACGGTGCTGTCGGGGTACCAGGAGGTGATCTCGGATCCGTCGTACGCCGGCCAGATCATCGCGTTCACCTATCCCCACATCGGCAACTATGGGGTCAACGCCGCCGACGACGAGTCGTCGACGCCCCGATGTGCCGGTGTGGTCATCCGGGACCTCGCCCGTCGCCACAGCTCGTGGCGGGCCGAGGGCGACCTCGACAGCTACCTCCGCCGTCACCGCATCCCCGGGATCGCCGGGATCGACACACGCCGGCTCACGCGGCACCTGCGCGACCACGGCTCGATGCCG
>SKRR01000233.1 GCA_007118345.1 Microthrixaceae bacterium | reverse complement strand
GGGGGAGGACATCGGCGCATACGGAGGATGCTTCGCCGTGACGCTGGGCCTCTGGGAGGAGTTCGGCGCCGAACGGGTCCGTGACACGCCGCTGTCGGAATCCGCCTTCGTCGGCGCCGGGATCGGCGCAGCACTCGGCGGCCTCCGACCGATCGTCGAGATCATGACCGTCAACTTCAGCCTGCTCGCTCTCGACCAGATCCTCAACAACGCCGCGACGCTGCTGCACATGTCCGGGGGTCAGTTCAACGTGCCCCTGGTGATCCGGATGACCACCGGCGCCGGTCGACAGCTGGCCGCCCAGCACAGTCACAGCCTCGAAGCGTGGTACGCGCACCTTCCAGGACTGCGGATCGTCGCGCCTGCGACGGTGAGCGACGCACGCTCCATGCTCGCCACGGCGATCGACGATCCGGATCCCGTGTTGATCTTCGAGCACGGCGCGTTGTTCGGTCTCACCGCCGAGGTGCCCGTCGACCCCGTACGAGCCGACCTCGACCACGCTGCGGTGCGACGCGCCGGTGACGACGTGACGATCGTCAGCCACGGCGCCACCCTCCACATCGCGCTCGAAGCCGCGACCAGCTTGGCGGACGAGGGCATCGACGCCGAAGTGATCGACCTGCGGACCCTGCGGCCGCTCGACATGCCCGAGATCCTCCGGTCGGTCGCCCGCACCGGTCGACTCGTCGTCGCAGAGGACGGCTGGCGGACAGGGGGCATCGGCGCGGAGATCGCAGCACGCGCGGCCCAGGACGCCTTCTGGGATCTCGACGCGCCGGTCGAACGCCTCGGGTCCGTCGAGGTGCCCATTCCTTACGCAGCGCACCTGGAGAACGCCGCTCTGGTCGGCGTCGACGACGTCATCGGCGCGGTGAGGAAGGCGACCTCCTGATGGGCGAGTTCCGGATGCCGTCGCTCGGCGCTGACATGGAGGAGGGGACCCTCGTCGAATGGGCGGTCGACGTGGGCGACCAGGTCAGCAAGGGCGACATCATCGCGTCGGTGGAGACCGACAAGTCGACGATCGAGGTCGAGGTCTTCGAGTCGGGCACCGTCGCAGAGCTGCTCGTCGAACCCGGGGCCCGCGTCGCCGTCGGCACGCCGATGGCCCGGATCGGCGATTCGTCCACCGCCGGGTCGGTCGGGCCGGACTCGACAGGCCGCTCGGGGGAATCCCCTTCGGAAACGCCCCCTGTGGATGCCCGACCGCCTGAAGCGCCCACCGCGGTGCGGGAGGAACAGCCCGCCGCCGTCGTCGGCGACGGACCCAATCGACGTCACGCATCGGTGCTCCGGTCCCCGCTGGTGCGCCAGCTCGCCGAGCGGCTCCAGGTCGACACCTCCCGGATCCGTGGCACCGGCCCGGGCGGTTCGGTGACCCGCAAGGACGTCGAGCTGGCCTCGCGCCGCACGGCGACCCCAGCGACCTCGGAGCGAAGCAGGCGCGTGACCCCCCGTGCCCGTCGACGTGCCGCCGAGATCGGCGTCGACCTCAGCGTGGTCGTCGGCACCGGCGTCGCAGGTGCGATCCGGGAACAGGACGTGAACGCCGCCGCGACGCCGCGTGACGAGACCCGCACAGAAGCCGCCGGTGGGTCGAGCGCAGATCGGATGCGGGCCGCGATCGCTCGCACCATGGAACGGTCCAACCGGGACATCCCCCACTACCACCTCTCGTTGATGGTGGACCTCGAGCCGCTGGACGACTGGCTCACCGATCGGAACGCGGGGCGGAGGCCGCAAGAGCGCGCCCTGCCTGCCGCAGCGATCCTGCGGGCCAGCGCGATGGCCGCGGCTTCGGTGCCCGAGCTCAACGGCGAATGGCGTGACGGATCAGCGGTCACCTCCCAACAGGTCCACCTCGGCGTGTTGGTGTCGCTGCGGAGTGGCGGTCTCGTCGCCCCTGTGTTGCACGACGCTCAGGACCGTTCGGTCGATGAACTGATGGCAGCCCTCCTCGATGTCGTCGAGCGTGCCCGCCGCGGCGCCCTTCGCTCGTCGGAGCTCGCAGGTGCGACCATCACGGTCACGAACCTCGGCGACCGCGGGGTCGACGAGGTGCTCGGGGTGATCCACCCACCTCAGCTGGCGATCGTCGGCGTCGGCAAGATCGCGTCGCGGCCGATGGTCGTGGACGGCGAGGTGCGCGCACGAAAGAGCGCCGTGATCACACTCGGTGCCGACCATCGCGCCACCGACGGCAGGACCGGCAGTCGATTCCTGCGCCGCGTCGACGCGCTGCTCCGAGACCCCACACTGCTCGAACCGAACGGGAGATGACATGAGTGACGGCACCTTGGACCTACTCGCCGCAGCGCTACGCCGGGTGGCCCCGGAGGTCGATCTGGAAGTTGTGGACCACGGCGCGGACCTGCTCGACGAGCTCGACCTGGATTCGATGGACTTCCTCACCCTCGTCGAGGAACTGCACCAACGAGCCGGCGTGGAGATCCCCGAGGAGGACTACGCGCACCTCGATTCGGTGAACGGCATCGTGGAGTACCTGAGGAACCACTCGACCTGAGGGTGCTTTCTCAACAGAGGCCCGCGATCTGCCGAAGCTGGCAGGATGACCGAGGCCCTCGACCGCGCCCGTTCCGAACGTCGACTGCGCGGCATCCTCGATGCTGCGGGGGTCGCCGTCGCGACGCTCGACGCAGAAGGCCACGTGGCGTCATCAACCGCTGCCTTCGCCGAGGTCTGGCAGCGTCGCTCCGAGGACCTGGTCGGACTCCACCTGATCGGGGTGTGCGCCGAGGCAGACCGAGCG
>SKRR01000139.1 GCA_007118345.1 Microthrixaceae bacterium | reverse complement strand
CGATGCGGCCCTGGAGGTGCTCCCAGCGGAACCCGTCGGTCGGCGGTTCGGTGGAGTAGACCCCGAAGGAGTGCTTGTCGACATGGCCGCCGTTGGCGGTGACCAGTCCGCGAGCGCCGGGGTCGGCCCGCAACACCTCGACCATCGAGCAGATGGCGTGACCCACCGGGTTGTTCCAGGGCCCGCCGGCGAAGCCGAGCCCGCCGTACACGGTGAGCCGGCGGGTGGGATCGACGCCGAGCTCGGACACGGCGAGCTGCACCGCCGAGGGGAAGCAGGAGTACAGGTCGAGGTGGTCGACCTCGTCGACGTCGCCGACCCCCGCGAGCTCGAGCACGCGCCTCCCTGCGAACTCGATGGCAGGGGAGGAGACGAAGTCCCGCCGGTGTGACATGTTGCGGTCGTTGCCGTCGGTGCCGGCATGCAGGAACACCCACTGGTCGCGCGGCACGCCCAGCGCCCGGGCCCGTTCCGTCGAGCAGACCACGAGTCCCGAGGCCATGTTCACGTCGGGGTTCGAGACCATTCGCTTGGTGTAGGGGAACCCGACCAACCGGTTCTGCGGTGTGGGCGTCGTGATCTCTTCGGGGTCGTACGCCTCCCGGCGCCAGGCGTGCGGGTTCGTCGCGGCGACCCGGGAGAAGCCCGCCCACAGCTCGCCCACGGCGCTCAGGTGCTCCTCGAGCGACCGACCCGACGCGTGCCACAAGGCGTTCTCGAACAGCGGGTAGGCCTGGGTCGGCATGACGATCCCCCGTGCCACCTCGGCCGGAGCGGCCAGCATCAGCTGCCCACCGTCGTGCCAGTCGGGACGGACCTCGTCGTCCTGTCGGATCCAGTCGAGGTCCTCGTCCCGCCGCTTCGCCGCGCTGCGGGTGCGACTGGCCTCGCCACCGCAGAGCACCGCCATCCCCACCTCGCCCGACGAGATCGATCGCGCCAGGCGGTTCAGCAGCAGCTGCGGGGTGTTGCCGCCCACGGTGGCGTACCAGGTGCGCGCACCGAGCGCACCGAGGTGGTCCGCCACGAGACGACCCGGGTTGCGGTAGCGCCATGAGAACGTCGGCACCGCGGCGACGACGTCGATTCGATCGCCGCTCACGCCGGCGTCGGCGACCGCGAGGTCGACCGCCGCAGCCATCAGCTCGTGAGGCGCGCGGCGGGAGGACTCCTCACGGTCGAGGACCTGTCCCACCCCGATGATCACCGGATCGGTGGGGCGGTCGCGGGTGGATGCCTGCGTCATGGGCGGCCACACTACGGTCGTCGCTCGTCGCCGCCGGAATCGGTCTGGGAGGGTCCTGACCGCTCGGTACACTCGTGCTGTGAACGACGAGGCAGCCACCGTGGACCCAGCGCCTTCCACAGGGTCCGGTACGTCCGTCGCGACGGTCGCCGTCGGCGCCGACCATGCCGGGATCGCCCTCAAGGCCGAGCTCGTGGAGCACCTGGGGGCTCGTGGCATCGAGGTGCTCGACCTCGGCACCCACGGGTCCGAGCGGGTGGACTACCCCGACTTCGGTGCGGCGGTCGGCCGGGCGGTCGCCGAGGGTCGCGCCGAGCTGGGCATCGCGGTGTGCGGCTCTGGGCTCGGCATCTGCATGGCGGCCAACAAGATCGCAGGAATCCGGGCCGCGTCGGTGTACGACGCGACGTCGGCCCGGTTGTCCCGACAGCACAACGACGCCAACGTCATCTGCCTGGGTGAGCGGCTCACCGGCCCCGAGGTCGCCAGGGACGCGGTCGATGCATGGCTGGACGCCGCCTTCGAGGGTGGGCGTCACGTCGGCCGTGTCGCCAAACTCGACGCACTGGGTGGCAGCACCCCCTGACCCCAGCCCTACCCGACAGATCCCGGGCCCGAACGGCGGGCCGACCACGAGGAGCACCCTGATCATGCCCTGGCCCACCAGCCGCGACGCCGACGTGTTCGGCGCGATCGACCGAGAGACCGAGCGCCAGAACCGCGGTGTCCAGCTCATCGCATCGGAGAACTTCACCTCACCGCAGGTGATGGAGGCGGTCGGCTCGGTGCTGACGAACAAGTACTCCGAGGGCTACCCCGGCAAGCGGTACTACGGCGGCAACGAGATCGTCGACGAGGTCGAGGAGCTGGCCCGCGAGCGGGTGTGCGCGCTCTTCGGCGCCGACGCCGCCAACGTGCAGCCGCATTCCGGCGCCAACGCCAACCTCGGCGTGTACCTGGCCTTGCTCGAGGCCGGCGACACGGTGCTCGGCCTGAGCCTGGATCATGGTGGTCACCTGACCCACGGCTCGCCGGTGAACATCTCCGGGCGCTTCTACGAGTTCGTGTCCTACGGCGTGACCCCGAGCGACGAGCGCATCGATCTCGATCAACTGCGCGACCTCGCCATCGAGCACCGCCCGAAGATGATCGTCGCTGGTGCCACCGCCTACGCCCGGACGATCGACCCGGCGCCGATCCGTGACATCTGCGACGAGGTGGGTGCGCTGTTCCTCTTCGACGCAGCGCACATCGCCGGGCTCATCGCCGGCGGCGCCCACCCGAACCCGGTTCCGTACGCGGACGTGGTGACCTTCACCACCCACAAGACCCTGCGGGGTCCGAGGGGCGGTTGCATCCTGTCGCGCGCCGAGCACGCCGCCGCGATCGACAAGGCGATCTTCCCGGGGCTCCAGGGCGGGCCGCTCGAGCACGTCATCGCCGGCAAGGCGGTGGCGTTCCGCGAGGCGGCCGACCCCTCCTTCGCCGCCTATGCACACCAGATCGTCACCAATGCCCGGGCGCTGGCCGAGGCCCTGGCCGGACACGGGTTCCGACTCGTCTCGGGTGGCACCGACAACCACCTCCTGCTGATCGACCTGCGTGGCTTCGACGAGGGACTCACCGGCAAGGACGCTCAGCTGGCACTCGACCGGGCGGGCATCACACTCAACAAGAACACGGTCCCCGACGATCCCCGGTCACCGTTCGTCACCTCTGGCCTGCGGATCGGTACTCCGGCGGTGACGACGCAAGGCATGACCGAGCCCGAGATGGCCCGCATCGCCGAGCTGATCACTCGGGTCCTGCGGTCGGTCGACGACGATGCCACGCTCGCAAACGTCCGGGACGACGTGCGCACGCTGTGCGCCGACTTCGAGCCCTATCCCGCCTGAGCCGGCCGCTCTCCGGCGCGATCGTGCGGGTGCTCAGACGGCGCCGTTGCGTCGCAGCACCGCTGGCAGGGTCTTGGCCAGGATGACCAGGTCGGTGACCAGCGACCAGTTGTCGACGTAGTAGAGGTCGAGCCGCTGGTAGTCCTCGATCGACGCGGTGAAGCGTCCACTCACCTGCCAGTTGCCGGTGATCCCCGGCTTCACCCGGAGCCGTTCCCTGAGGTCATCGCTCCACTGCACCGCCTCGTGGGGCAGCGCCGGGCGCGGTCCGACCAGGCTCATGTCGCCCTTCACCACGTTGATCAGCTGTGGCAGCTCGTCGATGGACGTGCGCCGCAGCAATCGACCCACCCGTGTCACGCGGGGGTCGTCGGCCATCTTGAACATGGGTCCCGAGGCCTCGTTGCGTTCGAGCAGCTCGGGGAGCAGCGACTCGGCATCGGGCACCATGGTGCGCAGCTTGTAGACGGTGAACGGGCGTCCGTCGCGTCCCACCCGGGTCTGACGGAACAGCACCCCCGGCCCCGAGGTGATGCGGATCGCCAGCGCAGCGGTCAGCAGCACGGGTGCGGCGACGAGGAGTCCGACCCCCGCGAGCGCGACGTCGAAGCACCGCTTGAATGCGGCGCGCCACCCCCGGGTCGTCACGGGCTCGACCGACATGATGGGGTACCTGCCGAGCGGTCGTAGCGTCACCCGGCGGGTCGCGATGTCGCGCATCGACGACGAGAGCTCGACGTAGATGCCCTCACGGGTCAGGTCCCGCACGAGACGGTTCGCCGTCTCGAGGGAGATCGCCGTGGTGGCGACGACGACGCTGCTCGCGCCGCTCCGCCGGATGATGTCGAGGACGTGGTCGGTGCGGCCGAGATAGGGCACGCCGGCACCTGCGCCGCGACCGTTGCCGTTCGGGTCGTCGCTCACGCGGCCCACGACGCGATAGCCGAGCTCGCGGCTCTCCTGGAGCATCTGGATCAGTTCGTCGGCCTCGGAGTTGTCGCCCACGAGCAGCACGCGGCGTTCCATCCGCCCCGAGGCCCGCAGCCGCCGGACCACCTCTCGGGTGACCTCTCGTTCGATGGCAACCAGGGCGAAGACCGACAGACCGACGGCGATGAGCCACACCCGCGCCACGGTGAGCTGCAGCACCACCGACAGGCCGGCGACGCCGAGGACGCCGAGCAGCACGCTGTTGACCAGACGCCGCAGCTCCTCGCTGCGGCGTGTGAGGTGACGAGCCTGGAACAGTCCCTGCTGCGCGAACAGCATCGGCCAGACGGGGATCGACAGCAGTGCGAGGAGCGCCGACGCCGACAGTGTGCTCGCCTTGGTCGCGGCGGGAAGGAGCAGGGAGAGACCGAGACCCAGTGCCACCGCCAACGTGTCGACGAGGACGATGGTGGCCTTCAGCCCCAGTGGCCAGCCCACGCGCCGGTGGTTCTCCGCCCCTCCGACGTCACGCCCGGTCTCCGGCTCTGACGGCACGACCGCCGCCCGCTGTGCAGCGTGCGACCGTTCGGCCTGAGCTCGTCGGGTGGTCGCGTCGTCAGTCGGTAGCGACCGGAGCTCGGCGGCAGCCATCTCGACGTCGGGGACACTCATCCCCGTCCGCCGATCCGTGTCGATGTCGGTGTTGACGGGCACCGCCCGATGCGGACGACCGGCGCGCCGGAGCACTCGCTGTTCATTGATCTCCATCCTCACGGCGGCACCGGATACGCCCGTCACCGACACCGCCACTTCTCTTCGTCCCCCTACCCGGGACACCCAGCACTCTCTGTTCTATCGCAGCACGCGCCGTTTGACACGGGGCAAAACTGCCTTCCCGCACTTCGTAACGGACCTGTCATCGCCCGTTCACCCCTGGCGGTGTCCACCGGTGGCTCACTCGGGCGCAGTCCCAGGCTCCACTAGCGTGTCGTCCGTGCGGCCCTACCTGATCGTGATGACGGTGGCGGTGGCCGTCACCGCTGGCGCGGTGCCGTTGCTGCAGATCCTCTCGCGTCGCACCGGGGCGCTCGCCCAGCCGGGGGACCGGACGGTGCACGCGACTCCCACCCCGATCCTCGGCGGCACGGCCCTCTTCCTCGGTCTGGCCGCTGCGCTCGGCACGGCCGCGGCGCTGCAGGAGTTCGACGCGGTGTTCGACGCCCCGGCGAACGTCATCGGTGTGCTGGCTGCGGCCTTCGTCATCTGGCTCACCGGGCTGGTCGACGACCTGCGCGACGTGTCGGCGCCGGCGAAGGTCGCGGGAATGGTCTTCGCAGGGTCGATCCTCACCCTCGTCGGACTGACGGTCATCTACTTCCGCATCCCGTTCCTCGGCTTCACGGTGCTGCCGCCGGACATGTCGGCGCTCATCACCGTGCTGTGGGTGGTCGGCATGGCGAACGCGGTCAACCTCATCGACGGTCTCGACGGTCTGGCAGCCGGTATCGTCGGCATCGGGTCAGGCGCCTTCTTCCTCTACGGGTGGCGGCTGCTCGAGGTCGGAGTGATCGATCCCACCAACATCGGTCCGTTGCTGGCGGCGGTGACCTTCGGGGTCTGTCTCGGGTTCCTGCCGTTCAACTTCAACCCGGCGAGCATCTTCATGGGTGACTCGGGCGCACTGCTGCTCGGCCTGCTCCTCGCCTCGTCGACGATCGCGGTCGGGGGGCAGTCCGACGACCCGTTCTCGGGTCAGGCGTGGTTCTTCTTCGCGCCGCTGGTCATCCCGCTGTTCATCCTCGGGGTTCCCCTGGTCGACACCGTGCTGGCCGTGGTGCGTCGCGCCCGGCGACGCACCGGTGTCGCGACCGCCGACAAGGAGCACCTCCACCACCGCCTGATGGACCTCGGTCACGGACACCGCCGCACCGTCGTGATCCTCTGGGGGTGGACCGCGGTCCTGAGCGGGTTCGTGCTCGTCCCGGTGTTCACCGAGCGCGGCAACGCGATCGTCCCGATCGGACTCGTCGCGCTCGCGCTGGGGCTGTTCACCTTCGTGGCGCCACGGCTCGGGCGCGACGATCCGCACGTTCCCGACGAGGACTCAGACCTCCGGGGTGCGGGTGTCGCGGCCGGACCGGAGGACGGTCCCGGGCAGTGATCCGGTCGGGCGGCCGTCGACGATCGTCTGGACGCCTGACACCCAGACACGCTCGATGCCGACCGATCCGGCGAAGAGCCGGCTGGTTCCCCCCGGCAGGTCGTCGACCATCGTCAGCATCTCGGAGTCGATGCGTTCGGGGTCGAACAGGACCATGTCGGCGTGGGCCCCCTCGCGCAGCACGCCGCGATCGGTGAACCCGAACAGCTCGGCGGGCACCTTGGTCAGCATCTCGACCGCCCGTTCCACGTTGGTGAGCTGGCGACCACGCAGGCAGTCGGCGAGGAAGCGGGTGGGGTAGTTCGCTCCCTGCATCCGGTCCAGGTGGGCGCCGGCGTCGGACCCGCCGAGCATCACCGAGGGATGCTCCCATGCCTGCCGGCGCAGCTCCCAGCTCTCGGGATCGGCGTCGGTCGCGCCGGGCCACAGCACCGTTCGCAGGTCATCGGCGAGCACGATGTCGAGCAGGGTGTCGAAGGGCTCGGTGCCCCGTTCGCGGGCGATGTCGCCCACACGTCGTCCGGTGAGCCCCTCGTTCGCCGCCGCGAACGTGTCGCCGATCACGTAGGTGTCCCAACCGGTCAGACGCGCGAACACCCCGGCGTCGGGTGACGCAGCCCGCTCCTGCATGAACCGACGTGTCTCGGGGTCACGGAGGCGTGCCATCCGTTCGTCGAGCGGGAGGCCGAGGATCGGTCCCCAGTCCGGCATCATGTTCAGCGCGCAGTACGTGAGGAAGCTCATGTTCATGCCCACGATGACCGGCATCGTCAACGCGACCACCCGGGCACCCTCGGCAGCACACCGGTCCATCGCTGCCAGCTGGTTGCGGTACCGCTCCGGGGCGTGGGAGTCGACGGTCAGCACGTTCCAGTTGAGCGGGCGATCACCGGCGGTCGCGAACCGGATCATGAAGTCGACCTCGTCGTCGCTGAAGCCGTCGAGGCAGCCGTCGGAGGCGAACTCCAACGACGTGCCGGGATGGCGGGCGACGACGCTGGCCAGCGCGACGAGCTCGTCCTGGTCGGCCCAGCGCGACGCGACCGGTGCACCATCGCCGTCGGAGTGGGTGCGTGCGAGCGTCGTGGAGAATCCCATGCCGCCGGCGGCGATCGCCTCGTCGAGCAGCGCCTGCATGGCCTCGACCTCATCGGGGGTCGCCGTCCGTTCGACCGAGTCGCTGCCCATGACCCGGCGCCGCAGCGCACAGTGTCCCACCAGGAAGCCGGCGTTCAGGCCGAGTCGCCCGTCGAGACGGTCGAGGTAGTCGGGGAACTCCTGCCAGTTCCAGTCGATGCCGTTCTCGAGTGCCGCGAGCGGCATGCCCTCCACCTTGGCCATCATCCGGCGGGTGTAGTCGGCGTCGCCGGGCGAGAGGGGAGCCAGGGTGAAGCCGCAGTTGCCCCCGACCACCGTGGTGACGCCGTGGAGGTTCGAGGGCGAACCCGTTGGGTCCCAGAACAGCTGCGCGTCGTAGTGGGTGTGCGGGTCGATGAACCCCGGGCAGAGCACCAGTCCGGTGCCGTCCACCGTCGTCGTCGCGTCGCCCACGTCGCCGGCGCCCTCGGTGTCGATGGTGACGATTCGTCCCGCTCGCACGCCGACGTCACCGGTGCGTCGGGGCGATCCGGTGCCGTCGATGATCGTGACGTTGCGAACTGCGAGGTCCATCGGGCGTCCTCCGGTCGTTGGTGGCTCTCGGATCTGACACTCTGTCAGATCCCGGCCCGGCTCGCCCCACGGCGGGGCCGGGAGGGCTGACCGCGGACTCGGGTGCGACGTGCTAGAAACACGACCTGACGCCGTGTCAGATCGGTGTCAGGCCAACTGATCGCCACCCGGGGTTCACGCGGTGGTGCATCGTGACCCAGGGGGATCATCGTGAAGAGAACACTCGTCGTGGCGCTGTGCACACTCTCACTGGTGGCGGCCGCATGCGGCGCCTCCGGGACGGACGAGGCCGAGGAGAACGGTGAGAACGGCACCGAGACCACCGCGGCCCCGAATGGCGACGGTGAGGCGATGTTCGGTGACCTGGAGCTGCCGTGCGGCGAGGGCGACGCGTCGGTCGCCGAGGGCGAGGGCCCGTCGACCGACACGCTGCTGCTCGGTGTGGCCAACGACCGCACCGCCGACATCCGCCCCGGGCTCAACAAGGAGCTCTGGGACACCTCGGTCGCCTTCGCCGACTGGTGCAACGAGCAGGGTGGCATCCAGGGCCTCGAGATCGAGCTCGTCGATCTCGACGGCGCGCTGCTGAACGTCGAGGCGGCCATGACCGAAGCGTGCGACGGGGTCTTCGCGATGGTCGGCGGGGCGTACGCCCAGGACCAGTTCATCTTCAGCGGGAACCCCGGCTCCGACTTCCACCGGTGTGGGCTGATCGCCATCCCGGCGTTCGCCGTGTCGGTCGAGTTCAGCGGCGCCAACGGCAAGGTCGAGCCCATCCCGAACCCCGCCGATCGCGTCGCCACCCAGTGGATCGTCGATCTGGTGGAGCAGTTCCCCGACGAAGCCGAGAGCATGGTCGTGGTCCGCGGGGAGTCGCCGTCGTTCGACAGCGTCGAGGCGCAGTTCCGTGCCGCCGCCGAGGCCGCCGGGGTCGAACTGGCGCCGACGGTGTCGTACCCGATCATCGGTGCCGACGACTGGGGGCCCTTCGCCGACCTGGTGATCGACGGTGGTGCCGAGGTCGCCTACTGGATCGGCGAGCCCACCAACGCGGCCCAGATGAACCAGCAGCTGGTGCAGAAGAACTGGGGCGGCATCATGCTGCACCAGACGAACGCCTACGACGAGGTCCTCTTCGACTCCGGTCCCGCTGCGGTCGAGGGAGCGGTCGTGCGCACCGGCTTCCACCCGTTCGAGGAGCGCGATGAGTGGCCGGCGCTGGATCAGTACTACCAGGTGATGGAGCGGGCGCCGGACGCCAAGATCGCCGCCCTCGGTCTCCAGAGCATGTCGTCGTGGCTGCTGTTCGCCGTCGCCGCTGATGAGTGCGCGACCCTGAACGACGGCGTGATCGACCGCACCTGCGTGCTCGAACAAGCCGCTGCGGTCGAGGAGTGGACCGCCGGCGGCTTGCACATCCCCACCGACCCCGGATCGGGCGAAGCGCCCGAGTGCGGCATGCTGCTCGTCGTCCGCGACGGCGAGTTCGAGCGCCTCACCCCCGAGCTCGGCGGCGACCAGGACGACGGGGCGGGCTTCCACTGCCCCGAGGACTCGGTGGTCGACACCGACACCTCGGGCCTCGCCGACGGCAACGTCGACCCGGACCGACCCATCTGAGCGACTGAACCCGGCCGGGTCGGTACTCCTCCTCCATGGACAAGTTCCTGACGTTCACCATCGGTGGTCTCGCCACCGCAGCGGTCTACGCCATCTCGGCGTCGGGCCTGGTCGTCACGTACACGACGTCGGGCATCTTCAACTTCGCACACGGTGCGTTCTCGATGATGGCCGCGTTCATGTTCTGGCAGGTGCACGTGGGCTGGGGGGTGCCGATCCTTCCGGCGATCTTCCTCGTCGTGTTCGTGATCGGTCCGCTGTTCGGCGCACTGATCGAGCGCGTCATCATGCGGGGGATCGAGGGCACCGCAGACGTGGTGAAGGTCGTGGTGACGATCGCGCTGATGATCGCGTTGATCGGGCTGTCGACGGTGATCTGGGACCCGAACGTCGGCCGGCCGATCCCACCGTTCTTCGACGGGGGGACCTTCGAGGTGCTCGGCGTGATCGTCACCTACCAGCGCCTGCTGATGATGGGGGTGGCCGTCGCGGTCGCGGCGGTGCTCGCCTTCATGTTCAAGTACACCCGGCTCGGGGTCGCGATGCGTGCCGTGGTCGACGACCGCTCGTTGATGATGCTCAACGGTGGCCGTCCCGGACGGATCTCGATGACAGCGTGGGCGCTCGGCGCCGGCATGGCCGCGATCGCCGGCGTGCTGCTCTCCGCCGAGCAGACCCTCAGCGCGACGACGCTCACGCTGCTGTTCATCAACGCCTACGCCGTGGCGGTCGTCGGACGCCTGCGGTCCTTGCCGGGGGTGTTCCTCGGCGCGGTGATCCTCGGCCTCGCGCAGTCCTACGTGATCGGCTACCTCCCCCAGGACACCATGGCCGGTCCGATCAGCCTGCGGTCGGTCGCGCAGGCGCTCCCCCCGCTCATGTTGTTCGCGGTGATGATCATCCAGCCTCAGGACCGGCTCAAGGCCGCCGGCTCCACCCGCGCGGCGACGCCGGGTCGCCCGCCCAGCCAGCGGTTCGCGCTCGTCGGCGGAGTGGTCTTCGTCGTCGTGGTCGCCGCGTTGGGCACGCTGATCCAGGGCCCCGACCTGAACCTCTTGCTGACCGGCTTCTTCTACGCGGTGGTGGTGCTGTCGCTCGTCCCGCTGACGGG
>SKRR01000202.1 GCA_007118345.1 Microthrixaceae bacterium | reverse complement strand
GCGGCGGTGGCGCGGGCGCGTGACGGAATGGAGGTGGGCTGTGACGAGATCTGGGCCCCCGAGGGCGAGTTCATGGCACCCGCCGAGATCGCCGCGGGCATGTGGGACCCGGTCGTGCAGTACGCCGCGATCGAACGGGCACTCGGCGCCCGGTCCGGGCTCACCCTCGACGCACTTCGTGACGAGGTCGCCGAGCTCTGGGCCGGGTTCAACCGGGTGGCCACCTCGAATCCCGACGCAGCGTTCCCCGCGCCTCGAGATGCCGAGTTCCTGGGTTCGCCCGGTCCCGGCAACCGGGCGCTCGCCGATCCGTACGCGAAGTGGCACAGCACCCAGTGGACCGTCGACCAGGCCGCTGCGGTGGTGTGCTGTTCGGCGGCGCTCGCCGACGAGCTCGGCGTGCCCCACGACCGTCGGGTCGTGCCCCACGTGGTGCTGGACTCGACCCACGCGGTGTCGCTGTCGCGTCGCGTCGAGCTGGATCGGTGGCCGGCGATGGAAGTGCTCGGGGCAGCTGCAGCGGCGCACATCGGTCGTCCGCTCGACGACGTCGACCACGTCGAGCTCTACAGCTGCTTCCCCTCAGCGGTCCGGGTGCAACAGCGCGAGCTTCGGCTCGACCCGACGCGGGTGCCGACCCTCACCGGCGGCATGGCCTTCGCGGGCGGGCCCTTCAACAACTTCACGCACCAGGCGTTGGTGGCGATGGTGCGACGGCTCCGCGAAGCACCGGGCTCGTTGGGTCTGCTGACCGCGGTGTCCGGCCTGCTCACCAAACCCGGCCTGTCGGTCTGGTCGACCACGCCCGATGACCCACCACTGCTGGCCGACCTCGGACGGGCGGCCTCGCGTGTCGGCCCCGCGGTCGGGTCGACGTCCGAGTGGCACGGCGACGCCACGGTGCTGACCGGCACCGTGTCGCACCTGGGCGCCGAGCCCACGGCGTTCCTCGTGGCGCAGGCGGCACCGTCGCTGCGTTGGGTGGGCGCGTCGACCGACCCGGAGCTGGTCGACCTGGTGGGCACCGACGAGCTCGTCGGCACGGTGATCAGAGTCGAGGGGTCTCGTCCAGGTCGTCGTTGAGCCCCCGGTACATCTCGTAGATGTCCTTGCACCGCTGACACACCGGCAGCTGTTTCGGATCGCGGTTGGGCACCCAGGTGTGACCGCACAGCGCCTCGAGTGGGGTGCCCTCGATGCGTGCGGCCAGCACCTTGGCCGTGGCGTCCTCGTTGCGCTTGGTCTTGACGATGTGGGCGACCGGGCCGTCCTCGGTCTCGGTGCGTTCCTCGGTGACGGTGGTGGTCGCGCCCCCGGGCTGCTGCAGCTCCGGCGCCGGAAGGGTCTCGGTGTCGCTCACTCGTTCATCGTGACGCGCGCGACCAGTTCCAGCAACCGCCCATCGGCGGTGTCGACCTCGGCGACGGGCAGGAGTCCGCTGCGGCGCAGCGCGTCGCGCACCAGCACGTCGACGGTGGCCGCGTCGACGTCGCGGCCATCGACACTGAGCTCACGTGGGACCAGCAGCGTCACCGGCCCCGCTGCCGCCCGCTCGGCGAGCTCGTCGATCGACGCGATCACGTCCTCGAGTCGTGGCCGCGCCGACCCCGGTTCGGGCTCGGTCTCGGTCTCGGACCGCAGGGCGGCCTCGAGCGCGAGCCGCTCCTGACGTGCGGCACGTACCTGACGCCACTTGTGGATCCCGTAGGGAGCGACGAGCACCAGAGCGATCAGTGCCGAGCGCACCAGGGTGTCGGTCTGTAGCTCCATCGGGACCGTCAGCGTAGCGGGAGTAGGGTGACCGGGATGAGCGACGAACTCGCGGTGCTCGACGGGCTCGAGGCCGACCTCGCTGCGGTCGAGCACGCCATCGAACGCCTCGACGCCCTCGTGGCGGAAGGGTCCGACGGTCCCGACCTCGCCGAGCAGATCGCGGCGACGGTCCCCGAGGAGCGCTTCGGGTCAGAGCTGGTCGGGGATGGTCTCGTCGATGAGCAGGTGCACCCGCTCGCCGAGTGACCAGCCGGCGTCGCCCCGCTCGACCCACCGCCCGCCGAGGTTCGCCAACCGTTCCCAGTCCTGCGCCATCGCCCGTTCGATGCCGTAGACGACCCCTGCGTGGGCGACCACCAGCACCATGCCGTCGGGGTGGTCGGCCGCGACGCGGTCGAGTCCGGCGAACACCCGGGCCTCGAAGTCGTCGTCGTCCTCCCAACCGGGCGGCCGGACGCCCGCCTCGAGGAACCCGGGGAAGCGTTGGTCGATCTCGTCGCGGGTGAGGCCCTGCCACTCACCCGCGTGGCGTTCCATCAGTTCCTCGACGATCACCACCGGGCCGACACCGATCTGCTCCGCGATGAGGTGCGCGGTGGTGGCGGCCCGATCGAGCGGCGACGCGACGACCGCGTCGACGGCACCGATCGCGGCCGCTGCGGTCCGCGCTTGGTGGTGGCCGAGCTCGGTCAGGGGCGGATTCTCCTGTCCCTGCCAGCGACCCTGGGCGTTCCACTCGGACTGACCGTGGCGTACGACGAGCATCCGGGTCACGGTCGACGAAGGTAGCAGTGCTCGACCGGGGGGGAAGGGCCCGGCGGGAGTAGCGTTCGTCGCGATGAGTGCGGCCGCCACGAAGGAGACACGCGCGGGCCTGTCGACGGCACCTCAGACCGAGGGCCCCCGTGTGCGGCTCGGAGTGCTCTGGTTCTTCATCGCGCTCGCCGCGGTCACGAGCGGCCGCTGGTGGACCGGGGTCCTCATGGCCGCCCTCGCCGCGCTCGCAGGAGCGCAGACGATCCGTGCCTGGGCGGTTGCGCTCGTTCCCGGGGCGCAACCGGCCGACCTGCCCGAGCTCCGCACCCTGCCCATCGCCGCGGGCGCGGGTGCCGCGGCCGTACCACTCGCCGCCGCCTGGGGCACCGGGCTCGCGGGGGTGGTCCTCGCCGTGGTCGCGCTCGTGAGTGGCGCCGGGATGGTCCGGCGCGACGATCGCGGTCACCCGACCCTGGCCGCTGCGCTGGCCGTCGCGACCGTTCTGCCGGCGATCGCCGCCACTTCGGTGGTGCTCGCGGTGCGGATCGACGTGTGGGCCGGCGTGGCGATCGTGGTGGGCGTCAGCCTGTTCGACGCCGGCAGCTTCCTCCTCGGCGCCGACGCGTCCTCGAAGTGGGAAGGACCCGTCGCCGGGGTCATCGGCGCCCTGGCGGTCGTGTTCACCATGTCGACGTTGCAGGTGGGCGGCATCGATCGGGGTCAATGGTGGATCGCCGGCTCGGCGCTGGCGCTCACCTGCGTCGTCGGGCTGTGGGTCGTCTCGTGGGCGCTGCCGTCCCCCACGTCGTGGGCACCGGCGATGCGGCGCCTCGACGCGTACCTCGTCGCAGGACCGGTGTTCGTCGGTCTGCTCTGGGGCATCGCCCGGTAGTTTGTCGTGGTGGACATCGACCTCGACGAGCTCATCACCATCACCGAACCGACCGACCTGGGCAGCTGCTCGCTCGCCGAGCTGCGCGCCGTACGGGACCGCTACCAGGAGATCGAGCACGGCGTCTCCTACGTGCGACGCATCGTGCAGGGACGACTCGACACCCTGAGCGCCGAGGTCGAACGGCGGAGTGAGGGCGCGACCGAGAACGACCTGATCACCCGTCTGCCCCAGGCACTCGCGACGCACACGCGCGGCCCCGGACTCCCCCGACCGGCCCTGGCGCTCGACCCGCCGGCGTGGACCGACGAGCTGCTCGCACGGGTCGACCACATCGTCGCGCCGTCCCAGCTCGCGAGCCTCGACCAGCTCGACGGCGACGAGCTGGCCAGCGCGCTGGCGGCGGCGGTCAGCTCGGAACGGAGCCTCTCGACCACCCGCCAGGAGCTGCACCGGCGCGCCGACCGCGTCCAGGACGCGCTCGTCGAGCGCTACCGCGGCGGTGCATCGGTCGACGACCTGCTGCAGTGACCCCGCGGTCCCCGGGGTACCGTGGGAGCGATGAAGGAGGACATGGACCGTCGCTGGCACGATCTCGGTGAGTTCATCCGTGAGCAGCGCAACGTCGGCCAGCTGTCCCTCCGCAAACTGTCGGAGATGGCAGGGGTGTCCAACCCCTACCTCTCGCAGATCGAGCGGGGACTGCGGCGGCCGTCGGCCGAGATCCTCCAGCAGATCGCCAGGGCACTCGAGATCAGCTCCGAGTCGCTCTACGTGCGTGCGGGCATCCTCGACGAGCAGTCCGGCGAGGTCGACGTGGTCGGTGAGATCCGACGCGACCCCTCCATCACCGAGGAGCAGAAGCGTTCCCTGGTGAGCATCTACGAGTCCTTCCGCCAGCTCACCGAATCGGAACGAGAACACGACGGGGCGAGTTAGTTGGGCGTGAGTTCCGTCGCGATCCTCTCGATGCACACCTCGCCGCTCGCCCAGCCGGGCCAGGGCGACTCCGGCGGCATGAACGTCTACGTGCGTGAGCTCGGGGCGTCGCTCGCCCAGGCGGGCGTCGACGTGCGGATCTACGTCCGCCGCCACGCCGACGACCTCCCCCCACGGCTGGTCGTCGAGCCCGGCCTCGAGGTCGTCCACGTCGACGCCGGGCCCGACGTGCTGGCCAAGGAGCAGCTGCCCGACGTGGTCGACGCGTTCGCCGACGGTGTGGCCGCCGACCTGATCGCCCGTCCCGCCGACGTGCTCCACGCCAACTACTGGTTGTCGGCCGTGGCGGCGCACCGACTCAAGCACGATCTCGACGTCCCGCTGGTCGCCACGTTCCACACCCTCGCCCGGGTCAAGGCCGACGCCGGCGACGCAGAGCCCGCCCGACGCGAGCTCGCCGAGGCGCAGGTCATCGGCTGTTGCGACGCGATCTGCGCATCGGGCCCGGTCGAGGCCGAGCAGCTGGTCGAGTACTACGGGGCCGACCCGTCGCTCATCGAGGTCGTGCCCCCCGGGGTCGACCACGCGTTCTTCTCCCCGGGCGACCGTTCAGGTGCACGCCGCGCCCTGGGGCTCGACGACCGCCCCACGGTGCTCTTCGTGGGCCGCATCCAGGCGCTCAAGGGCCTGACGATCGCCGTCCGCGCCCTCGACGAGCTCGCCACACCGGGTGCACGACTCGTCGTCGTCGGCGGCCCGTCGGGCGCCGAGGGCGATGCCGAGCTGGTCCGGGTCCGACGTCTCGTCGACGAGCTCGGCCTGACCGACCGGATCGATTTCGTCCCGCCGGTTCCCCACCACCTGCTCTCGAGCCACTACCGCGCGGCCGACGTGGTCGTCGTGCCGAGCCGCTCGGAGTCCTTCGGTCTGGTCGCGCTGGAGGCGGCTGCGTGCGGGGTCCCCGTCGTCGCCTCGTCGGTCGGGGGGCTCCGGACCCTCGTCGACCACGACCGCACCGGCTTCCTCGTCGACTCGCGTGAACCCGGCGCCTTCGCCCAACGACTCGACGAGCTGCTGGGCACCCCCGACCGCGCCGTGGCGATGGGCCGCGCCGGTGCGGCGCGAGCGGAGCAGTACGCGTGGCCGACCACCGCGGGCCGGCTCCGTCGTCTCTACGGCGACCTGGCCGTGCGTGCCCTGGTGGAGTGCACATGAGCCGGCCGCCCTCACCGGAGCACCGCGCCGCGGTGGCCGCCATGATCGACACCTGGCTGGCCCAGCAGGTGGAGGACAACCCGTCGGTGGCCGGGGTCGAGCTGGACACCTCCGACGGCGAGCAGCGGTGGATCGTGCGGACCCTCGGCGAGGAGAAGGCCACCTTCGCGGTCTGGTTCCACCTGCGGCAGCGGACCCTGCACGTCGAGACGTACTTCATGCCCGCGCCCGAGGAGCAGCCGGCGGAGCTCTACGAGCACCTGCTGCGCCGCAACCTCGACCTGCGCGGCTTCCGGTTCGCGATCGGCGCCGAGGACGCGGTGTTCCTCGTGGGCGAGGTGCCCCTCGAACAGGTCGACGACGACGAGCTCGACCGGCTCTACGGCTCGGTCTACGAGTACGTCGAGCGGTGCTTCCGGCCGGCGATGCGCATCGGCTTCGCGTCCCGGTTCGAGCGCTGACCGGGCCGCGTGACCCGCTGACATCGCGACCCCCGCCCCGTACGGTCGTCGACGGCCCGGGTCCGGCCGTCGGGGAAGCGGCCGGGCCCGGCCGATCTAGCCTGCGGGTATGTTCGACCTCGAGGTGATCGGTGGCGGCCGCATGGCCGAGGCGCTCGTACGGGGGTGGCTCGACTCGGGGGCGGTCACCGGCGACGGTCTGGTGATCGTCGAGCTCGATCCGGTCCGCCGCGACGAGCTCGCTGCGGCGTTCCCCGGCGTCACCGTGGTCGACGTGCCCCGACCGGCTGGCGCGGTGGTGGTCGCCACCAAACCGCACCACGTGGTCGAGGCCCTGGCTCGGGTGGCGGGCCTGGGCGTCCGCCGTGTGCTGTCGGTCGCCGCTGGGGTGACGACCGGCGTGCTCGACGCGGCCGTTGGCGCCGAGGTCGCTGTGGTGCGCGCCATGCCCAACACGCCGGCGCTCGTCGGAGCAGGTGCTGCGGCGATCTGTCCCGGCCGGCACGCCGGTGACGACGACCTGGCGTGGGCCGAGGGGCTGCTCGGGGCGGTCGGCACCGTGGTGCGGGTCGACGAGGGCGACATGGACGCGGTCACCGCAGTGTCCGGATCGGGGCCGGCCTACCTGTTCCTGCTGGCCGAGGCGATGCGCGACGCCGGCGTCGCCCGTGGACTGCGGTCCGACGTGGCCGACGAACTGGTGCGCCAGACGCCCCTGGGCGCGGCGCTCCTGCTCACCGACGGCGACGACCCGCCCGAGGACCGCCGCGCTGCGGTGACCTCGAAGGGCGGCACCACCGCAGCAGCCGTCGCGGTGTTCGAGGACGGCGGGTTCGCCGAGCTGGTCGCCGCCGCCATGGATGCGGCCGCCGAGCGATCCGCCGAGCTCGGCGGCTGAAGTTCCTGCCCCGCGCTGAAGTACCGTCGTCGTCCAGATGGAACCGCGCTACGACACGATCACCTTCCTGTCGGACTACGGACACGACGACGAGTTCGTCGGAGTGGTCCACTCGGTGCTGCGGCAGCTGTGTCCGGACGTCCGGGTGGTGGACCTGACCCATGGGATCGCACCGTTCGACGTGCGCGGTGGGGGGCTCGCGCTCGCCCGTGCGGCGCAGTACCTGACCCCCGGCGTGGTGATCGCCGTGGTCGACCCGGGTGTCGGCTCGGCGCGCCGCCCGGTGGCGATCGAGGTCGCCGACGGCGCGGCGGTGTTCGTCGGCCCCGACAACGGCCTGTTCGGACCCGCGGTGCAGATGGTCGGCGGCGCCATCCGCGCGGTCTGGTTGAACGACCCCGAACACCATCTCGAGTCACCCGGACCGTTGTTCGACGGTCGCGACGTCTTCGCGCCCGTGGCTGCAGCGTTGTGCAACGGGGTGCCGCTGGAGGAGCTCGGCGAGCTGGTCGAACCCGCCGGACTCTTCCCGGGGATCTTCCCGTTGTCCGAGGTGGGCGACGACGGCGCGCTGACCGCCGAGGTGCTGTGGGTCGACCGCTACGGCAACGCGCAGCTGAACGTCGATCCCACCGAGCTCGACGAGTTGGGCGACGTGTTCGAGCTCGACCTCTCCGGCACCCGCCGCAGCGCCCGCCGTGCGCACCACTTCAGCGAGGTCGGCACCGGAGCGATCGGTCTGGTGGTCGACAGCTACGGGTTCATCGCGATCGTGACCGACCGTGGTGCTGCTGCGGAGGACCTGGGTCTGCGAGCGGGTGACCAGCTGACGTTGCGCCCGATCGCCGACGAGCCGCCCGCCGGCGGTGGGGTCACGACCCGCGTGGAGCTGTCATGAGGCGCAACACGACCATCGCGATCGTCGTGCTCCTGCTCGTGCTGGTCGCCGCGTCGTTCCTCCAGCTGGTGATCCTCGCGCGCTGAGTCAGCGCTGGCCGGAGTCGCCCGTGCGCAACAGCTCGGGGATCCGATGGATCGCTCCGAGGCGACCCTGTCGCGGTTCCGGCTCGGGTGGCGCGGTGGTCGGTGGGACGGTGGTCGTCGGCGCGGTGGTCGGCGGCGTGGTGACGGGTGGTGTGGTGACGGGTGGTGTGGTGACGGGTGGTGTGGTGACGGGTGGTGCGGTGGTCGCCGGCGCAGTGGTGGGCGCTGCGGTGGGAGCCGGTGCGGGTTCGGGTTCGGGGGGTGGAGCGGCGCGCAACCCCATGAACCGGTGGGTGGTGAAGATGCGGCCGCCGCTGACCACCACACCCACCCCGACGTGGGTGAAGGCCGGGTCGACGAGGTTGGCGAGGTGCGTCGGTGACGCGACGAAGGCATCGAACAGCGACGGCACCTCGCCGCCGACGCCGACGTTCTCGCCCAGCTTCTGCCAGTCGGCGGTCACACCCGCCGACAGGTCGCCGGCATGGAAGATCCGCCCCTGTCCCGCCATCGTGCCGGCCCAGCTGCGAGCGAGACCGGTGAGTTGCCCATCGACCTGCAGCGCAGACAACCCCCTCGAGGTCCGCAGCGAGTTGATCCGGCTCACGAACTCGGACTCGGCCGACCCCGTGTCGATCGCGGCGGCGCCCGGTGCGGCCTGACTCGTCGGCGCGACGGCGACCGTGCCCAACAGGGCGAGCACGGTGACCAGCGGGGCGAGGCGACGAAGGACCATCACCACAGGCGTCGGCTCGTCGCTGCCCCAGCTTGAACAACCCGGACGAACAGCGCGCAGAGCAACCGCAGTGGCGTGTGGCACAGCAGGAGCTAGCCTGCGCGCCGATGAACCTGGCGACGATCATCGACGGACATCCCGACGAGGCGATCGCACTGATCAGCCGCGGCAAGCCGACCGACTACGCGACGCTGCGGCAGCAGGTGGCCGGGATGCGTACCGGGCTGATCGGTCTGGGCCTCTCGGCCGGGGACCGGGTCGCGATCATCTCGGGCAACAATCGCTACTTCGCGGTGTCGTACCTGGCGGCGCTCGGCGCCGGGCTGGTGGCGGTGCCGTTGAATCCGACCAACCCGGTCGTCGCGGTGACCCACGAGCTCGGCAACGTCGGCGCCAGGGCGGTGGTCGTCGGCCCGGCCGGCCGTGCGGCGGTGGCGGCGATCGACAGGTCGAAGTTGCCCGACCTGGAGTTCGTGATCGGCGCGGGGTTCTGTCCCGAGGGTGGGCTCGGCATGGAAGACCTCATGGAGCTCGACGACGTCGAACCGGCACCGGTGGTGGAGCGTTCGCCCGACGACGTGGCGGTGATGATCTTCACCTCGGGCACGGCGGGGACGCCCAAGGCCGCGATGCTCACCCACGGCAACCTCTACGCCAACATCCGTCAATCGATCGCCGCGTCCGAGGGTGACCAGGGGCCGGCTGACGTGGTCTTCGGCGTCCTGCCGTTGTTCCACATCTTCGGGCTGAACGTGGTGCTGGGTGTCTCGCTGTTCGCCGGCTCGACGGTGCTGTTGATCGAACGGTTCGACCCGATGTCGGGTCTCGAGGCGATCCAGAAGCACGGGGTGACCATCGTGGCGGGTCCTCCGACGATGTGGGCCGCATGGGCGGGGGTGCCCGGCGTCGATGCTTCGGTCATGGGGAGTGTCCGCCTGGCCGTGTCCGGAGCGGCGAAACTGCCCGTCGAGGTGGCCCAGGCGGTCGAGGCGAAGTTCGGGCTGACCCTCGAGGAGGGCTACGGCTTGACCGAGGCGTCGCCGGTGGTGACGAGTCCACGTGGTGTCGAGGCGCCCGCCGGGTCGATCGGCGTGCCGGTGCCCGGCCTGGAGTTGCGGATCGTCGACGGCGAGGGCCACGACGTGCTGGTCGGCGATGCCGGTGAGATCTGGGTACGCGGCCCCAACGTGTTCGCCGGGTATTGGAAGGACGAGGAGGCCACGGCCTCGGTCGTCAACGCCGAGGGTTGGTTGCGCACCGGCGACATGGCGGTGGTCGACGATGCAGGATTCCTCTACCTGGTCGACCGGGTGAAGGACCTGATCATCGTGTCGGGCTTCAACGTGTTCCCCGCCGAGGTCGAGGCGGTGCTCGCCGACCATCCCGGCATCGAGAGCTCGGCGGTGGTCGGGGTGCCACACCCCTACACCGGCGAGGCCATCAAGGCCTACGTCGTGGCGCGTCCCGGCATGCCGATCGAGGAGGACGACGTGATCGCCTTCGCGGCGGAACGCCTCCCCAGCTACAAGTGCCCGACGAAGGTGTGGTTCGTCGACCAGATCCCGCGCGGGATCACCGGCAAGGTGCTGCGTTACGAGCTCAAGCAGGCCGAGGGGGTCTGACCGCAGGCGCGCGGTCGACTCAGGCCGCGAGCAGGTTGGTGAGGTAGACGTCGAGGGCGAACGGGGTGAGGTGTTCGCCGCCGGTGTCGGAGCGTGGCGCGTCGGCGGGTAGCTCGGGCGGTCGGTGGAGGGCCTGGCCGGGTAAGAGCTGGAGGTCGGGTGGTCGTCCGGGTGGCGAGTGGTCCGAACAGCTGGTGCCGAGGCACTGGTCGTGGTCCCAGAAGCTGAACTGTTGGTCGCCGTTGGTGGTGATGGTCCAGTGACGGCGGTGGACTTCTCGGTGGTGGTGACCACAGAGCAGGACGAGGTTGTCGAGGCTGGTTCGGCCGCCGTGCTGGTGGTACCTCACGTGGTGGGCGTGGAG
>SKRR01000063.1 GCA_007118345.1 Microthrixaceae bacterium | reverse complement strand
GCGGTCTCGAGCTCGTCGAGCGAGTTCAAGATGAGCAGGACGATGAACGTGAAGGAACCACCCTTCGCGATGCCCGACCGCAGCGACATCTCCTCGTCACCGACGCCGGGAAGCAGATCGTCGGCGAAGACCACCTCACGCTGACCGCCCGATGCGGACTGCCGCGCGGCTTCTTCGTCGAGCACGCGACCCGTGAGCGACGCGACGGAATCCTCGTCGTGTTCTTCGTCCATCGTCCCCCGGTCCTCGATGAGTTCGAGCGTCGACCTTAGCCTCAACTGACCAACGGTCAGCAAGTCGGGCCGAGCGGGCCGAGATCGGTACAGTGCTGCCGATGGTCACCCAGCTCGAGCGCCGAACCGAGACCCGACAGGCGATCCTCGACGCCACGCTGACGCTCTTCGTCGAGCTCGAGGGATCGGAGCCGTCGCTCGACGCGGTTGCCGAGCGCGCCGGTGTCGCCAAGTCGACCGTGCTCTACCACTTCCAGAGCCGGCTCGGGCTGCTCGACGCGCTCGCGGAGCGCCTGTCCCACGAGATGGGTGCCCGGCTCGGACCGCTCGAGCAGCACGAGGACGCAGCGGCGTTCGTCCGGGCCTTCCTGCGCGACGGTCGCTCACCCTCGGTGCGGGTCTTCCACCAGGTGTCCGACCACCTGCAACACGCACGCGGGCTCGGGCGTGGCCTGTACCAGCTGTCGGATGCCCTGCAGATGCTCGGGGTGACGGACCGCCCGTTGGTCGTCGCCGCGGCGGCGATGACGATGGCTCGCCACGTCGCCTTCGGCCAGGTCGACGACGCCACGCTCGAGGCGTTCGTGGACGATCTGTTCGCTCTCGGCGGATGACGATTCGCACCTCTCTGACCGTTGGTCAGTAAGGTGCGGTGGCCGCCAACTCCGGGAGCACCACGCCCATGCGACTCCTCTTCGTCGACATCGACACCCTTCGGCCCGATCACCTCGGCTGCTACGGCTATCACCGGCCGACGTCGCCGAACATCGACGCCATCGCCGCGACCGGTGTCCGCTTCGAGAACGTCTACGCCTCGGACGTGCCCTGTCTCCCGAGCCGCACCGCACTCGTGACCGGCACGTTCGGGATCCGCAGCGGCGTCAACAACCACGGCGGCGCGGCGGCCGATCTCGCCTCGCGCGGCTCGGCGCGCGACTTCTTCAACCAGTGGGTGACGTCGTCGCTGCCGGTTGCGCTCATGCGTGCCGGGATGCAGACGGCGTCGATCTCGAGCTTCCCGATGCGCCACGGCGCCACATGGTGGAGCGGCGGCTTCATGGAGGCGATGAACCTCATGTCGGGGATCGGCTTCGAGCGCGCCGACGAGGTGCTCCCCGGGGCGCTCGACTGGCTCGATCGGCGAGGAACCACCGACAGCTGGTTCCTGCACGTGCACCTCTGGGATCCCCACACCCCGCACAACGTCCCCACCTCGTACGGCAACCCGTTCGCCGACCACGCACCGCCCTCGTGGCACACCGAGGAGGTCCGGCAGCGGAACTGGAACCTGCCGGGCCCGCACTCGGCTCAGGAGCCGTGGGGCTTCACACCCGACGAGTGGGGTCCGCCGGGGCCACGCTCGCCCTGGAACCTCGCAACGGAGCGCGATGTGCGCGCGATCTTCGACGGTTACGACGTGGGGATTCGCTACGCCGACGACGCGGTCGGCGCGCTCTGCGACAAGCTGGCCGACCTGGGCGTGCTCGACGAGACGGCGATCTGGATCTCGAGCGACCACGGGGAGGCCTTCGGCGAGCTCGGCGTCTACGCCGATCACCAGGCTGCTGACGAGGCGACCGCTCACGTGCCCGCGATCCTCGCGTGGCCGGGCCTTCCTGCGAGCGTGCAGCCCGGGCTGCAGTATCACCTCGACGTGGCTGCCACGGTGGTCGACCTCGCGGGTGTGGCCCTCCCGCCGTCGTGGGACGGCACCTCGGTCCGGCCGGCGCTCGAAGCGGGAGTCGAGGCGTCGGGCCGGGACCATCTGGTGCTGACCCAGGGCGCGTGGTCGTGCCAACGTGGTGTCCGGTTCGGGGACCACCTCTACCTGCGGACGGAGCACGACGGCTTCCACGCCCACTGGGAACCCGAGATGCTCTTCGACGTCGTCGACGACCCGCACGAGCAGCACGACCTGTCGGGAGCCGACCCGGCACTGGTCGACCTCGCTCGGGACCTGCTCGACGGCTGGCTGGTCGAGCAGCTCGAACGTTCCTTCGTCCCGGTGGATCCGCTGCGAACGATCCTGGACGAGGGCGGGCCATTCCATGTACGGGGCCAACTCCCGGCGTACCTCGATCGGCTGGAAGCGACCGGTCGTGCGCAGTGGGCCGAGGCGTTGCGTCAGCGCCATTCGTGTCGTTGACGATCCATGTTGCTGACCAGTGGTCGGGAAGTTGCACTGACCAACGGTCAGTAGTACGGTCGGCCTCGCTGATCGCGACGTGGGTGTCCGGCGGTCACCGAGAGGGGGAGAGATCGACATGGCACGCAACCTCATCCGGACGACGACGGTGGTCGCTTTCCTCGCACTGCTCGCCGCATCGTGCGGTGGTGACGACGCCGGCCGTGGTGATGACGACGGTGGCACCGCGAACGTCGGGACGGAGCCGGCGGCCACGGTCGAGCCGGACACCGTCGCTGATCCCGACGAGGGTGAGCCCGACGAAGGTGAGCCCGACCCGGGTGACGACCCGAACGACGCTCCGGCGACGACTGCGCTCGACGGGCCGACCGACCCCGACGAGAGCGACGTGCCCGATGACATCGAGCTCACGGACTCGTTCACGGGTGTC
>SKRR01000013.1 GCA_007118345.1 Microthrixaceae bacterium | reverse complement strand
TGGTGGCCTCGAGCACCTCGGCGTCGACCCCGACCGGGGCCGCGTCGAGCTCCGCCTCGATGCCGAGTGCGAGCGCGTCGAGACGTTGGATCGTGTGCTGCAGGGCCGCGACCGAACCAGGGTCGGCCCGGAGGCTGAGCAGGCCGGGCACGCCCCTCAGCGCCGCATCGACCTGCTCGACCTGCTCGGCAACCGCGCTCAGACGGTCGGTGAGGTCGCTGCCGCCACCGGCCACGCCCTGTTCGAGCAGGCCCCGGACACTGCCGAGTCGCTCGACCAGCGCTTGGGCCGGTTCAGGTGCCCGCCGTGACGGACGCCGCACCACTGCGATGATCCCGCACACCTCGCCGCGCACCTCCTGGGCCCACCGTTCGTGGCCCTCGTTGGGACCCGTCGAGGCTACCAGCGGGCACCAGCCGGCCGTGCGGTGATCCGTCAGGCGCCCCCGCGGGACGCAACGGCCTCGACCGCTGCGACCAGGCGCTCGGCGCAGCCCTCGGCCCGTTCCACCGCGTCGGCCTCGACCATGACCCGCACCACCGGCTCGGTACCCGACGGCCGTACGAGGACCCGCCCGTCGTCACCCAGGTCCGCCACGACGGCTGCGAGCTCGTCGCTGATCCGGTCGGTCACGTCGGGCATCGGAGAGGAGACAGCGACGTTGTGCAGCACCTGGGGCAGCGAGGTCATCGCCTCGTCGGCGAGGTCCGCCAGCGGCCGCCCGGACCGGACCACGAGATCGGTGAGCAGCAGCGCCGCCAGCAGGCCGTCGCCAGTGGTGGCGTGCTCGGTGAAGATGATGTGTCCCGACTGCTCGCCCCCGAGCGCTGCACCGGACCGCTGGAGCGCGTCGAGCACGTGGCGGTCGCCGACCGGCGTCTCGATCACGTCGATCCCGGCGGCAGCCATCGCCCGGTGGAAACCGAGGTTCGACATGACGGTCACGACCACGGTCTCGTCCGCGAGACGACCCCTGGCACGCAGGTCGAGTGCGCACAGGGCGATGATGTGGTCCCCGTCCACCACCCGCCCCCGGTGGTCGACCGCGACGAGACGGTCGGCGTCGCCGTCGAGCGCGATCCCGAGGTCGGCACCACCGTCGACGACGGTGCGGGCGAGCAGTTCGGGCGCGGTGGACCCGCATCCGTCGTTGATGTTCGTCCCGTCGGGTTCGTCGCCGATCGTGGTGACCTCCGCCCCGGCGCGATCGAGCACCGCGGGCGCGACGCGGTGCGCTGCACCGTTGGCGGTGTCGAGCACGATCCGCAGACCCGACAGGCCACGCCCCTCGAGTGCCGCGAGCACCTGATCTCCGTACCGCTCGAGGGCGGACGGGTCCCGTCGGACCTCGCCCACCGACGCGCCGACGGGCACGTCGACGGGTGCCGGGCCATCGGAGAGCAACGCCTCGATACGCGCCTGGAGGGCGTCGTCGAGCTTGTGGCCACCCGGGCCGATCACCTTCAGACCGTTGTCGGCGAAGGGGTTGTGCGACGCGGAGACCACGATGCCCGGTGCGTCACGGCGAGCGCACTCGGCCGCGACCGCCGGGGTCGGGGCGACATCGATGAGCACGGCGTCGGCACCCTCTGCGGCAGCACCGGCGGCCGAGGCCGCCTCGAGCATGCCGCCCGAGCGGCGGGTGTCGCAGCCGATGACGATCTCGGACGCGCGGAACGCCCGGGCCGTTGCACGGGCCAGGGCGAGCGCGAACTCGGGGGTGATCTGAGTGTTGGCGACACCGCGGACGCCGTCGGTGCCGAAGCGCACGAAGCTCGGCGACATGGCGCGGGCCGGCTCAGCGCTTGGAGTACTGGGGAGCCTTGCGGGCCTTCTTGAGGCCGTACTTCTTGCTCTCCTTCTCCCGCGAGTCGCGCGAGAGGAACCCGGCACGCTTGAGTGCGCCGCGCAGTTCGGGGTCGATGGCGATGAGGCCCCGGGCGATGCCGAGGCGCACGGCGCCGGCCTGGCCGGTGGTGCCGCCACCATGCAGGGTGGCGTCGACGTCGTAGGCCTCGCCGGTCTCGGTGAGCCGCAGCGGCTCGGAGAGGATCATCCGGTGCGTCGCGTTCGGGAAGTAGTCCTCGAGCGGACGACGGTTGATGGTGATCGTGCCGGAGCCCTCACGGATGCGGACACGTGCGACGGCACGCTTGCGGCGGCCGGTGGACTGGACGAGCGGTTGCGACATGGCGAGGGAACTTCCTTCGGAACTGACGACGGTCACGAACGGGCGCGGGCGCCGTCGATCTCGAGCGGGGTGGGCTGCTGCGCGGTGTGCGGATGGTCCGCACCGGAGTAGACCTTGAGCTTGCGCAGCATCTGGCGGCCGAGCCGGTTCTTCGGGAGCATGCCGCGCACGGTGCGGCGCACGGCCTCCTCCGGCTTGGTGGCGAGCAGTTCGGCATAGGTGTCGGAGCGGATCCCGCCCGGGTAGCCCGTGTGGCGGTAGACGCGCTTGTCCTCGGCCTTGCCCGGCGACAGCGCCACCTTGTCCGCGTTCACGATGATCACGTGGTCACCGGTGTCGAGATGCGGCGTGTAGGTGGCCTTGTGCTTCCCGCGCAGCACCCGGGCCACCTCGGTGGCCATGCGGCCCAGCGTCAGCCCCTCGGCGTCGACGACGTACCAGGAACGCTCGATCTCGGAGGCTCGGGGGGTGTAGGTGCGCACTGCGCTCACTCTCTTCTGCACTGGGTCATCGGGGCGCACCGGCGGTGCGGTCGCTCGTGGACTCGCCCCGGGTCGTTCGGATGCCGACGCGGCCACGGGGGCCCATCGGGCCGAGGTGAGACAGTACCGGCCCGGGCGATCAGCGGGCAAGTGCGGCGGGTGGCGGGACGAGGTCGTCGTAACCGACCGCGTCGAGGAACAACCCGTGGGGCGGAGCGAGGTTGGGTGCGCCGCTGCGGTCGCGTGCCGCCAGGAGCGCCACGAGGCCCTCGGCGTCGAGACGTCCACGCCCCACCGCGACCAACGCCCCGACGATGCTGCGGACCATCTGGTGGCAGAAGGCACTCGCGAGGATCTCGAACGTGGCCACGCGGTCCTCACCGGGCGCCGACCAGCGAGCGTGGTGGACTCGACGCACGAGTGACACCGCAGGTTCGGACGGATCCGTGCGGGGCCGACGGCAGAACGACGAGAAGTCGTGCTCCCCCACCACCACCTGGGCGGCGACGTCCATCGCGTCGACCTCGAGGGGTTCGCGGACCCACCACGACGTGCCAGCGAGGAAGGGATCCGGTACCGCTCCGGTGAGCACGTGGTACCGGTACCGTCGCCACCTGGCGGAGAAGCGGGCATCGAAGTCCCCGGCCACGCGATCCACCCGGCGGACCGCCACCTCGGGGCCGACGAGTGCGTTGAGGGAGTCCCGCAGCGCCGCCTCCGAAGGAACACGGTCGGAGTCGAAGGTGACCACCTGGCCATGGGCGTGCACACCGGTGTCGGTCCGACCGGCACAGGTGAGCTCGACCGGGTGCTGCAGCACTTGTTCGAGCGCGATGCGCAGGCGTCCCGCGACCGTGGGGACCCCTGCGTTCTCGGCGAAGCCGTGGAAGGCCGACCCGTCATAGGCCACGAGCAACGCCAGGCGACCGCCGGACGCGCTGGAGCAGCCCTCGACGGGCGGCTCCGGAACGTGCGATCGGGGTGGCCCGAAGCTCAGACGAGCTCCAACTTGGCCATCGGGGCCTTGTCGCCCTCGCGTGGACCCAGCTTCAGGATGCGGGTGTACCCACCCGGACGATCCGCATAGCGCGGGCCCACCTCGTCCATCATCATCGCGGCGATCTCCTGATCACCCAGGTAGCTGAGGATCTGACGGTGGTTGTGCAGACCGCCCTTGCGGGCCTTGGTGATGAGCTTCTCGGCGATGGGTCGCACCGCCTTGGCCTTGGCCTCGGTGGTCACGATGCCCGTCGGGGACGCGACGAGTGAGCACACCAGGTTCGCCATCATGAGGCGCTGGTGCTTGGGGCTCCCGCCGAATCGGCGGCCCTTCTTCGGTCGTGCTGGCATGTCGGTTCCTCTGGTCAGTCTCGACCGCGGAGCGACAGGCCCCGCTCGTCGAGCTTCTCGATGACTTCGTCGAGCGACTTCTGGCCGAAGTTGGTGATGGCCAGCAGGTCGTCCTCGGACTTGGTGAGCAGCTCGCCGACGGTGTTCACCTGGGCTCGCTTGAGACAGTTGCGTGGACGCTCGGACAGGTCGAGCTCTTCGATGGCGAGCTCGAGGTCGGGCGAGGTGGTGACCGCTGCCACGGCCTCGGTCAGGGTGAGCCCCTCGGGCTCCTCCTCCATGTTCGCCACCAACGTCGTCAGCTCGGTCAGGGTGGCCCCAGCCGACGCAAGGGTCTCGCGTGGGGTCTTGGAGCCGTCGGTCTCGATCTCGAGGACCAGCCGATCGAAGTTGGTGGACTGCTCGACGCGCACCGGCTCGATCGCGAAGGTCACACGTCGCACCGGGGAGAAGATCGCGTCGATCGGGATCACGCCGATGGTCGACGTGCTGCGACCGGCGCCCGAGAGGTAGCCGCGCCCACGTTCGATGGTCAGGTCGACCGCCAGACGGCCGCTGGAGTTGAGTGTCGCGATGTGCAGCTCGGGGTTGAGCACCTCGACATCGGCGGTGGTCAGGATGTCGGCGGCGGTGACCGTCGCCGGACCGCGCACGTCGAGGCGGAGGGTCACCGGCTCGTCGGACTCGGAGGTGACGACGATGTCCTTGAGATTGAGGATGATGTCGGTGACGTCCTCGGTGACGCCCGAGATCGTGTCGAACTCGTGCAGGGCGTCGTCGAAACGGACCTGCGTGATGGCGGCGCCGGGGATGGACGACAGCAGCGTTCGCCGCAGCGAGTTGCCGAGCGTGTGACCGAAGCCGGGCTCGAGCGGGCTGATGGCGAAGCTCTGGAGGTTGCCGACCTCCTCGTCGACGGCCTCCACGGTGGGGCGCTGGATGACGAGCATCTGTTGGGTACCTCGGTGTTCGGTGACGGGCAGGGCGGTGGGCCGTGAGTGGGCCGGGGCGATGGGCCGGATTACTTGGAGTAGAGCTCGACGATGAGCTGCTCGCGCACGGGGACGTCGATGTGCTCGCGCAGCGGGAGCTCGCGCACGGTGACCTCCTGGCCGCCGTCGGCGGAGTCGAGCCACGGCGGTGGGGTTCGACCGAGCGTGTCCATGTTGAACTGGACCACGATCATGTTGCGCGACTTGTCGCGCAGACGGATCACGTCGCCCTTGCGCACCCGGTAGCTCGGGATGTCGACCCGGCGACCGTTGACGTCGACGTGGCCGTGGTTGACGAACTGGCGTGCCTGCGGGCGGGTCGACGCCCAGCCGGCGCGATACACGACGTTGTCGAGCCGCCGCTCGCAGTACTGCAGCAGGTTCTCGCCCGTCACACCCTGGCGGCGGTTCGCCTCGGTGTAGAGGTTGCGGAACTGGCGTTCGGTCATGCCGTAGGCGAACCGGGCCTTCTGCTTCTCCTGGAGCTGCAGGAGGTACTCGCTGACGTTGCCGCGGCGGCGGGTGCGGCCGTGGTCGCCGGGCGGGTACGGCCGCTTGTCCATGGCCTTGTTCTCACCCGAGGTGCCCCAGATGTTGGTGCCGAGACGGCGTGAGACGCGCGCCCTGGGTCCGGTGTAACGGGACATCCTCAGAGCCTCCGACGCTTGGGGGGACGACAGCCGTTGTGGGGCACCGGGGTCACGTCCTTGATACCGGTGACCTCGATGCCGACGGTCTGGATCGAGCGGATCGCAGTCTCGCGGCCGGACCCGGGGCCCTTGACCACCACGTCGACCTTGCGCACGCCGTGCTCCATGGCTCGGCGAGCCGCCTGCTCGGCAGCCATCTGTGCGGCGAACGGGGTGGACTTGCGGGAACCCTTGAACCCCACGTTGCCCGCCGACGCCCACGAGAGGACGTTGCCCTCCTGGTCGGTGATCGACACGATGGTGTTGTTGAACGAGCTCTTGATGTGAGCGACGCCGTAGGTGACGTTCTTGCGTTCCTTCTTGCGGGGACGACGGCCCCCGACGGGTGGCTTGGCCATTACTTGCGGACCTTCTTCTTGCCGGCGACGGTCTTCTTGGGACCCTTGCGGGTCCGGGCGTTGGTGTGGGTGCGCTGGCCGTGCACTGGCAGGCCACGACGGTGACGCAGGCCCTGGTAGCAGCCGATCTCCATCTTGCGCTTGATGTTCTGGTTGACCTCACGGCGGAGGTCACCCTCGACCTTGACGTTCTCCTCGATCCAGCCGCGGAGGCGGGTGACCTCGGAATCGGTGAGGTCGCGGACGCGGGTGGCGGGGTTGATCTCGGTCACCTCGCACACCTGTTCGGCCTGGGTGCGGCCGATGCCGTAGATGTAGGTCAGCGCGATCACGAGCCGCTTCTCACGCGGGATGTCGACGCCGGCAATTCGTGCCATGTGGTTTCGTCCTCGACTCTCTCAGCCCTGGCGCTGCTTGTGGCGCGGGTTGTCGCAGATGACCATCACACGCCCATGGCGGCGGATCACCCTGCACTTGTCACAGATCTTCTTGACGCTCGGTCGAACCTTCATCGGTCTCTCCGGATCGGCTGGGCCGGTCCATCAGCGCACCCCGGCGGGGTGCTCACTTGTAGCGGTAGGTGATCCTGCCGCGGGACAGGTCATAGGGGGTCAGCTCGACCTGCACCCTGTCTCCGGGGAGGATGCGGATGTAGTGCATGCGCATCTTTCCGGAGATGTGCGCCAGCACCTTGTGGCCGTTCTCGAGTTCGACCCGGAACATGGCGTTCGGGAGCGGTTCAACGACCGTTCCCTCCAAGACGATGGCGTCTTCCTTGGGCTTTGGCAGAACTGGTCCTCCTGTGAGGCCCCGAGGGGTGGAACTACGTAGGGGCGCACGCGAGCTTGGGGCTGCGCGGGCCGACGAGCAATCCTAGAGGACCAATCCCGCGCGATCAAAGCCGGGTGTCGGGATTCATCCGCCGTCGTTCATCCGCCGTAGTTCATCCGTGTGTCCTCCATGCGGAGCACCGGGGTGTCCTCGTCCTTGAAGAACCCGGCATCGACCACCTCGCCGATGAAGAAGGAGTGCTCCCCTGCGGCGACGCGATCGGTGACCCGGCAGTCGAGGTAGCCGACGGACTGGGTCAGCACGGGCGCTCCGGTGACCACTTCGGTGTACTCGAAACCGTTGAGCGTGCGTGCACCGAGGTCGACATCGACCGGCTTGGTGAACTTCCGCACGATGGCGCGGTCCTCACGATCGATGAGGCAGAGGCTGAAGCAGCCGCCCGCCTCGATGAGCTCGTGGGTGAACGCCGTCGACTCGACCCCGACCCCGATGAGCTTCGGATCGAAGCTGATCTGACTGACCCAGTTGATCGTCATCCCGTTGCGGCGGTCGCCACCGTCGGTACTGCCGAGCACGTAGAGCCCGTAGGGCATGGTCCACATGACTCGGCGACGCAGCTTGTCGTAGTCGATCTGCGCGTCCTCGGAGTCCACCCCCGGCGGATAGGGGCCGATCGGTCCTGAGCCACCTGGAGCTGCCATGACGGCGACGATATCGCGCCGCAGGGCTCCGCCCGTTGCCGCGTCAGCCGACGCGGGACTCGATCGCGGCGACGAGCCGCTCGGTGACGTCGTCGACGTCCCCGGTGCCGTCGACGGTGGCCAGCAGCCCCTGGTCGCCGAACCATGCCACGGCGGGCAGCGTCTGCTCGGCGTAGATGGCGAGCCGTTCACGCACCGCTTCCTCGGTGTCGTCGTCACGCTGCACGACCTGGCCGCCGCACTTGTCGCAGGTCCACGGCGACGAAGGCGGTGCAGCGGTCGAGTAGATCGCCCCGCACTCGGAACACACCCGCCTCGAGGAGATCCGCTCGACGACGACCTCCTCGGGGACCTCGAGGTCGACCGCGAGGTCGATGCCGTCCTCGCCGACGAGCGCGACCAGGTCCTTGCCCTGCTGCAGGGTGCGTGGGAACCCGTCGAGGAGCCACCCTGACGCGGCATCGTCCTGCGCGAGGCGCTCGGAGATCACCCCCAGCATGACCTCGTCGGGGACGAGCTGCCCGGCGTCCATGATCTCCTTGGCGCGACGACCGAACTCGGTGCCCTCCTTGACCGCTGCGCGCAGCATGTCGCCGGTGGAGATGTGCGGCACGCCGTATCGCTCGGCGAGCCGCACCGCCTGGGTTCCCTTGCCGGCACCCTGTCGGCCGAAGACGAGCAGGCGCACGGGTCGCTGGTTCGGTTCCATCAGTCGTCCTCCCCCGCTTCGACGTGCCGCCGAGCGAATCCGCTCACTTCGTCGACAGGAAGCCCTCGTAGTTGCGCATCATCAGCTGGCTGTCGACCTGCTTCATGGTCTCGAGCGCCACACCCACCGCGATGAGCAGCGAGGTGCCACCGATCGAGTAGGCGGCGCCGCTGCCGGTCGGTCCCAGCAGGATGCGCACCAGGATCGTCGGCAGGATCGCGAGCATCGCGATGAAGAGCGCGCCCGGCAGGGTGATGCGGTTCAGGACCTTCGCCAGATACGACTCGGTCTGGGGCCCGGGACGGATCCCGGGGACGAAGCCACCCTGCTTCCGCAGGTTGTCGGCCTGCTGGACCGGATCGAAGGCGATCGCCGTGTAGAAGTAGGAGAACCCGACGATGAACACACCGAGCACGATCATGTAGATCGGGTTGATCGTGTTCGCGAGGTTGTCGTTGATCCATCGCGAGACCGCAGCCCCCCAGCCTCCCGACGGGAGGACCTGGGCGACGAGGACCGGCAGGTTGATGACGGCGCTCGCGAAGATGATCGGCACGATGCCCGCCTGGTTCACCTTCAACGGGATGTAGGTGCTCTGGCCCGAGTACATGCGTCGGCCGACCACACGTTTCGCGAACTGGACCGGGATGCGGCGCTGCCCCTCGTTCACGAAGACGATGAAGATCAGCATCACGATGAAGAACGCGAGGAAGATGCCGAGCTGCCACAGACCGGCCGCGTAGACCGCCGAGAAGGCGCCGGGCAGGCCCGAGACGACCGAGCTGAAGATGATCAGCGACATGCCGTTGCCGACGCCGCGGTTGGTGATGAGCTCGCCCATCCACATCAGCAGCGCCGCACCCGCGGTGAAGGTCGTGACGATCAGGAGCACCCTGGCGGGGGTGAAGATGGGAACCAGGTTGATCTGGGTGTTCAGGTCGGTGGTGACCAATCCTCCGCCGCCGTTGGCGAAGAGGAACACCAGGCCCGTGGACTGCAGCACCGAGATGCCCACGGTGAGGTATCGGGTCCACTGGGTGATCTTGCGCTGCCCGACCGCACCCTGCTGCTGCCATTCCTGCAGCTTCGGGATCACCACCGTCAGGATCTGCATGATGATCGAGCTGGTGATGTACGGCATGATGCCGAGGGCGAAGATGCTGAACTGCGTCAGTGCCTGCCCGGAGAACAACTGGAGGAACGCGAGCACACCACCCTCGCGGGCCTGCTCGCCGATGGAACGCACCGCGTCGCGGTCCACACCGGGAACCGGCAGGAAGCTGCCCACCCGGTACAGGACCAGCACGAACAAGGTGAACAGGACCTTGTTGCGAAGGTCCTCCACCTTGAAGATGTTGCCGATGCGTGACACGGATTCTGCTCCTCAGCGGTCGAACGTGGGCCGAAGGTAGTCCATCGCCGTGGTGGTGCGGCAACCGGGCGGCCGACCCGGGCCGCCGGGCGTCAGCGGTTGGTGTGCGCGCTGCCGTGGAACGCCGGTCGCACCGCGAACGGCAGTGGCGCCGCCTCGAAGGTTCCACCGGCTGCCGTGATGGCCGCCTCGGCGGACTTCGACGCTGCGTGGACCTTGACCGTGACCGGGCGGGTCAGCTCGCCACGGCCGAGGATCTTGACGAGTGCGCCCTTGGACACGAGCCCCTTGGCGAGGAGCGCCTCGGGGGTGACCTCGTCGAGACCGCACTCCTGGATGGTGTCCAGGTTGACGGCCTGGTACTCGACGCGGAACGGGTTGTTGAAGCCTCGCAGCTTCGGGACGCGCTGGGCGAGGGGCAACTGGCCGCCCTCGAATCCCATCGGGACCTTGCTACGAGCCTTCTGACCCTTGGTGCCGCGGCCGGCGGTCTTGCCGCCCTTGCCGCCGATGCCGCGGCCGACGCGCTTGCGCTGCCTGCGCGAACCGTCGGCGGGCTTGAGATCGTGGACCTTCATGAGTCGACCTCCTCGGCCGTCACTTCTTCCACGCGGATCAGGTGCGGAACCCTCGCGAGCTGACCGCGCACGTCAGGGGTGTCCGGCAGCGTGTTGGACATTCCGATGCGGCGCAGACCCAATGCCCGCAGGGTGCCGCGCTGCTTGGGCTTCGAGCCGATCGCCGAACCGGTCTGGGTGACCTTCAGCTGCGCCATCACGCCACCTCGAAGGGTTCGGGCGCCGGGCCACGCTCGCTCTCGCGGTAGGCCTTGAGCAGGCCCTTGGGAATGCAGTCCTCGGGGTCGAGACCACGGAGCTTGGCGATCTCGTCGGGACGACGGAGTTCCTGCAGCCCGGCGATCGTCGCCCGTGCGACGTTGATGTAGTTGGAGGAGCCCAGCGACTTGCAGAGCACGTCCTGGATGCCGGCCTCCTCGAGGATGGCGCGGGCGGCGCCGCCGGCGATCACACCCGTGCCGGGGGCAGCGGGCTTGAGCAGCACACGGCCAGCGCCGGTGATGCCGACGACGGGATGGATGATGGTCCCGCTGGCGAGCGGCACGGAGAAGAGGTTCTTGCGCGCCTCCTCGGTGCCCTTCTGGATGGCGAGGGGCACCTCCTTGGCCTTGCCGTACCCGAGTCCGACCCGACCGGCGCCGTCGCCGATCACCACGAGCGCGGTGAAGGAGAACCTGCGGCCGCCCTTCACCACCTTGGCGACGCGGTTGATGTTGATGACCCGCGACTCGCGAAGCTGCAGGTCCGAGGTGTCCTTGTTCGTTGCCATCAGAACTCCAGTCCTGCTGCTCGTGCGGCGTCAGCGAGGGCGGCGACCCGTCCCTGGTAGCGGAAGCCACCACGGTCGAACACCACCTCTTCGATTCCGGCCTGCTTCCCGCGTTCGGCGACCCGCTGACCGACCTGTGTTGCAGCGTCGCGGTTCGACGTCGTCGAACCGCGCAGGTCGCTCTCGAGGGTACTCGCCGCTGCGATCGTCACACCCGCGCGGTCGTCGATCAGTTGCGCCACGATGTGGCGGTTCGAACGGAACACCGCCAGACGTGGACGTTCGGCAGTGCCGGTGACGTTGCGTCGAACCCGGGCATGACGACGCGTGCGGCCGACCTGCTTCTTCTTGGTCTTGTCGCTCATCGTGATCTCACTTACCGGCCTTGCCGGCCTTGCGCCGGACGTGCTCGTCGACGTAGCGAACGCCCTTGCCCTTGTACGGCTCGGGCTTGCGCCACGCTCGGATGTCGGCGGCCACTTGGCCAACCAGTTGCTTGTCGATGCCGTGCACCTCGATGCGGGTGGGCTGGGGAACGACGAACTCGATGCCGTCGGGCGCATCGACCACCACAGGGTGGGAGAAGCCGAGCGCCAGCTCCAGCGAGTTCTTGCCCTTCGGCACCGCTCGGTACCCGACGCCCACGATCTCGAGCTCCTTGCGGAACCCGTCGCTGACTCCGGTGACCATGTTGGCGACGAGCGAGCGGACCAGGCCGTGCAGGGCACGGGACTGGCTCGTGTCGTCGGCGCGGTGCACCTCGAGGGCGTCGCCCTCCTGGCTGACGGTGACCAGGTCGGGCAGCTCCTGGGAGAGCTGCCCCTTGGGCCCCTTCACCGTGATCGAACCCGACGCGATGCTCACGTCGACGCCGTTCGGGACGGGGATCGGTGCCTTACCGATTCTGGACATGTGCGCCCCTCACCAGACGTGGCACAGGACTTCACCACCGACGCGCTGGCGACGTGCCTCGCGGTCGGTCATGAGTCCCTTGCTCGTGGACAGGATGGCGACGCCGAGGCCGCCGAGCACACGCTCGACCTCGTTGTGCTTCCGGTAGACCCGGAGCCCCGGCTTGGACACCCGGCGGATGCCGGAGATGACCCGGCGTCGTTCGGGGGAGTACTTCATGTCGATCTTGAGCAGTCGGCCCGGGCCCGAGGAGTTGTCCCCGACCTCGAAGCCCACGATGTAGCCCTCGCGTTCGAGGACCTCAGCGAGGGCCGCTTTCTGCTTGGAGGCCGGCATGACCACCTCGTCGTGCATCGCGACGTTCGCGTTGCGCAGGCGGGTGAGCATGTCGGCGATGGGATCGGTCATCGTCACGGTCGGTCGCCTCCTCTCACCAGCTCGCCTTGGTGACACCTGGGATCTCGCCCGCATGGGCCAGCTCCCTCAGGCACACCCGGCAGAGTCCGAACTTGCGGTACACGGAACGCGGACGTCCGCATCGGCGGCACCGCGTGTAGCCACGGACCTTGAACTTCGGCTTGCGCTGCTGCTTCTGCTTCAGAGCCTCGGTCGCCATGTCACACCCCTTCACGTCGGAACGGGAAGGCGAAGGCGTCCAGGAGCGCTCGTCCCTCGTCGTCGTTCCGTGCGGTCGTCACGATCGTGATGTCCATGCCACGGGCGGCATCGACCTTGTCGTAGTCGATCTCCGGGAAGATCAGCTGTTCGGTCACGCCGAACGTGTAGTTGCCACGTCCGTCGAAACTCTTGGTCGGCAGTCCCCGGAAGTCCCGGATCCTGGGAATGGCGAGGGTCACCAGCCGGTCGAAGAACTCCCACATCTGGTCGCCCCGGAGGGTGACCTTGACACCGATGGGGTTGCCCTCACGCACCTTGAACCCTGCGATGGACTTCTTGGCCTTGGTGATGACCGGCTTCTGGCCGCAGATCAGCGTCAGGTCGGACACGACTTTCTCGAGCAGCCCCTTGTTGTCGACCGCTGCACCGGCACCCACGTTCACCACGATCTTCTCGAGTCGGGGCACCTCCATCACGTTGCCGAGACCGAGGTCGGTCCGGAGCTGGTCGCGGACCTCGTCGTTGTACTTCGCCTTCAGGCGGGGAATCGTCGTGGTGCTCACAGCTCACCTCCGCTGCGACGGGCCACACGGGACTTGGTGCCGTCGGCGTCGATGCGGTAGCCGGCTCGCACCGGCTTGCCGTCACTGTCGATCAACGCGACGTTCGAGATGTGGATCGGCATCGCCTTGTCGATGATGCCGCCCTGCTGCATGGACCGGGTCGGCTTCTGGTGACGCTTGGCGACGTTGATGCCGTCGACGACCACCTTGTTGCGGCGGGGATCCACGTCGGACACCTCGCCTTCCTTGCCGCGGTCCTTGCCGGTGAGAACCCGGACGCGGTCACCCTTGCGGATCTTCACTCAGATCACCTCCGGGGCGAGCGACACGATGCGCATGAACTTCTTGTCGCGCAGCTCACGGCCCACCGGGCCGAAGATGCGCGTGCCGCGGGGCTGGCGCTGCTCGTTGATCAGCACTGCGGCGTTCTCGTCGAAACGGATGTAGCTGCCATCGGGGCGACGGCGTTCCTTCTTGGCCCGCACGACCACACAGCGCACGACCTCACCCTTCTTGACCGCTGCGCCCGGCAGGGCGTCCTTGACGGTCGCGATGAACACGTCGCCGATGGTGGCGTACCGACGCTTGGAGCCACCGAGGACCTTGATGACGAGCACCTCGCGGGCGCCCGAGTTGTCGGCCACCCGGAGGCGGGTCTCCTGCTGGATCATCGGGCACGCTCCAGGACCTCGACGACACGCCAGCGCTTCAGCTTCGACAACGGACGAGTCTCCATGACCCGGACGCGGTCGCCCACGTTGAGGTCGTTGGTCTCATCGTGCACGTAGAGCTTCTTGGCGCGCTGGACGGTCTTGTTGTACCGGGGATGGCGGACCCGCTCGGTGATCGTGACGACCGCGGTGCGGTCCATCTTGTCGGAGGTGACGAGTCCCTCTCGCACCTTGCGGGCGGAGCGCTCGGTGTCAGCGGTGGTGTCGCTCATCGTGCCTCCCCTCCTTCAGCAGCCTCGGCGGCGGCGATCTCACGGGCTCGCAGCTCGGTCTTGAGCCGGGCGATGTCCCTCTTGGTCTCGGTCAGACGGGCGGAGTTCTCGAGCTGGCCGGTGGCGAGCTGGAACCGGAGCTTGAAGAGACGGTCCTTCTCCTCGGCGATCCGCTCGATGAGCTCGACGTCGCCCAGGGCACGTGCGTTCAGCGTTGCCATCAGAGCGCCTCCTCCCTCGAGATGATGCGGGCCTTGATCGGGAGCTTCTGGATCGCACGGTTCATGGCGCCCCGTGCGGTCTCCTCGTCGGGGTACGACAGTTCGAAGAGCACCCGACCGGGGCGCACCACGGCGACCCACCGTTCGGGGTTGCCCTTGCCCGAGCCCATGCGGGTCTCGGCCGGCTTCTGGGTGACGGGCTTGTCCGGGAACACGTTGATCCAGACCTTGCCGCCACGCTTGATGTGACGGGTCATGGCGATACGCGCCGCCTCGATCTGGCGTGCGGTGATCCATCCGGGCTCGAGTGCCTGGATGCCGTACATGCCGAAGTTCACCTCGGTGGCACCCTTGGCGTTGCCCTTCATGCGACCGCGATGGGTCTTGCGGTGCTTGACCTTCTTGGGCATCAACATGATCAGTCACCGTCCCCGGGACGGAAGTGCGGGGTCTCGTGGTGCTCGCGGGTGGAGCGTTCGATCTCCTCCTCCTCGGCGAGCAGGCGTTCGAACTCCGGATCCGCCTCGCCGATGAGGGGCTTGATCTCCTCCTCGGCCTCGGCAGGAGCTGCTGCCTCGGCCGGTACCGGGCTCTCGACCTCGGCGTCAGCGGGCGCGGCGGGTTCCTCGGCGGGAGCAACGGGCGCCTCGGCAACCGGTGCCGCTGGAGCCTCGGGTCGCGAGGACACCACACGAGGACGCTCGGTGCCGGCGGTGTCGCCGACCGCCATCGCGGCCTCCTTGGCGATCTTCTGCTCGTCGGTGCTCTTGTACGGGAGGATGTCGCCCTTGTAGATCCACACCTTCACGCCGATCCGGCCGTAGGTGGTCTTCGCCTCGCGGAAGCCGTAGTCGATGTCGGCACGCAGCGTGTGCAACGGCACCCGGCCTTCGCGGTACCACTCGGTACGGGCCATCTCGGACCCACCGAGGCGGCCGGAGCACTGGACACGGATGCCGAGGGCCCCGGTCTTCTGGGCGTTCTGGACCGCACGCTTCATCGCACGGCGGAACGCCACACGATTCGCGAGCTGGTCGGCGACACCCTGGGCGATCAGCGCGGCGTCGAGCTCGGGCTGCTTGATCTCCTGGATGTTGAGCTGCACCTTCGGATTGCCCGTCATCTTCGACAGGTCGGCCCGCAACTCGTCGGCCTGGGCGCCACGACGGCCGATCACGATGCCGGGGCGCGCAGTGTGCACGTCGATGCGCAGACGGTCGCGCGTGCGCTCGATCTCCACCCGGCTGATCGCCGCGTTCGGGAGCTTGTTCATCAGGTAGTCGCGGATCTTCCAGTCCTCGATGAGGTAATCGACGTACTCCTCACGCGTGGCGAACCAGCGGGACTTCCAGTCGGTGGTGACACCGAGGCGGAAGCCGTAGGGATTGACCTTCTGACCCATCAGTCGTCCTTCTGCTCGGGGTCGTTCTCGCCGTCCTCGGACGCCGTGGCGTCCTCGTCGGCCGTGGCTGCGTCGTCCGCAGCTGTGTCGGTGTCGGCGGCTGCGGTGTCGTCGGCTGCGGTCTCGTCAGCGTCCTGCACCGACTCGTCCTCGGCGAGCGCGGTGTCAGCGGCGGAATCCTCAGCGCCCTCATCGGCGGTTGCACCGTCCTCGGTGGCGTCGTCCTGTTCCTGGGCGGCCCGGCTCCGGGCGACCCGGCGAGCACGATCGGCGGCTGCATCGCCACTGGGGCGTTCACGACCGGCCATGCGCTCACGGACCTTGGTGAGCTCTTCAGGTGAGTAGCGACCGACGATGATCGTGATGTGGCACGTCCGCTTGCGGATCCGCGTCGCACGACCACGCGCACGTGGACGCCAGCGCTTGAGGGTCGGGCCCTCGTCGGCGTAGGCACTGGCGACGAAGAGCTCCTCGGGTGGGATGTCGTTGTTGTTCGCCGCGTTGGCAACTGCAGAGTCCAGGACCTTCGCGACGGTCTCGGCAACAGCGCGATCGAGGAACTGCAGCATCGTACGGGCCTCGGCCACGGACTTGCCGCGGATGAGGTCGAGCACCTCGCGGGCCTTGTAGGCCGAGACACGGGCGAAGCGGTGCTGGGCGCGCACGCCGGGGCGCTCGTTGGTGCGGCGCTCGTCATGGGTGATCGGGGCTGCCATCAGCGGCGTCCCTTCGCTGACTTCTCCTGGCCGGCGTGGAACCGGAAGGTGCGGGTCGGCGCGAACTCACCGAGCTTGTGGCCGACCATCGCCTCGGTCACGTAGACGGGCACATGCTTGCGCCCGTCGTGCACGGCGATGGTGTGACCCACCATGTCGGGGATGATCGTCGACCGGCGTGACCAGGTCTTGATGACGGTCTTCTGGCCGGCTTCGTTGAGGTCGTCCACCTTCTTGAGGAGGTGGTCGTCCACGAAGGGGCCCTTCTTGAGGCTGCGTGGCATCGTGTTCCTCGCTCAGATCACCGGCGCGAGCCGCGGGTGCGGCGACGACGGACGATCAGCTTCTGGGACGGCTTGTTGGTGTCGCGGGTACGGCCCTCGGGCTGACCCCACGGCGAGACCGGGTGACGGCCGCCGGAGGTCTTGCCCTCGCCGCCACCGTGGGGGTGGTCGACGGGGTTCATGGCCACACCGCGGGTCTGGGGGCGAACGCCCTTCCAGCGGTTGCGGCCCGCCTTGCCGACCTTGACGAGGTCGTGCTCGGAGTTGCCGACCTCGCCGACGGTGGCGCGGCAGTCGATCGGCACGCGACGCATCTCGGTCGACGGGAGGCGGAGGGTGGCGTGGTCGCCCTCACGGGCGACGAGCTGGACGCTCGAGCCGGCCGACCGGGCGAGCTTGCCGCCGGCGCCTGCCTTGAGCTCGACGTTGTGCACGACGGTGCCCACCGGGATGTAGCGGAGTGCCAGCGCGTTGCCCGTGCGGATCTCGGCGCCCTGGCCCGACTGGACGGTGTCGCCCACCTTGAGACCCTTGGGAGCGAGGATGTAGCGCTTCTCGCCGTCGGCGTAGTGCAGCAGTGCGATGCGGCAGGTGCGGTTCGGGTCGTACTCGATGGCAGCGACCTTGGCCGGCACGCCGTCCTTGGATCGTTTGAAGTCGATGACCCGGTACCGCTGCTTGTGACCGCCGCCACGGTGACGGGAGGTCTTGCGACCGAGGTTGTTGCGGCCGCCGGTCTTGGACTTCGGCGCGAGCAGCGACTTCTCGGGGGTCGACCGGGTGACCTCGGCGAAGTCCGAGACCGTCTGGAACCGGCGACCCGGGCTGGTGGGCTTGCGTTTGCGAACCGCCATCTCACTTCACCTCGAACAGGTCGATCTGGTCGCCACCCTCGGCGAGGGTGACCAGGGCGCGCTTGACGGTGGGCCGGCTGCCGAAGGTGAGGCTGCGGCGGTTGCGCTTGCGCTTGCCCTTGCGATTGAGCGTGTTGACGTTGGTGACCCGGACACCGGGCCAGATGGCCTCGACGGCGTCGCGGATCTCGGGCTTGGACGCCTCGGTGGCGACCTCGAAGGTGTAGACACCCTCGTCGAGCAGCGCGTAGGACTTCTCGCTCACGACCGGGCGGAGGATGACGTCGCGGGGGTCCTTCATGATGCGGCCTCCGTCGTCGGCTCGGCGCCGGGCAGCGTGGACTCGGTGAACACGACGTAGTCGCTGACGAGCACGTCGTAGGTGTTGAGCTCGCCCGGCGTGATGACGTGCACCTTCGGCAGGTTCCGGAAGCTGCGTTGGGCGGCGTGGTCGGTGGGCTCGACGACCACGAGTGCCCGACCGGTCACGCCGAGCGCCGCGAGTGCGGCGAGCGCGTCCTTGGTGCGGGGCGTGTCGAAGTCCCAGGAGGCGACGACCCTGACCTTGTCATCGGCGGCACGGTCCGACAGGGCCGAGCGAAGGGCCAGACGCTTCATCTTCTTGGGGGTCTTCTGGTCGTACTTGCGGGGCTTGGGGCCGAGCGCGACACCACCGCCGCGCCACTGGGGCGCACGGATCGAGCCAGCGCGGGCCCGGCCGGTGCCCTTCTGCTTCCATGGCTTGGCGCCCCCGCCGGCGACCTCGGCCCGGGTCTTGGTCGACTGGGTACCGGAGCGCTTGGCGGCGAGCTGGGCGACGACGACCTGGTGCATGACGGGCACGTTCGGCTCGATGCCGAAGACGTCCTCGGCGAGCTCGATCGTGCCGGTGTCGGCACCCTTCGAGTCGTGGAGCGTGATGGACGACATCAGGCGGCACCTCCCTGGGCTGCGCTGCGGGCCTTCACCGCATCGCGCACGATCACGACGCCGCCGCGGGGCCCCGGAACCGAGCCACGCACCAGGATGACGCCCTGGTCGGCGTCGGCACGGACGACCTCGAGGTTCAGCGTGGTCACCTGTTCGGCGCCCATGCGACCGGCCATGCGGGTTCCCTTGAAGACACGGGCCGGTGTGGCGCACTGCCCGACCGCTCCGGGCTTGCGGTGCACGCGGTGCGCACCGTGGGAGGCCGGCTGGCCCTTGAAGCCGTGACGCTTCATGACACCGGCGAACCCCTTGCCCTTGCTCACGGCGGTGACGTCGATGCGCTCGCCCGGGGTGAAGAGGTCGGCGGCGAGCTCCTGGCCCACCTGGTACTCCGAGATGTCGTCGAGCCGGAGCTCGACGAGTCGGACACCCGGCTCGACGCCAGCGGCGTCGTAGTGGCCGGCCATGGGCTTGGTGAGCTTGCGGGCGTCACGCTGCCCGTACGTCACCTGTAGTGCGCTGTAGCCGTCACGCTCGGGGGTGCGCAGCTGCACCACCCGGGCCGGCGAGACGCGCAGCACGGTGACCGGGACCACGACGTTGTCGTCGTCCCAGACCTGGGTCATGCCCAGCTTCTCTCCTACGATTGCCTTCTTCGCCATGGTGGCTGTCGTCCTTTGGCGTGTTCCTTCGGCCCTCGGCCGGAGAGGTGACCCTCACCGACGTTCGCCGCTCACGCGAGCGCTCCGCACAGGCAGGCCCGGCGGAGCGATGTCTCGGTTGTGCCATGTGGTTCCGATGACGAGCACCGGCCTTCATGGACGTCGATTGATACGTTCCCGCTCGGGCAGATGCCCTGGTGGGGGTGGATCTCACGGGAGCGATTGGCACCCGTGACGACCGGTCGAGACTAGCAGTGGCCGGCCGGTCGACCAAATCGCCGGTTCAGGCGGTCTGGATCTTGATCTCGATGTCGACACCGGCGGGCAGGTCGAGCCGCTGCAGGGAGTCGACGGTCTTCGGGCTGGGGTCGATGATGTCGATGAGCCGCTTGTGGATCCGCATCTCGAAGTGCTCGCGGGAGTCCTTGTCCTTGTGCGGCGAGCGGATGACGGTGAAGCGGTGCTTCTCGGTCGGCAGCGGCACCGGGCCCCGCACGTCGGCCTGGGTCCGAGTGACGGTCTCGACGATCTTCTTGGTCGACTGGTCGATGATCTCGTGGTCGTAGGCCTTGAGGCGGATGCGGATCCTCTGGTCAGTTGCCATGGGCACTCTCTTCTGCGCTCACCACGTCCACGTGGTTCGGGGGGGGAATCATCGACTGTCAAGCAGCACCCGGGGCGGACCCCGGCACGGCCGACGACCCTATCGGCGGACGGCACTGCTCCGCCAATCACGCGCAGCGGTGCTGCTCCCGACATCCCGATGCCGAGTGGTGGGACGTTCCACCGCCCCGCATCGAGATGTCCCGGTGGCCGTCAGGGTCGATGCGGTCAGCGGCGGCCGCGCAGGCGGTCGAGCTCACGCCGGTCGCGCTTGGTGGGGCGGCCACTCCCCCGCTCCCTGGACGCGACCGGTGCGGGCGCACCTCGGTCGCCCTCGGAAGGGGCCCCCGGTCGGGTCCGCTCCGAATAGCACCGAACGGCGATCGGAGCCCCGACCCGACGGTCGATGACCTCGAGCACCTCGAAGCTGCGGGTCGTGCCCCGCACACGCAACTCGACCTGATCAGCGACCCGGACCTGCGTCGCCGGTTTGGCGACCACATCGTTCACACGAACCCTCCCCGATGCGCACGCGTCGGTCGCGGTCGAGCGGCTCTTGGCGAGCCGGACCGCGTGCAACCAGCGGTCGATGCGGGTCGAATCCACCTTCGCAGTCTGGCACTCTTCCCCGTCGACGACGAAGGGCGCCCGTGGGGCGCCCTTCGCACGAACCAGCCGCTCGAGGAGCGGCAGGGATCACTTCAGGATCTTGACCACACGACCGGCGCCGACGGTGCGGCCACCCTCGCGGATGGCGAACTTCAGACCCTCGTCCATCGCGATGGGGGCGATCAGCTCGACCGTCACCGCCGTGTTGTCGCCCGGCATGCAGATCTGGGTGTCCTCAGGGAGGGTGATCGTGCCGGTGACGTCGGTGGTACGGAAGTAGAACTGCGGACGGTAGTTCGACTGGAACGGCTTGTGACGGCCGCCCTCTTCCTTGGTGAGCACGTAGACCTGCGCCTCGAAGTCGGTGTGCGGGGTGATCGAGCCGGGCTTCGCCAGCACCTGACCACGCTGCACCTCCTCCTTGTCGATGCCACGCAGCAGCGCACCGATGTTGTCACCCGCCTGGCCCTGGTCCAGGAGCTTGCGGAACATCTCGACGCCGGTACAGGTGGTCTTCTGGGTCTTCTTCAGGCCGACGATCTCGAGATCGTCACCGGTGTGGACGATGCCCTGCTCGATCTTGCCGGTGACGACCGTGCCACGGCCGGTGATGGAGAAGACGTCCTCGATGGGCATCAGGAACGGCTTCTCGAGGTCACGCTCGGGCTCGGGGACGTAGCTGTCCACCTGCTCCATGAGCTCCATGACGGCGTCCTGCGAGGCGGTGTCGCCCTCGAGTGCCTTGAGCGCCGAGACCCGCACGATCGGGGTGTCGTCGCCGGGGAACTCGTAGGTGTCGAGCAGCTCGCGCACCTCCATCTCGACCAGTTCGAGCAGCTCCTCGTCGTCGACCATGTCGACCTTGTTGAGGGCCACCACGATGGCGGGCACGCCCACCTGGCGGGCGAGCACGACGTGCTCACGGGTCTGGGGCATCGGACCGTCCGCAGCGGACACCACCAGGATGGCGCCGTCGACCTGGGCGGCGCCGGTGATCATGTTCTTGATGTAGTCGGCGTGGCCCGGCATGTCGACGTGCGCGTAGTGACGGTTCTCGGTCTCGTACTCCACGTGCGACACGTTGATGGTGATGCCGCGCTCACGCTCTTCGGGCGCCTTGTCGATGTTGTCGAAGTCAGTCGCGGTGTTGCCGGCCACACGGTCGGCGAGCGTCTTGCTGATGGCGGCGGTCAACGTGGTCTTGCCGTGGTCGATGTGACCCATCGTGCCGACGTTGACGTGCGGCTTGTTGCGCTCGAACTTCTCCTTGGCCATTTCTGGAATGCCTTTCGTGACTGCTGCTTCGTGAGCTGGTGGTTGGTGGGTGTCTGCTGACCGAGATCACGGAGCAGACGGGGGAGGCTAGTGCCGAAGCGACGGCACCGTTGTCACTGACCGGTCGCCCGGGCGACGATCTCTTCCTGGACGTTCTTCGGCGTCTGCTGGTACGAGTGGAATTGCATGGTGTACTGCGCCCGACCTTGGGTCTTCGACCGCAGGTCGGTGGAGTAGCCGAACATCTCCGACAACGGGACCTCTGCCGAGACGACCTGCATGTTGCCGCGCTGCTCCATCTTGCCCACCTTGCCGCGGCGGGAGTTGAGGTCGCCGATCACGTCGCCCATGTAGTCCTCGGGGGTGACGACCTCGACGGCCATGATCGGCTCGAGCAGGACGGGCTGCGCCTTGCGGACCGCTTCCTTGAAGCCCATCGTGCCGGCGATCTTGAACGCCATCTCGGACGAGTCGACGTCGTGGTAGTCGCCGTCGGTCAGGCGGGCCTTGATGTCGACCATCGGGAAGCCGGCGAGCACGCCGTTGGTCATCGCGTCCGCGATGCCGTGGCCCACCGAGGGGATGTACTCCTTGGGGATGCGCCCACCGGAGATCTCGTCGGTGAACTCGTAGCCCCCACCCGGACCGGCTGGCTCGATCGTGAGCACGATCTTCGCGTACTGACCGGTGCCACCCGTCTGCTTCTTGTGCAGGTAGGTGTGGTTCACGATGGGGTTGACGATGGTCTCGCGGTACGCGACCTGCGGCTTGCCGACGTTCGCCTCGACCTTGAACTCGCGCATCATGCGGTCGACGATGACCTCGAGGTGCAGCTCGCCCATGCCGGAGATGAGGGTCTGGCCGGTTTCCTCGTCGGTCTTGACCCGGAAGGTCGGGTCCTCCTCGCTGAGCGAGTAGAGCGCCTTGCCCATCTTGTCCTGGTCGGCCTTGGTCTTCGGCTCTACGGCGACCTCGATCACCGGCTCGGGGAACTCGAGCGACTCGAGGGTGACGGGAGCTGCAGGGTCCGACAGGGTGTCGCCGGTGCGGGTGTCCTTCAGGCCGATGCCGGCGACGATGTCGCCCGCGTAGACCGCTTCCTGTTCGATCTGCTCGTTCGCGTGCATCTCCAGCACGCGGCCGATGCGCTCCTTGTTGCCGGAGCGGCTGTTGATGACGGTGCCGCCCTTGTCGAGCTTGCCCGAGTACACACGGAAGTAGGTGAGCTTGCCGACGTGCGGGGCGGTCATGATCTTGAACGCCAGGGCCGAGAACGGCTCGTCGGCCGACGGCTTGCGCTCGACGGGCTCGCCCTTCTTGTCGGTGCCGTCGACCGGAGGCAGCTCGGCGGGTGAGGGCATGTACCAGCAGATGGCGTCGAGCAGGGGTTGCACGCCCTTGTTCTTGAACGCCGTGCCGTTGAGCACCGGCACCACACCGTGGTTGATCGTGGCCTCGCGCAGCGCGACCCGCACCTCGGCGTCGGTGATCTCCTCCTCGCCGAGGAACTTCTCCATGATGACGTCGGAGCTCTCGCCCAGCACGTCCATGAGCTGCTCGCGGTACTCCGCGGCCTGCTCGGCCATCTCCTCGGGGATGTCGACGACGTCCCAGCTGGCGCCGAGCTCCTCGCCCGACCAGATCCAGGCCTTCATCGTGACGAGGTCGACCACGCCCTGGTAGTTCGCCTCGGAACCGATCGGCAGCTGGATGACGGCCACCTTGGCCTGGAGGCGGTCCTTGATCGAGTCGAGCGCGGCGTAGAAGTCGGCCCCGGTGCGGTCCATCTTGTTGACGAAACACATGCGCGGGACGTTGTAGTTGTCGGCCTGGCGCCACACGGTCTCGGTCTGGGGCTCGACACCGGCGACGCCGTCGAACACGGCGACGGCACCGTCGAGCACGCGCAACGAACGCTCGACCTCGACGGTGAAGTCGACGTGCCCGGGCGTGTCGATGATCTGGATCCGGTACTCCTGGTCGTTGACCGTGTCGGTCCAGTAGGCCGTGGTGGCAGCGGAGGTGATCGTGATGCCACGCTCCTGCTCCTGCTCCATCCAGTCCATGGTGGCGGCGCCGTCGTGGACCTCACCGATCTTGTAGCTCTTGCCGGTGTAGTAGAGGATCCGCTCGGTCGTGGTGGTCTTGCCGGCATCGATGTGGGCCATGATGCCGATGTTGCGGGTCCGCTCGAGCGGGTACTGGGACATCGTTTCGTCTCGTCAGGTGTGTGAGGGGTGGGTGGTTCTGGTGCGGGGCCGGCGGTCGCGCCGGTGGTTCACCAGCGGTAGTGGGCGAAGGCCCGGTTGGACTCTGCCATCTTGTGCAGGTCTTCCTTGCGCTTCATCGATGCGCCGACGCCGTTGCTGGCGTCGAGGAGCTCGTTGGCCAGGCGCTCGGCCATGGAACGCTCACGACGCTGGCGCGAGTAACCGACCACCCAACGGATGGCGAGCGTGTTGGCACGCCGTGGCCGGACCTCGACGGGCACCTGGTAGGTGGCACCGCCGACCCGACGGCTGCGCACCTCGAGCTGGGGCTTGATGTTGTCGATCGCCCGCTTGAGCGTCGAGATGGGCTCGGCGCCGGTCTTGGACTCGATGATGTCGAGTGCGTCGTAGACGATCTTCTCGGCGGTGGAGCGCTTGCCCCGCTGCATGATCTTGTTGACGATCTGGGTGACGAGCACCGACCGGTAGATGGGGTCGGGCAGCAGTTCCCGCCGCGGTGCGGGACCCTTGCGTGGCATCTCAGGACTCCTTCTTGGCGCCGTAGCGGGAGCGCGCCTGCTTGCGGCCACGCACACCCGAGGTGTCGAGGGTGCCGCGGACGATCTTGTACCGCACACCCGGCAGGTCCTTCACACGACCGCCACGGACCAGCACGATGCTGTGCTCCTGGAGGTTGTGGTCCTCGCCGGGGATGTAGGCCGTGACCTCGATACCGCTGGAGAGGCGGACCCTGGCGACCTTCCGCAGTGCGGAGTTCGGCTTCTTCGGCGTGGTGGTGAACACACGCGTACAGGTCCCCCGTCGCTGGGGCGCGCCCTTCAGCGCCGGAGTCGCCTCCTTGCGGCGCTTGTTCTGGCGGCCCTTGCGGACCAACTGCTCGATCGTGGGCACGGTGAGACCTCTTGTCCTTCTCTTCCTCTGTGGAACGGGGTGGGGCTGCCCACCCGTTCCGAGCCGATGGGCCCGAGGTGGTGAGCATGCGGCGCGCGGCGACGCGGCCGACGGCCGGAGGAGCATCCTACGGCCGCCCCGGCAACGGTGGCAAACGCTGCTCTGACGCGGTTCGGGCGGGCTGACCGCCCGCCCGAACCGCGTTCACGCCAGCGCTGTGGTTCAGGACGGTTCGGGGGCCGCCCCCTGGGTGGGGAACCCGATGACCTGACCCTCTTCCTCGGCCCCGAGCGACGCCAGGTACTCGGCGCCGTCGACGTCCTCGGACGAGTAGAACTCCAGCGGCTGGTAGTCGGGCGCGAACGGCTCGATGTGCTGGTAGTTGTGCATGCCCGTCCCGGCCGGGATGAGCTTGCCGATGATGATGTTCTCCTTGAGGCCGACCAGGCCGTCGGAGCGGCTCTCGATCGCCGCCTCGGTGAGCACCCGGGTGGTCTCCTGGAACGACGCCGCCGACAGCCACGAGTCGGTGGCCAGTGACGCCTTGGTGATGCCCATGAGCTCGGGGCGCCCCTCGGCGGGACGCTCGCCCTCCTGGACGAGACGACGGTTCACATCGGCGAAGACGCGCTGGTCGACCCGCTCACCGGGCAGGAAGTCCGATGCACCGGGGTCCTGGATGGCCACCCGTCGGGTCATCTGCCGCACGATCAGCTCGATGTGCTTGTCGTGGATCGACACGCCCTGGTCGCGGTAGACGCGCTGCACCTCGTCCACGAGGTACTGCTGCACGGCGCGCACGCCCTTGATCTCCAGCAGCTCCTTGGGGTCGCGCGGGCCCTCGACGAGTGGGTCACCCGCGGTGACCTCGTCGCCGTCGCGCACCTCGAGGCGGCGCTCGCGCTCGATGGCGTAGCTGTCCTCGTCGCCGTCGTCACCGACCACGGTGACGTTGACGACCTTGCCGTCCTCCTCGTCGAGGCGGACCACGCCGGAGGTGCGTGAGAGCACGGCCTTGTTCTTCGGCGTACGGGCCTCGAACAGCTCGACGACGCGGGGCAGACCGCCGGTGATGTCGCCACTGGCGCCGGCGACGCCGCCGGTGTGGAACGTCCGCATGGTCAGCTGGGTACCTGGCTCGCCGATCGACTGGGCGGCGATGACCCCCACGGCTTCGCCGGGCTCGATGGTGTGACCCGTCGCGAGCGATGTGCCGTAGCTGGCGGCCGAGATGCCACGCTCGCTGTCGTCGGTGAGGGGCGACAGCACGCGGACCTGCGTGATCGACGGATCGTCACGCAACGCTGCGAGCTCACGTTCGCCGATCTCGGTGCCCTTGGCGATCTTCGGGCCGAACTCCGGATGCGACTCGGAGAGCGAGACATCCTCTGCCAGGGTGCGGCTCCCGAGGCGGGTCTCGAGGTAGTAGCGACGCCCGGGCTCGTCGGGACGGACGTCCTCGATGATGGTCGAACGGACCGGTCCCGGCTCGCCCAGGGGGTCGCGATCGTTGATGATCAGCTCCTGGGAGACGTCGACGAGTCGACGGGTCAGGTAGCCCGAGTCGGCGGTCCGCAGCGCGGTGTCGACCAGGCCCTTCCTCGCGCCCGGCGTGGCGATGAAGTACTCGAGGACCGAGAGGCCCTCGCGGAAGTTCGACTTGATCGGACGGGGGATCATGTCACCACGGGGGTTGGCGACCAGGCCTCGCATACCTGCGATCTGGCGGACCTGCATCATGTTCCCTCGGGCACCCGAGCCGACCATCATGTCGATCGGGTTGAAGCGCGTCGCGGTCAGGTCGGCCTGCATCGACCGGGTGACCTCGTTGGTGGCCGAGGTCCAGATCTCGACCTCCTTCTGCTTGCGCTCGCCGTCGGTGATGATGCCCCGGCGGAACTGCTTCTCGACCTTCTCCGCCTCGGCCTCGTGGCGGTCGAGGATCTCGTACTTGTCGACAGGGGTCGACACGTCGGCGATCGACACGGTCAGGCCGGAACGCATCGCGTAGTTGAAGCAGAGGTCCTTGATGTGGTCGAGCGCCGTTGCGGCGACCGACTTGTGGAAGTCGATCGCCAGACGGTCGACGATCTGGCCCATCTCCTTCTTGCGGACCGGGGCGTTGATGTAGCCGAAGCCGTCGGGCAGCGCCCGGTTGAACAGCAGTCGGCCGGCGGTGGTGCGGTGATAGGTGGCCGCCGAACCGTTCGCCGGTGTGGCGACCAGTTCGGGGTACTCCGGCCCGCGGTACTCGATCGGCGCGTGGATGCCGACGTCGCCGCTCTCGAGCGCACGCTCGACCTGGTCCATCCGGCGGAACACGCTGCCCTCGCCGGCCTCACCCTCGGCGTCCTCGGTCAGGTAGAAGGCACCGATGATCATGTCCTGGGTGGGCACCACCAGCGGCTTGCCGTTCGCCGGGCTCAACATGTTGTTCGCGCTGAGCATGAGCACACGCGCCTCGGCCTGCGCCTCGGCGGACAGGGGCAGGTGGACCGCCATCTGATCGCCGTCGAAGTCGGCGTTGAAGGCGGTGCAGACCAGCGGATGGATCTGGATGGCCTTGCCCTCGACCAGCTTCGGCTCGAAGGCCTGGATGCCGAGACGGTGCAGCGTGGGCGCACGGTTCAGCATCACCGGGTGTTCCTTGATGACGTCCTCGAGGACGTCCCACACCTGCGGGCGACGCCGCTCGACCATGCGCTTGGCCGACTTGATGTTCTGCGCCAGCTCTCGGTCGACGAGCGCCTTCATGACGAAGGGCTTGAAGAGCTCCAGCGCCATCAGCTTGGGCAGCCCGCACTGGTGCAGCTGGAGCGTCGGACCGACCACGATGACCGAACGGCCCGAGTAGTCGACGCGCTTGCCGAGCAGGTTCTGGCGGAACCGGCCCTGCTTGCCCTTGAGCATGTCGGAGAGCGACTTGAGCGGGCGGTTGCCCGGCCCCGTGACCGGTCGACCGCGGCGGCCGTTGTCGAACAGTGCGTCGACGGCCTCCTGGAGCATGCGCTTCTCGTTGTTGACGATGATCTCGGGAGCCCCGAGGTCGAGCAGGCGCTTGAGGCGGTTGTTGCGGTTGATCACGCGGCGGTAGAGGTCGTTCAGGTCGGACGTGGCGAAGCGGCCACCGTCGAGCTGGACCATCGGACGCAGGTCCGGCGGGATGACCGGCACGACGTCGAGGATCATGGCGCGCGGGTCGTTCACCCGGTTGCCGTTCTCGTCACGTCGGTTGAACGCTGCGACGATCTTGAGCCGCTTGATGGCCTTCTGCTTGCGCTGGGCCGACAGGGGCTTCTTGCCCTCCTCGGGATCGATCGCCGCACGCAGCTTGACCTCTTCGTCGTCGAGGTCGGTGCGGTCGATCAACTGCTTGATCGCGTCGGCACCCATGCCGCCCTCGAAGTAGTCGCCGTAGCGGTCCTCGAGCTCACGCCAGAGCAGCTCGTCCTCGAGGATCTGGCGCGGGTAGAGGTCCTTGAACTCCTCCCACACTCGGTTGAGCAGCTCGAGCTCTGCCTCGTAGGTCTCGCGGATCGCGGCGAGGTCCTTGTCGGCGGCCTTGCGACGGTTGGTGAGATCGGACTCCTTGGCACCCTCGGCCTCGAGCGCCTCGAGCTCGGCCTCGAGCTCCTCCATGCGCCTGGCGAGCTCGAGCTCGCGCTCCTTCTCGATGGCCTCGCGTTCGCCGATCAGGTCGGCCTCGAGGCTCGGGAGGTCCTCGTGGCGCTTCTCGTCGTCGACCCAGGTGACCAGGTTCGCGGCGAAGTAGATGACCTTCTCGAGCTGCTTGGCCTTGAGCTCCTCGCGTGCCTCGGTGCCCGAGAGCAGGTAGGCGAGCCACGAGCGGGTGCCGCGCAGGTACCAGATGTGCACCGCCGGAGCAGCCAGCTCGATGTGGCCCATGCGCTCACGCCGGACCTTCGAACGGGTGACCTCGACGCCGCAGCGCTCACAGATGATGCCCCGGAAGCGGACACGCTTGTACTTGCCGCAGTAGCACTCCCAGTCCTTCTGGGGACCGAAGATCTTCTCGCAGAAGAGTCCGTCCTTCTCGGGCTTGAGCGTGCGGTAGTTGATGGTCTCGGGCTTCTTGACCTCACCGTTGGACCACGTACGGATCGCGTCCGGGGTGGCGAGCCCGATGCGGAGCTGGTCGAAGAGATTGACGTCGAGCATTCTGGGGGCCTCTCTCAGCGACGCTCGGCCTGGCGGCGAGCATCGTCTTCATCGGTTCCACGTTCAGGGCGGGACAGGTCGATGCCGAGTTCCTCGGCAGCACGGAAGAAGTCCTCGTCGAGCTCCCGCATCTTGATCTCCTCGCCGGTGCGCGACAGCACCTCGACGTTGAGACAGAGCGCCTGCATCTCCTTGATGAGCACCTTGAAGGACTCCGGGATGCCCGGCTCGGGGATGTTCTCGCCCTTGACGATGGCCTCGTAGACCTTCACGCGGCCGAGGGTGTCGTCGGACTTGATGGTGAGCAGCTCCTGGAGGCAGTAGGCGGCGCCGTAGGCCTCGAGTGCCCAGACCTCCATCTCACCGAACCGCTGACCGCCGAACTGCGCCTTCCCGCCCAGCGGCTGCTGGGTGATCATCGAGTAGGGGCCGGTCGAACGGGCGTGGATCTTGTCGTCCACGAGGTGCGCCAGCTTGATGATGTACTTGTACCCGACGGTGATCGGGTTGTCGTACGCCTCGCCGGTGCGGCCGTTGTAGAGCGTGACCTTGCCGTCGGTGCTCACCATGCGACGGCCGTCGGCCGCCTCGGGCCGGAGGTGTTCGAAGATGTCGCGGATGGTCGGATGCTTGCCGGCCATCTCCTCCTCGTCCCACTTGGCGCCGTCGAAGACCGGCGTGGCCACGAGGGTGGAGGGACGTGTGGTCGGCCGCGTCTTGGTCTCGGTGCCGCGCAGCGGCTCCTCGCCGATCTCGCGGTCACCATCGACCCAGCCCCAACGGGCCGCCCAGCCGAGGTGCGTCTCGAGCACCTGACCCACGTTCATGCGGGACGGGACGCCGAGTGGGTTGAGGATGATGTCGACCG
>SKRR01000351.1 GCA_007118345.1 Microthrixaceae bacterium | reverse complement strand
GCCGAACATGTCGAGGCGGAACCCGTCGACACCGCGCTCCAGCCAGAACCGCACGGCGTCGAACATCGCGTTGCGCACCTCGGTGTTGCGCCAGTTCAGGTCGGGTTGGCACGGCAGGAACGTCGCGAGGAACCACTGCTGGCGCTCCTCGCACCACTGCCAACCCGAGGTGATCTCGGCCACCGACCGCCAGTTGTTCGGCTTCTTGTGACCGTCGGGCCCGCGGCCGTCGCGCCACAGGTACCAGTCGGCCTTGGGGTTGTCGCGCGACGAGCGGCTCTCGAGGAACCACGGGTGCTGGTCGGAGGTGTGGTTCAGCACCAGGTCGAACACCACCCGCAGACCGCGTCGGTGGGCCTCGTCGATCAGATGCTGGGCGTCGTCGAGGGTGCCGTACTCAGGTGCGACGTCGCAGTAGTCCGACACGTCGTAGCCGAAGTCGACCTGCGGACTGCTGAAGAACGGCGACACCCACAAGGTGCCGACACCGAGGTCGACGAGGTGGTCGAGCCGGTCGACGATGCCCGGCAGGTCGCCGATGCCGTCACCGTTCGCGTCGGCGAACGAGCGGGGGTACACCTGGTACACGGTCGTCGAGGCCCACCACGGTCCGGTCATGGCGTCGATGCTGTCACGCACCCCGGCGGCGCGTCACCGGTGACACCGTCACACCGGCTCGATACTCTCGTTGACACGTCCTTCGGGACGACTTCCCCGACATCCAGCAGGCTGCCGCCGGCGGCTGTGACGACGAGGGAGTCCCCCGATGGACGTGTCAGATCCCGAACTCACCGCACTGCGCGATCACCTCGACGAGGTCATCGGGCCCGACCACAGCGAGACGCTCGTGGGACGACTGCCGTCCACCACCGACCTGGCGACCCGGTCCGACGTGGACGGTCTGCGCACCGATGTGGACGGCCTCCGCACCGACGTCAACGGCCTGCGGACCGATGTCGACCAGCTGCGCACCGATGTGGGCGGCCTCCGCACCGACGTGAACGGCCTGCGGACCGATGTCGACCAGCTGCGCACCGATGTGGACGGCCTCCGCACCGACGTGAACGGTCTCCGCACCGACTTGGCGGATGCCCGCACCGACTTCCAGGTCGGGCTCTCGCAACTCGAGTCCAGGTTGCTGAAGGATCAGCGGATCCACGTGTTCGGGGTGCTCGGCGCGAACACGGCGATCGTCGGCATGGCGATGGCGTTCGTGACCTTCGGTTGAGATCAGGCTCGGGCGTCGAGGATCGGCACGTCGTAGGGCTCGAGCGTCCGATCCGCGGTGACGAGCGTCAACGTCTCGGCCACCGCCTGCGCCACCAGCATCCGGTCGAAGGGGTCACGGTGATGCGGTGCCAACTCGGCCGCGCTCACCGCGTGGTCGACGTCGATGGGGAGGCCCACGAACCCGGACTCCACCAATGCGTCCACCAAGCCGTCGGGAAAGCTGAGCTTGCCGAGTAAGTGCTTGATCCCCAGCTCCCAGGGTGTCACCGCCGAGAAGAACACCTCATCAGCGGTCTCGAGCGCCGATGAACACTGCGGACCGAGCGAGTCGTGCCCGTCGAGCCACCACAGCGCGACGTGGCTGTCGACCAGGAGCCTCACGGGTCGACCGTGTCCGCGGCAGCATCGAACAGCTCGGTCACGTCGTCGTCGGGACCGACGGTGTCCGAGCCGTGGTCGACCTTTCCGGCCCAGACTCCCGGAACGCGTTGGGGACGTCGCGGCGGCCACGGGATGATGCGGGCGACCGGCGTGCCGTTGCGCGCCACGATCACGTCGCCGCCCTCCTCGACCTCCCGGATCAGCTCCGACAGCCGCGTCTTCGCCTCGTGTGTGTTCACCACGTGGGTCGCCATGCAGTGCAGACTACCCCGACTTAGTCCGACTTAGTCCGCGTCGCTGCCGACGGGTCCGGCGGGTAAGTCGCCCCATCCCCGTCGGGCCCGGTGTCGTGCCTAGGGTCGGTGCATGGATCCACGGGGGTCGCGCCCCAACATCGTGCTGATCAACTGCGACGATCTCGGCTACGGCGACCTGGGCTGCTACGGCTCCGAGCTGCACGACACCCCGACCCTCGACGCGATGGCCGCCGAGGGCGTGCGGTTCACCGACTTCTACATGGCGTCACCGGTGTGCTCGCCGTCACGGGGCGCCCTGTTGACCGGGTGCCTGCCGCCCCGCATCGGCTTCGGATCCTTCGAAGGCCTGCCGGTGCTGTTCCCCGGACAGCCCGTCGGGCTGCCGCCCAGTGAGGTGAGCATGGCGCGGCTGTTGTCCGACGCGGGGTACGCCACGCTGATGGTCGGCAAGTGGCACTGCGGCGACCAGCCGGAGTTCCTCCCGACGAACCACGGCTTCGACCGCTACTTCGGCCTGCCCTACAGCAACGACATGGGCCGCCAGCGTGGCACCCCGACCGACGCGGCCGGCAACCAGGCCGGCTACCCACCGTTGCCGCTGCTCGACGACGACGAGGTGCTCGAGGCCCAGCCCGACCAGGCGTCGCTGACCGGCCGCTACGTCGCCGAGGTGCTGCGGTTCATCCGCGCCGAGGCATCCGGGCCGTTCTTCGTCTACCTGGCGCACCTGTACGTGCACCTGCCGATCTACGTGCAGGCACGTTTCGCCGACGAGTCGCGCAACGGCCGCTACGGCGCCGCGGTGGCCTCGATCGACTGGGCGGCGTCGGTGGTGCTCGCCGAGCTGCGGCGACTCGGGCTCGACGAGCACACCCTGGTGGTGTTCACCTCGGACAACGGGGCGCTGGAGCGTGACGACGGCGGGTCGAACTCGCCGCTGCGGGGCCACAAGG
>SKRR01000133.1 GCA_007118345.1 Microthrixaceae bacterium | reverse complement strand
CTCGTCCGTCGATTGCCCGGTTTGCCCGTAATGCGATGCGAGAAAATCCTTGATCTGCCGCGCGTACTTGGCGCCGTGGAATCCGTGATAAAGCGAGGCCACCCGATCCGCGAGGAACAGGATGTCGACCGCGATCCGGTGGGCTTCGGGGACGGGAGAAAGCCGGTGGTGGTGGCGGATGGGCTCGGCCAGGCTGCCCGGTAGCCCCCAGCGGCGCAGGATCTCGGCCCCAAGTTCCTGGTGGTCACAGCCGAACCGCTGCTGCTCCAGTATGCATAGCGATTCCGGCGATACAGCCTTTTCCTCAAGGACCCGAGCGTAGTCCTCGGGCACCACCAACGAAAATACCAGCATGCCGACATCCTGCAGCAGCGCGCTCGCGAACAGGTCTTCGCCAGGATGTCCGATCTGTTTGCCGATCATCTCCGCGGCCACAGCCCGGGTAACGGCGCGCTTCAGGAATCGATCGAAGTCAAAGCCGAACCCAGCGGTGCCTTCCAGGTTCCGCACCAGGGCAAACGACAGGGCGATGTTCTTGACCGCGTTCAGGCCCAGCAACGCGATGGCCTGCTCGATCCGGGTGATTTTGCGTGGCAACGCATACAGGGAGGAATTGCCCACCGACAGCAATCTTGCGACCAGCGCCGGATCGGTCGCGATCACAGAGGCAAGCGTACGATAGGAATCGCCGTCATCATTTATGGCGTCGAGTATGCGTGCAGCGATGGCAGGGGCGGTCGGCAGACGGACGTCGGTTGCAAGGAACTTCTCAATACCCACAGTCGCGTTACCTCGTAACCGATGCCCAGTACCGTGTTAGCGGCTGTGCAGTAAAATCCTTCATCGCCTCATGCTAAAGACTCCGGCGCCCTTGTCAGAGCGGAGGCTGAGCCGTTGGGAGCCAGTGTTCCAATGGGTGCTCTGCGGCCGATCCCCAACAAGGGGAGCGTAGGTGGTCGCATGGGTGGTGTCCAGGCTGGTCCGGTCTTCTCGTTCCGTTCCGTTCCGTTCCGTTCCGCTTCCGCCTGGGCACTTTTTGCCCGGTTCGCAAAAGGGCTTCCATCCATCCTCAGCTTGCAAGAAGCGGCAGATTTTCCGGGAACTATGGAGAGACGGGATCCTCCACGGTGGAGACAAGATTACGCCCGCCCTGCTTGGATCGGTATACGCCGATGTCCGCAGCCTTGATCAGATCGTCCGGATGGTCCATGTCTTTCCTACGGACGGCCACTCCAACGCTGATGCTGCCTTCCCAATAGCCATTGCCCGCCGCCATACGCATGCCGCTGATGGCCTCGCGCATTTGTTCCGCAAGGTACATTGCGCCAGTCAGTCCCGTGTGCGGACAGATCACCAGAAACTCGTCACCGCCGAGGCGGCTCGCCAGATCATCTGTCCGGACTCGGTCCTGGAGACACTGGGCGACTCCCTTCAGGACGATATCGCCCGCATCATGGCCGTAGGTGTCGTTCACCTGCTTGAAGCCATCGCAGTCAATCATGATGCACGCCAATAGCAGACCATCATTCTCCCACTCGCTTTGCAGCTGCCGCATGGCATGGCGCCGGTTGGGAAGACCGGTCAGTACATCGGTCAGGGAGAGTTCCTCGAGATGCCTGTTCGCGAACGCAAGCTCGCGGGTGCGCTCCTCCACCTTGGCCTCCAGTGTCTGGTTTAGGTGCAGTAACTCAAGATTACGCTCGGATACTTGCTGAAACAGTCCGTTCAAGGCAGCCACCAGAGGCTCGGTCACGCCGATACCCAATTGGTCGTCAATCTCGTAGGCCTCGGCGGGGGTCTCGCCCTTCCTGATCATTGCGATCTGGCGCGCCATCGACTGGTCGGATCCCAGAATGTGGTAAGCGAGCCAGTTGACGAGGTACTTGAGCAAATGGTTCAGGCCATCAGGCGACAGGGTATCCGGTGTCAGGCGTGTTACCTCATCGGCGAAGCCCTGATGCTCATCCCTGTGAGCGCATCGATGGCGGGAGTCCACCTGCGCCTCGCGCACCAGTTTCTCCTCCTCCGCGAAATGGTAGACGGCATAATCGGCGAGTTCCTCAAGCACGTTGGGGATTTCTTCCGCGTCCGTTCCGTCGGCGTTGGTGACCATATTCCCGAGTCGATTGATCAGGGCGACCAACCGCATGTGCTGGTCATCGATCTCCTGCAACCCGGTTACGTAGTGTTGATCCCAACGAAATACATCCATCCTCACGCCTCCTGCAGCCATCTAATCAGGTACGGTATGCCTTGAACACGACAGAACGCGGCGGATGATAGCCCATAGACCGAACGACATCACATCGTGGCTGGGAACGAGCTACGTTCCGCATGATTCACGAATCGCCCAGAGGGCTGGCCTCTTACAGGAGGACCTTTTCGATGCCGCCGGAGCGGGCGCGGCTGACGAACTCTTGCTGCCAGTCCTGGCCGAGGAGGCGATTGGCCAGTTCGACGACGATGTAGTCGGTGTCGAGACCCGTGTCCTCCCGATAGCGTGACAAACCCTGTTGGCAGGCAGGGCAGGCGGTCAGGATTTTCACGTTGCCATCCTGTGCCCGATCCTCGCCGGTCAGCGCGCGGATTCCCTTGTGCAACTCCTCCTGCTTACGGAAGCGGACCTGGGTGGCGATGTCCGGACGGCTGAGGGCGAAGGTGCCGGCCTCGCCGCAGCAGCGGTCCGATGGCAGCACGGGTTGACCCAGCAGTGCATGTGCCACGGCGGTCGGGGCGTGGGTCTTCATCGGCGAGTGGCAGGGGTCGTGGTAGAGGTACTGCACCCCGGGCACGCTCTCGGTCTTCACGCCCTTTTCCATCAGGTACTCGTGGATG
>SKRR01000304.1 GCA_007118345.1 Microthrixaceae bacterium | reverse complement strand
TCTCGCGCGACGGCGAGATCGTGTACCGGGGCCTCGGGCTCGGCGCCTGGGCCGAAGAGGTCGTGGTGCCGGTGAGCGGCGCGATCCGCATCGACGCGGACCTCCCGCTGGACGTCGCCTGTGTGATCGGCTGTGCGGTGCAGACCGGTGTCGGCGCTGCGGTCAACACGGCGCCGGTGCAGGCCGGCGACGCGGTGCTCGTGCTCGGTGCCGGTGGGATCGGAATCTCGATCGTGCAGGGCGCGGCACTGTCCGGTGCGTCGACGATCATCGTGTCGGACCCCTCGGAGTCACGCCGCGAGCAGGCGCTGCAGTTCGGGGCGACCCACGTCGTCGACCCCACCGAGACCGACGTCGTGGCGGAGACCATGGTGCACACCACCATCGGTGCCGACCTCGCTTTCGACGCCGTCGGCTCCGCCACACTCGTCGAGACCGCGATGTCGGCGCTCCGTAGCGGCGGCACGGCCGTCATGGTCGGCGCTGCGCCCGTCGACGAGCACGTGCAGGTGCACGCCGCGCTGGCCATGTTCACCGAGAAGCGGTTGGTGGGCTCGCTGTTGGGGTCCTGCTGGGCACCGCGAGACATCCCCCGGCTCGCCGGGCTGTGGCGGACGGGGCGTCTCGACCTCGACCGGATGGTGACCTCACGACGCCCGCTGGACGAGGTCGAGGCCGGGATCGAGGACCTCGAGGCCGGCCGCGGCCTTCGCACCGTGCTGACGATGCGCTGAGCCGTCAGCCGAGCTCGGACTCGATCGCGCTGGTGACCGCAGGGTCGTCGGGCACGACCGTCGGCGCGAAGCGGGCCACAACGGCGCCGTCGGCGTTCACGAGGAACTTCTCGAAGTTCCACTGGATGTCGCCGTCGCGTCCTTCGGCATCGGCCACCGAGGTCAGGTCCTCGTAGAGCGGGTGGCGGCCGTCGCCGTTGACCTCGATCTTCTCGGTCAGGGGGAAGGTCACACCGTAGGTGGTCGAGCAGAACGTTGCGATCTCCTCGGCCGACCCGGGTTCCTGTTCCATGAACTGGTTGCAGGGCACACCCACCACGGTGAAACCGCGGTCGGCGTACTGCTCGTGGATGGCCTCGAGCTGTTCGTACTGGGGTGTGAGGCCGCACTTCGAGGCGACGTTGACGATCAGGCTGACGTTGCCTGAGACGTCGGACAGCACGTCGGGGGTTCCGTCGAGGGCGGCGATCGGGTGGTCGTAGATGGACATGGCCCACACGCTACTGTTGCTGTGCCCATGACGACCGAGACCGTGACGACCTTCTTCGCCGTCCTGGCGGTGGTCGCGCTGGTGGTCGTCATCTCGGGTGTCGTGCTCGGGGCGCTGACACTGATCGGCCGCTCTCCCCGACGGTGGTCGTCGTTGCGCCACGATCTGGCTCCCCTCTCGCTCGGACTCGCCTGGGCGGTGGCGACCACCTCCACGCTCGGCAGCCTGTACCTGTCGGAGATCGCGAACTACCCACCGTGTGACCTGTGCTGGTACCAGCGGATCGCGATGTACCCACTCGTCGTGCTGCTCGGGGTCGCAGCACTGCGCCGAGACGCGCAGGTCCGGTGGTACGTGGTGCCCGTCGCCGGTGTGGGACTCGGCATCTCGGTGTACCACTACCTGCTCGAACGGTTCCCCGACTCGGTGACGTCGGTGTGCACGACCGACGTGCCGTGCTCGGTGGTGTGGGTCTGGAAGTTCGGCTTCCTGTCGATCCCCGCCATGGCGGGCATGGGGTTCGCACTGATCATCACGCTGGTCCTGTTGGCGACGCCGCCGGGAACCGGTGGGGGGGCGCGCGACGACTCACCTGTGGACGACCAGACCCTCGAGGAGCGACCCGGATGACCGACCAGCGCCGCAGCGGTGCCAACCCCTACGACGACCTGACCCGCCGGACGTCGGCCGACGGTCCGAATCGCGGCCCGCTGATCATCGGCGCGGTGGTCGCGGTGGTGGTTCTTGCAGCCGTGGTCGCCATCGTGGTCGCTGCCAGCGGCGACAACGGTGACAGCATCGAGGCGGTGCAGGAGGCCGGCCCCATCGAGGTGACCGGCGAGCCGCTCGCGGAGTACCCGCCCACCGACACGCTCTCCGTTGACCCCGCTGCCGACCCCGCGACGGGCGCGACGCCACCCGTGTTGACCGGCCAGACCTTCGAGGGCGACCCACTGACGATCGATCCGGGTGACGGCCGGGCGAAGGTGGTCGTCTTCGCCACCCACTGGTGCCCCGTGTGCCAGCGCGAGATCCCGCAGATCCGTGAGTGGCTCGACGACGGCGGGCTGCCCGACGACGTCGACCTGCAGCTGGTGAGCACCTCGGCGCGCTCGGACGGTCCGGAGTACCCGCCCTCGGACTGGCTCGGCTCGGTGGGCTGGACCGAACCGGTCCTGTTGGACAACGCCGACTCTCTGGCCGCGACGTCGTGGGGCCTGCGGTCCTATCCGTACCTGGTCTTCGTCGATGCCGACGGCAACGTCAACGCGAGGGCGTCGGGCGAACTGCCCACCGACGAACTCGAGCGGCTCGTCGCCGGGATCTCCCCGAGCTGATCAGCTGACCAGACAGATCTTGCCGGTGACCCGCCGTTCGAGCAGGTCCCGCAGAGCGCGACCCGCCTCTGCCAAGGGGTAGGCGGTGGGCTCCGGAGGGTCGAGGACGCCGTGGTCGATCTGGGCCAGCACCTCGCCCACCAGCTCGGCATTGTCGTCGGGGTGCGCCATCGCCCATGCGCCCCAGTCGACGCCGACGACGGTCCGGTTCCGCAGCAGCACCTGGTTGGCGGGCAAACGTGGGATGTCACCACCGGCGAAGCCGATCACCACGAGTCGGCCCTCCTCGCCCAGCGAGCGGAGCGCGGCGTCGGACAACTCGCCCCCGACGGGATCGACGACCACATCGGCGCCGCCTCCGGTGAGTTCCCGGACCCGCTCCTTGAGGGGCTCCTCGCCGTACGCGACCACTCCGTGGGCGCCACGCTCGATGCACACCCTGAGCCGTTCGGTGGACGATGCGGCGGCGATGACCTTGGCGCCGAGCGCCCGGGCGACGTCGATCGTCGCCAGACCGACGCCGCCGGCTGCGCCGAGCACCACCAACCACTCGTCGGGTGACACCGTCGTGCGCCGGGTCAGGGCGAACCACGCAGTGGCGTAGCTCTGGGTCATCGTCGCAGCCTGACCCCACCCGAGCACCTCGGGCACCCGCAGGAGTTGGGCCGGGTGCACCACGACCTCGTCGGCGAATCCGCCGAGGCCCACGCTCGCCATCACCCGGTCGCCGATCGACCATCCCCCGACATCGGCGCCGACCTCGGTCACCTCGCCGGCGACCTCGGAGCCGGGGATGAACGGCAGCTCGGGTCGGATCTGGTACTTGCCGGCCACGAACAGCGCGTCGACGTAGTTCACCCCGCTGGCCCAGACGTGGACCCGCACCCGGTCGCTCGGGCATCCCGGAGTGTCGAGCTGCTGGAGCTCGAGTGACTCCGGCTCGTCGAAACGGGTGCAGACCACGGCGCGCATCACCGGACGGTACCGTCGGACGGTCGGGCGAGGAACTCGTCGTGGTGCGACGCTCAGGTGCGGCGTACCCCCGGTCCTCCGGGCTTTCGACAGCGTGGCCCGCCGCTCCGTAACGTCGGAGGAACCGTCGGACGTCAAGGAGCACCATGCGCAGCGCCAAGGACTTCTTCAAGCCCCTCGCCGTCGGGGCCCCGGAACCGGTCCGCGAGATCCCCTTCCGGCCCTCGCGGATGATCCACTTCTTCCCGCCGCACCTCGAGAAGGTCACCGCGAAGCTGCCCGGCATCGCCCCGAAGGTCGACGTCCTGCTCGGCAACCTCGAGGACGCCATCCCGATGGATGCGAAGGAGGACGCCCGTGCGGGTCTCGTCCGGGTCGCCCGTGAGATGGATCTCGGCGACGCCCAGCTGTGGACCCGGGTCAACAGCCTCGACTCCCCGTGGGTGCTCGACGACCTGACGACGCTCGTCACCGAGGTGGGGGACCGCCTCGACGTGATCATGGTGCCCAAGGTCGAGGGCCCCGAGGACATCCACTACGTCGACCGCCTCCTCGCTCAGCTCGAGGCCAAGGCAGGGCTGACCCGGCCGCTGCTCGTGCATGCCATCCTCGAGACCGCTCGTGGCGTGGCGAACGTCGAGGAGATCTGCCTGGCCTCACCCCGGATGCAGGGTCTCTCGCTCGGGCCGGCCGATCTCGCTGCCAACCGGCGTATGAAGACCACCCGTGTCGGCGGCGGACATCCCGGCTACCTCGTTCGTCAGGACCCGCCCGTCGGCGACGACGGACCGGACTACGGCGGCGCCCGCGACGCCTACCAGCAGGACCTGTGGCACTACACGGTGGCTCGTATGGTCGACGCCTGTGCAATGGCCGGGATCCTCCCGTACTACGGGCCCTTCGGCGACATCAAGGACACCGTCGCCTGCGAGGACCAGTTCCGCAACGCCTACCTGCTCGGGTGCGTGGGTGCTTGGTCGTTGCACCCGGTGCAGATCGACATCGCCAAGAAGGTGTTCTCCCCGGAACCGGGTGAGGTCGAACACGCACGCGAGGTCATCGAGGCGATGGGTGACGGCACGGGCGCCATCATGCTGAACGGCAAGATGGAGGACGACGCGTCCGTCAAGCAGTGCAAGGTGGTGGTCGAGCTCGCCCGAGAGCTCGCAGACCGTGATCCCGAGCTCGCCGAGCTCTACGGCTTCTGAGAGGGAACCAGTGACCGAGTACCGTCCGCGCCGCAGCGCGCTCTACATGCCCGGTGCCAACGACAAGGCGCTGGAGAAGGCCAAGAGCCTCCCCACCGATGCGATCATCTTCGACACCGAGGACTCGGTCGCTCCCGACATGAAGGCGACGGCTCGCGACAAGGTCGCAGCTGCCGTCGCGAGCGGCGCCTACGGGCGGCGTGAGCTGACGATCCGGGTGAACTCGATCGACACCGAATGGCACGAGGACGACGTGCGATCCGCTGCAGCTGCGGGCCCGGCCGGCATCGTCGTGCCGAAGATCAACTCGTCGGCCGATGTCGCGTCGGTCGAGCGGCTGCTCGAGTCCGCCGGCGCGGCGGACCACACCCTGATCTGGGCGATGCTCGAGACCCCTGCCGCGATCGAGCACGCTGTTGAGATCGCGAGCAGCTCCGAGCGGCTCGCCGTGCTGGTGATGGGGACCAACGACCTCGCCAAGGAGCTGCGGGCCGGACTGCTGCCCGGGCGCCACCCGCTGCTGTGGGGGCTCGCTCGCTCTGTCAATGCCGCTCGGTACGCCGGCAAGGTCATCCTCGACGGTGTCTACAACGACGTGCGCAACGCCGAGGGCTTCGCCGCCGAGGCCCGACAGGGAGCCGAGATGGGCTTCGACGGCAAGACGCTCGTGCACCCGAGCCAGGTCGAGCCGTGCAACGAGGCGTATGCGCCGTCGGCGGACGAGATCGAGTACTCGCGTCGTGTGATCGAAGCGTTCGAGGCGGGCGTCGCCGAGGGCAAGGGGGTCATCACCGTGGACGGCCGGATGATCGAGAACCTCCACGTCGACAACGCCCGACGGGCGCTCGCCATGGACGAGGCCATCCGGGCACTGGCTGAGGGCTGACGATGGCTGCATCGTTCCCGCCGCCACAGGGTCCGGCAGCGGGGTGGTACCCCGACGCTCAGGGACGACTTCGGTGGTGGGACGGCCAGCAGTGGGGTGTCGCCGCTCCGACCCAGGGGGGTGGCGCCAGCGACGAGAAGAACCTGGCGACACTCGCGCAGGTGCTGGCGATCTTCACCGGGTTCCTCGGGCCGTTGGTCATCTACCTGATGGCCCGTGACGACCAGCCGTTCGTCAAGCACCACGCCGCCGAGGCGCTGAACTTCCAGATCACCCTGATCATCGCGGTGGTCATCAGTTTCGTGCTGGTGTTCGTGCTGATCGGCTTCCTCCTACTGCCGGTCGTCATGATCGGCGCCTTCGTGTTCGAGGTGATCGCCTCGGTGGCGGCGAACCGCGGCGAGTGGTACCGGTTCCCGATCAACATCCGAATGGTGAGCGGCGCACGCAGCTGAGCCGCGAGCCGGGGGAAATCGGCGGCGCCCGGCCCGATCAAGTTCCTCGACTCCCTGCTCCCGCTGTTCAGCCTGGTGATCCGGCTGCTCTGGGCGACACCCTGAGTCGACCGCCGCCACGGTCGCCCACATGGCGGGCCACAGCAGCGATGTCGAGGTGACGTGAGTGCTCAGGCCGCCGCTCGTGCGTTGTGACGGGCGACCAGCTGGCGGGCGATCACCTTGAGGCAGAGCGTCTCATCCGCTCCCTCGAAGATCGACAGCACCCGGGCGTCGACGAACAGTCGGCTGACGGTGTACTCCTCTGCGTACCCCATGCCGCCGTGGATCTGCATCGCCTCGCGGGTGACCCATTCAGCCGCCTTGCAGACGTACGCCTTGATCATCGAGGCCTCGAGCGTGCCCTCGCCCTTGGCCATGAGCCGAGCGACCTCGTAGGCGAACTGCCGGGCGCCCTGGACGGTCACCGCCATCCGCCCGAGCTTGGCGCGGGTCAGCTGGTAGTCGTGGATCGGCTGGCCGAACACCACTCGGTCGAGGGAGTACTGGCGAGCCTCTTCGAGCGCGGACTGCATGACGCCCAGTGCTCGTGCCGCGGTCTGGAGGCGGCCGTTCTCGAAACCGGCCATCTGGTAGTAGAAGCCACGGCCGACGCCGCCCTCCTCGCCGATCAGGTGCTCGTCGGGAACGAACCAGTTCTCGATGGCGATCTCATAGGAGTGCATCCCGCGGTAGCCGATCGTGTCGATCGGGCGACCCTCCATCTTGCCGGTTCCGTGGGGGCTGTCGGAGGTGAGTTCGAACCGGTGGGCGTCGCCGCGGTCCTTCGGGACGATGAACATGGACAGGCCCCGGTGGCCCGCGGAGCGGTCCGGGTCGGTACGAGCCAGGACCATGAGCACGTCGGCGCGGGCGCCGAAGGTGCACCACGTCTTGACCCCGTTGAGCAGGTAGCCGCCGTCGACCTTGGCGGCGGTCACCTTGATGCCGGCGACGTCGGAGCCGTAGTCGGGCTCGGTCACCGCCACGGCGTTCATCACCTCGGCGCTGGCGAGTTTCGGGAGCCACTCCTGCTTCTGGGCCTCGGTGCCACCCATCTCGAGCGCACGGGCGAGGATCTCGGGACGTGTCACGAGCGACCCGCCGGCCCCGAGAGAGCCGCGGGACAGTTCTTCGGTGGAGACCACCATGCCGATGTAGTCGGACTCGTCGCCGCTCGCGAACCCGCCGTACTCCTCGGAGATCGACAGACCGAAGGCGCCCATCTCGGCGAGTCCGGTGATGATGTCCTCGGGGATGTCGTCGTTGTGGCGGTGGATGTGCTCCGCGATCGGCGTGAGCTTCTCGTCGGCGAAACGGCGGAAGGCGTCCTGCACCATCTCGAAGTCGCCCGAGAGGTGCCGGGGTCCGTCGGTGTCGGCCAGCGATGCCACGAACTCGGGCGAGCGGTACCTCGCCACGAAGTCCCGCACATCGTCCAGCGCACCTGCCGCGACGCCCCACTCGGCCTCGCGGCCGAACACCTTGGCGGCCAGGTCGGCGATCACGTCAGCAGTGAACGCGGCGGTGATGCGCGCCTCGTCATCGCCCCGGTTGCCGTAGTCGAGCAGGCCCCGTGAGGCCATCACCCCGGCCGCTGCGTGCGCCACGTCGTAGGCGAGGACCTGGTTGCTGTCGACGCCGTCGGATGCCAGGCGTGCGATGGCGGCGTCGAGGACGCCCTGAGCGGTGTCGAGTGCGCTGGCGGCGGTGGTGAGATCCGTGTCGGCCATGGGCGAGACGATACCGCCGGGTCGTGTCGACGGCCCAAGCGACGGTGCGTCGAGTGCGTCGCTCAGGTGACGGCCCGCTGGGTCACCGGCGCCGGGTTCACCAGGTAGTGCTGGAGGTCGTCGACGGGCATCGGCGCGGCCAGGTGGAAGCCCTGCGCGCTGTCGCATCCCATGTCACGCAGCAGTTCGAGCGCGAGTCGACTCTCGACGCCCTCGGCGACGACCGCCAGCCCCAGGTTGTGACCGAGGTCGACGACGGACCGTGCGATGGTCGAGTCGCCGGCCTCGAGGTCGGCCACGAACCGACGATCGAGCTTGACCTCGTCGACGGGGAGCTCCCGCAGGTAGGGCAGCGACGAGTACCCGGTTCCGAAGTCGTCGATGCTGAGGCGCACACCGAGGAGCCGCAATCCGTGGAGGGTCTCGAGCGTGGCGCCCGGGTCCTCGAGCAGTTGCGGCTCGGTCAGCTCGAAGCACAACGAGTCGGCCGGGAACTCAGATCGTCGCAGCAGATCGAGGACCCAGTCGATGAGCAGCGGGTCCCGGAGGTTCCGCGCCGAGAGATTGACGTTCACCGCGAGTCCTGCACCCGGAGCGAGTGCGTGGATGTCGGCGGTCGCCCGCTCGGTCACGAGGCGGGCCAGCAGCTCGATCGTGCCCGAGACCTCGGCGAGTTCGATGAACGACGCCGGTGGGAGCAGACCGTGGCGAGGGTGGTGCCAGCGCACGAGCGCCTCGACACCGACGGGCCGCAGCGTCGCAAGGTCGAGACGCGGCTGGTAGTGCACGACCAGGGCGTCCGAGTCGACCGCTGCTCGGAGGTCCTTCAGCAGGTCGATCTTGGTGACCGAGCCGGACCCACCTGGATCCTCGGCGTGGAACACGATGCCACCCCCGGATGCCTTGGCCCGGTACATGGCAGCGTCGGCGAGACGCACGAGGGCCGGGGGGTCATCGGTGTGCTCGGGGGCGATCGCGACGCCGACGCTCGCTCCCACCTCAAGGCGACAATCGCCGAGGTCGAACGGTTCGGCGCAGAGTTCGACCAGGCGCTCGGCGACACCCAGAACCCTTGCCTCGCTGTCGACGTCGGTGATCAGCACTGCGAACTCGTCGCCGCCGAGCCGGGCGATCGTGTCGCAGTTCCGCAGCCGGCGGGACAGTCGACGGGCGAGTTCGACGAGGAGCCGGTCCCCGACCTCGTGTCCCAGTGAGTCGTTGACGTCCTTGAACCGGTTGAGGTCCATGAGGAGCAACGCGGTGCGGTGGTCGTCCAGTTGGGCTCGTCGCAGCACGCCTCCGAGTCGTTCGTTGAACCGGGCGCGATTGGGAAGGCCCGTGAGGTGGTCGTGAAGCGCCTGGTGGCGCAACGACTCTGCCAGTCGTGCTCGCTTGGTGACGTCCTCGAGCGCCAGGCCGACACAGTGGTCCTCGAGCGGGATGGCCCGAAGTGCGTAGACCTGGCCCGTGTCGCCGATTTCGAGGAAGGGCCGTTCGAGGGGCTGGCCGAGACGGGCGACGTCCGCGAGGCGCTCGAGCAGCGGCGCGGCCTGGGGGAGAAGTTCGGCGACACGGCGCCCGGTGGGGTTCTCGTCGACGCCCGCGATCGCTGCAGCGGCGGGGTTGCTGATCACGACCCGCAGCGAGGTGGCGTCCTCGCGGTCCTCGAGGCGGAGGATGGCCATCGCGATCGGCACCCCCTCGATGAAGTCCGAGAACCGTCGGACCGAGTCCTCGGCCAGCCAGCGCGCGGTCTCGTCGACCATGATCCCACGACGGCGCAGGACGCGATGGTCCTGGTCGAGCACGACGCTGATCCGCTCGTGCAGGTGGTGGTACTCGCCGTCGCGATCGCGCAGCCGGTAGTGCACCTCGACGTCGTTCCCGGCGGCGACACGGCGTCGGCTCTCGGTGAACGCCGTGACGTCGTCGGTGTGGACCCTGCTGGCCAGGTAGGTCAGGCTCGCGAGGTCGGCGGCTTCGTGACCGAGCAGGTCGGTGGAGCGTTCGCTCATGTACTCCGCGTCGCCCACGGGGCCCGTGCCCTCCCAGACCAGTGCGTCGATCCCGTTGACCATGTCGTCGTAGCGCTGTCGCAGGGCCATGGTCACCGAGGACATCCGGGAGATGGCCGCGGTGCCGATCGTGGCAGTCGCCGTCCAGCACACGAACGTCGGGAACCACCCCGCCGGCTGGTGCCACATGCCGATGGCGAACAATGCGACCGTGATCGGCGCCATCACCAGCACGGCCCGCCGTCCCCCGAGCCAGTAGACCGAGAACGCCGACATCGACACGAGCAGCAGGGCTCCGGGGGAGTAGGTCGATGGAACGAGCGCCACGACGATCAGCGCCGTGCCGGTGTCGCACAGCGTCAGGTGCCAGCGGATGGAGCGATCGCGACGCACCCGTAGGTACATCCAGGTGTTCTGACCGGCCACGACGACGAGGGCGGCGACGGCGACCGCCACCCGGGACGTCCCGAGCGACGGGAGCAACGCGAGGAACGTGCACAACCCGATCGCCCCGATCGTGCGGGCGGCGAGGAGCTGTCGCCAGAAGCGTCGCCAGCGTTCGCGTTCCAGTTCACCCGACCGCGTGTTCGAACGCCGCTCGATCCCCGCCGTCGTCGCCCCGTTGCCCGCCATCTGATGCCCTCCGCTCCCGATGTTCTGCACCCCGCCGAGTGCATCGCTCAAAGTAGTGATATGACCACTGAGCGTGATCAGCCGAGTATGGCACTGCAGCGGGAGATGTGCAGCCCCGGAACCAGATCAAGTCCGATCGACCCATGTCGGCAGGTCCGACGAGCGCTTCGATGCGACACTGTGATGGTGAGCGTCCACCCCGTGGCCGCCGGCGGGTTCTCCTCGGCGGCGTCGACCTCCGCCCGCATCCGAGCTCGGTACGCCCGGGCCTCGGTGGGCCAGCTGGTCGACACGATCCGGCTCGAG
>SKRR01000035.1 GCA_007118345.1 Microthrixaceae bacterium | reverse complement strand
GCTGAGTTCGACGAGGACCAGGAGGGGCGGGGCTGCTGCACCGTTGAGTGGGTCGGGTGGCACCGCGGGGTGTCGTCGAGCGGCGTCGACGGATTCACAGGAACAGACCTCGAAGGCGCTGAGCGTGCCGCCGACGGACGCCTCGAGGCGACGCAGCAGCTCGAGGACCGCGTCGGGTCGCGCCGGCACCAACCACGCCGTGGCCACTTCCTCGGGGAGGCGGTCGAGCTCGAGGGCGACCTCGGTGACGATGCCGAACGCGCCGCCCGAGCCGACGAGCAGTGACGTCAGCGCCGGTCCGGTGTTGTGCTTGCGCAGGGTGGACAGCTCGTCGACGACGCTGCAGCCCTCGTCGGCGAGCACGGCCCGAACCCCGAGCAGGTGTCGGCGGAGGTCGCCGTGGCGCAGCATCCGCGATCCACCGGTGTTGGTGGCGACCATCCCGCCGAGGCTGGGATCGGCACCCAGATCGATCGCCAGCGACAGGCCGTGAACCGCCGCCGCTTCGTTCAGCTCCGAGAGACGGACCCCGGCGTCGACCACCGCCGTGCGGTCGACCGGGTCGATCGACGGGGGCCGACGGAGGCGGTCGGTGGAGAGCACCACCAGCGATGGGCCGGCTCCGGCCGGCGGGGTCGAGGCTCCGACGAGTCCTGAGTTCGCCCCCTGGGGGAGCAGGCGGACCCGGTGCTTCCTGGCCCAGGCCACCGTGGCACGGACCTCTTCGGTGTCGGCGGGGCGGACCACGGCGGCGGCGCGCCCGGCCGGCCCCCGGGCCGGTCGCTCGTGCGCGTCGATCCCGTCGACGAGCACCGCCGTGGCGCCCAGATGGTCGCGGAGCTCCTCGAGGGCCTCGTCCATCCACCCATCCTGCCGCCTGCCACGACCTGCTGTGCGACCTACGCTCCGTCGATGACCGACGCTGCAGCCGACGACCCACGTGCGCCGTACGCCGGATTCGAGGGCGAGGTGGGGCGGGTGTTCGCCACCTCGACCCCCTGGTGGCCCGAGCCGGCCCGTCCTCCGGGGAGGTCGCCCAACATCGTGGTGGTGATGTGCGACGACCTGGGGTTCTCGGACCTCGGGTGCTACGGCTCGGAGATCCCGACTCCACACATCGACCGCCTGGCGGGCGACGGGCTCCGCTACACGGACTTCCACTCGACACCGATGTGCTCACCGACGCGTGCAGCACTGCTGACCGGGTTGGAGCCGCACCGCGCCGGTATCGGGCACGTCGCCCACTCCGATCCCGGTTTCCCCGGCTACGCGATGGAGCTCACGCCGCTCGCGCCGACCATGGCCGAGCTCCTGCGGGACTCGGGCTACCGCACGATGATGGTCGGCAAGTGGCACCTCACCCGCGACAGTGCTCAGCACGACGCCAGTGACCGCTCCTCGTGGCCGCTGCAGCGCGGGTTCGACCGGTTCTACGGGTTCCTCGACGGGTTCACGAACTTCCATCAACCTCACCGGCTCATCGAGGACAACCACGCGGTGCGTGTCGATGAGTTCCCGGACGACTACTACCTGACCGACGACCTCACCGACCGCGCGATCGAGATGGTCCGCGAATGCCGGGCATCGGACCCGGACACTCCGTTCCTGCTGTACCTGTCCCACGGCGCGGTGCACGCACCGCTGCACGCCAAGCGAGAGGACATCGAACGGCACCGGGGCGCCTACGACGCCGGTTGGGACGCCGTGCGCGAGGCGCGCCATCGCCGACAGCTCGAGCTGGGGGTGATCCCACCGGGCACCGAGCTGCCGCTGCGCAACGACCAGCCGGGCGACGAGGTCGCCGCCTGGGACGACCTCGATGAGGACCGGCAACGGCTCTTCGCCCGCTACATGGAGGTCTTCGCGGGCATGGTCGACAACGTCGACCAGAACACCGGGCGACTGCGTGCGGCGCTCGAGGAGCTCGGCGTGTGGGACGACACCCTCTTCATCTTCACCTCCGACAACGGCGGATCCCGGGAGGGCGAGGTGGACGGGACCTCGGCATACTTCCGCACGCTCCACTACGAGCGGACGGGGGCCGAGCAACCCATCGAGGAGGACCTCTCGCGCATCGACGAGTTGGGTGGTCCGACGACGATGCCCCACTACCCACGCGGGTGGGCGATGGTGTCGAACACGCCGTTCCGGCTGTACAAGATCAACGCCCACCGCGGTGGTCACTCCGTGCCGTTCCTCGTGTCGTGGCCCGACGGTGAGCTACCGGGCGGCGCGCTGCGGAACCAGTTCGTCCACGTGACCGACCTCCTGCCGACGGTGCTGGGCATCACGGGCATCGAGCGGCCCGAGCGCTGGCGTGGGGAGCCGGTGCTCGACCTCGACGGCGAGGACGTGGGAGCGACCCTCTTCGACGCGGCGGCGCCGGGACGTCAGCGCGACCTGATGGTCGAGCTGGCCGGCCACCGGGCCTACCGACGCGAGGAGTGGGAGGCGGTCACGCGGCACCAACCGCTCACGGCGTTCGGCGACGACCACTGGGAGTTGTACGACCTGGCAGCCGACCCGTCCCAGGTCCACGATCTGGCGTCGGACCATCCGGAGTTCGTGGCGGAGCTCGTCGACGCGTGGGAGCGCGAGGCGTGGGAGCACCAGGTGTTCCCCCTCGACGAGGGCACCGGGTACCGCTACCTGCTGCGACCCCCGTGGACCGAACGGTACGAGCGGCCGGTCCGGCTCCTCCCCGGTACGCCGACCGTCGACCGGTGGCGGTCACAGCGCCTGATCCTCTGGCGCGACGTCGACATCGTTGCGTCGGTCGACCTGGCGTCGGGCGATGCCGGTGTGCTCGTCGCGCACGGCGACCAGGGCGGCGGGTACTCGTTGTACGTCGACGACACCGGCGAGCTGGTCGCGGCGCACAACGGGTACGGGCTCGAGCGTGAGGTCCGCGGGCCCGTGGTCGCGCCGGGTCCCCACGAGCTCGGGTTGCACATCCGCTGTCCGGGTCAGGACCGCTGGAACCTCGAGCTCAGCATCGACGGTGGGGTGGTCGCTGCCGACGAGGGGTTCCGCCTGTTGATGGCGATGGCGCCGTTCCAGGGGATCGACGTCGGCGTCGACCGTCGCTCCCCGGTGTGCTGGGACCTGCACCAGCGCCACGGTGCCTTTCCCTTCAGCGGGGCACTGCACCACGTCGACTACCGCCCGGGTGAGCCGGCGCCGGACAGTCCCGAGAACTACCTCGAGCTGTTGCGGGACTGGGGGCGCACCTTCGAGTGACCACGCCCGGACCGCTCAGCGGCGGGTGGTCTCGATGACCGTCGAGAGCTCGCCCGCCTCCCGCTGGAACAGGCGGGTCCGGGGGATCGAGCCGAGGGAGCGCCACTCGCCGTCGTCGGTCCGCCAGCGTGCGGACCAGATCACCGTGATCGAACCGATCCAGGTGGGTGGTCGTCGGGTCCCGTCGGGTCGCAGCCCGTTCGCCCGGGCGTAGCGGACCACGCAGGCGCCGGGCGTGTCGGCCTGTCGGGTCGGCGGCAGTGACGAGGCGGGATCGAACGCCCGCCCCGGACCCAGGCACGTGTGCACGGTGGCCGTCGGATCGCCGCTCACGACGCGCATCGACAGGGGAACCGCCTCGACCTCGGCGGTGATCCCGTCATGGGAGAGCTCGCTGCGCACGGGTTGCCACTGCTCGACGGGCAGGGAGAGGAAGACCGGGTGCCCCACGGGCACCACCGCCCCCGCTGGGGGGCTCGTGACGGGCTCAGGAGCAGGGAGTCGGGTGATCATCCGGCGCAGCAGAACCTCCGAAGTGATGAGTGGCTCCGGGCTCGGGACGAACCGTAGGTCGACGGGTTCGCCGTCGCAGGTCTGCACCTCGAGGTCCCCGTCGGGCAGCTCGTCGCCCTCGAGGTACGGCGCGAGCGGGTCGAGCAGCGGGAGGTCGAGATTCCATCCGCTCCGTACCGCGAGCACGGCCACCAGCCATTCGATGGAGGCGTCATCGAGGGTGGCCCAGGTGCAGCGTGGCGCGAGCATCGGGACTCGACGTTCGGAGGGCCGTGGCCGGGGCCGGGCCGGGCCGAGGATCGAGGTGACGATGTCGCCCCGGCCGACCACACGCGAGCTCGCCCCGGCGTCCCGTGCGGCATCGGCGGGCGCGGACGGCCACAGCACGAGCACCCCGACGACGGTGAGCAGGGTCACGGCGCTGCGCCGCACGACGGAACTCATCCTGACCGGCAGGGATCGTCGGCGCCCGGACCGAGGAGGTCGAGCTCGAACTCGTCGAGCGTCTCGAGGCGCCACGTGTCCTCGATGAGTCGAAGGGTGCCCGTGCCGCGTGCGTGTGCGACCTCGTCGTCGAGCACCTCCCCGGTGTCGACGTGCACGCCGACGCCGGGGGAGTACCCGCACCAGGTGAAGCTCAGGTGGTCGGTGCGGCTGCCATCGGCAGGCCCGACGTCGACCGCGACGTGGCGGTACGCCCGGCCGTGGGGCCCCGGCATGATGACCATCCGGTCGTGGTGGAGTCGATCGAATGCGCGGGCGGTGACCTCGTCGGAGAGGGCGCCATCGATCACCACCGCTCGCCACCGAGCGTCCAGATCGGCGTCGGGTCGGAGCAGCGCCTCCGGGTCGGCCACCAGCTCGGTCAGCACTGCGCCGTACCGATCGAGCGCGTCGTCGACCACGTCGCGCCAAGCCGTGGTCGCGTTCGGCGGCGCCGTCGAGGTGCTGGTGCTGAGCGTGGGCGGCGGGGGTGCCGGTGCGGGTACGACCGGCGGTCGTGCGGGGAGGGACGGAGCGGAGGGAAGCGATGGAGGGTGACCGGTCGGGGGTGCGTCCGCGCACCCGACGCCGGAGAGGCCGGCGGGCAGCAACAGCAGGAAGAGGAGGTGCCTCATGAGAAAGCATGAAACTACATGAGATATGCTCAGCACAACCCTCCGGCCCGGGACGGCGTCCCCGGTACGCTGCTCCGGATGTCGGACCACGTCCTCACGATCGACCTCGGCACCTCCGGGCCGAAGACCGCCGTGTTCACACTCGACGGGCACTACCTGGACGGGGAGTTCGAACCCGTCGAGCTCCGCCTCGGTGCCGACGGCGCCGCCGAGCAGCGGCCGTCGGACTGGTGGGACGGTGTGGTGACCGGGGTCCGGCGCCTGGCAGAGCGGGGAGCGATCCCCGACGACCTGGCGGCTGTGTCGGTCACCTCGCAGTGGTCGGGCACCGTCGCCGTCGACGCCGAGGGGGAGCCGGTCCACGACGCCATCATCTGGATGGACTCGAGAGGTGCGCCGGACGTGCGCCGTCTGGTGGGCGGTCCGGTCCGGGTGCAGGGCTACGACCCCCGCAAGCTGCGCCGTTGGATCTCGCTCACGGGTGGGGTTCCGTCGCTGTCGGGCAAGGATCCGCTGGCCCACATCCACTGGCTGCGGCGCACCCGCCCCGATCTCGACCGGCGCACCGCGCGGTACCTCGAGCCGAAGGACTGGCTGAACCTCCGCCTGACCGGCGAATGCGTCGCCACCCACGACTCGATCGTGATGACGTGGGTGACCGACAACCGCGATCCGACCCGGGTGCGCTACAGCGACGAATTGCTCGAGCTCGCTGGACTGCGACGCGAGTGGTTGCCCGACCTGGTGCCGGCCACATCCGTCATCGGCACGCTCACCGCCGCAGCGGCCGACGAGCTGGGGCTCGCTCCCGGCGTCCCGGTCATCGGCGGCACCCCCGACGTGCAGTCCGCTGCGGTGGGTTCCGGCGCGACCGGCGACCACGAGGGGCACCTGTACCTGGGGACGTCGTCATGGCTGTCGTGCCACGTGCCGTACAAGAAGACCGATGTCCTGCGGGGGGTGGCGTCGCTGCCCAGCCCGCTGCCCGGGCGCTACTTCGTCGCCAACGAACAGGAGACCGCCGGGGCCTGCCTCAACTGGTTGCGCGACAACGTGCTCTTCGGTGACGACGAGCTGTCGGCAGGCGGAGCACCCCCGGACGTGTTCACGCGACTCGACGAGGTGGCCGCACGCGTGGCGCCCGGGTCGAACGGGGTGATCTTCACCCCATGGCTCAACGGAGAACGCACCCCTGTCGACGACCACACCGTACGTGGGGGCTGGCACCACCTGAGCTTGCGCAACGACCGGGGTGACCTCGTCCGTTCGGTGCTCGAGGGTGTCGCCTACAACTCGCGTTGGCTGCTCGACGCGGTCGAGCGCTTCTGTGGGCAGCCGTTCCCCTGGTTGAACGTCATCGGCGGTGGCGGCGCCTCGGCGGTGTGGGCACAGATCCACGCCGACGTACTGAACCGTCCGATTCGACGTGTCGACCACCCGATCCGGGCGAACGCTCGAGGGGCCGCACTGCTCGCCGGACTCGCACTCGGACGCCTCGACGCCGACCAACTCGGAGCGACCGTGCCGGTGATCGAGGAGCACCATCCGAACCCGTCCACGCGGAGGCGCTACGACGAGGGCTTCGATGTCTACCGTCGGCTGTACCGTCGCAACCGAGGCCTGCACCGCCGACTCGAAGCCCTCGCGGGGTCTTGACGAAGCTGGCTCCGAGGAGGATGGTGGAACCAGCGGATCGATCGCCTCCACGGCGCTGGCTTCGCGAACGACGGATGCGCCAGCAGGGCACCGGCGACGGTGCCGCTCGCCACCGGGTTCGCCCGCACTCGCAGCGCCGTGGGGGCGATCGACCGCGTCGGGTGGGGTCGACCGGGGTCGTCGATAGCGTGGGGTGGTGCGCAGCCGCCGACCGACTTCACAGCTGGTGCTGATCGCCGTGTTGTGCGGCGGTGTGGCACTCGGCTGTGGTGGCGAACCCGGTGCAACGCCCGTTGCCGCTGACGGTCCGCCGTGGGACACGGAGATCAGCGAGGCCTGCACCGCGCTGAACGAGCAGCACTCCGAGCTCACGTCGATGGAGCCCGATGATCTGCCGGGTGCACGCCGCCACGCCGCAGCCGTCGCGGCGTTCACCGCAGGGTACGCCGAGCTGTTCGAAACGGCTGAGGACCCGTCCCATGACCCTGCGGTGGGTCGGGCCGTTCGCCGACTCGCCGCCAGGTTCGCGGACGCCGGCCGGGAGCTCGACGAGGCGGCGCGTGCGGACGATGCCGCCGCTGCCGAACGAGCCGTTCGTCGTCTCGATCAGAAGGCCGCGGCGCTCGATGTGCTCCTCGCCACATGGGACGTCGAACCGTGCCGCACGTTCGGAGACGTGGCGGTCACCACCCCTTGAACCGGGGGGACCGCCGCTCGCGGAACGCCGCGAGCCCCTCGTTGAAGTCCTCGGTGGAGGTCAACAGGTCCTGGGCCATCGCCTCCTCGTCGAACGCGGTCTGCCGGGACGACTCCTGCGAGCGGTTGACGAGCCACTTCGTCAACGCGAGTGCCCGGGTCGGTGCCTCGGTCAGGCGTGCTGCGATCTCGTCCACCGACGCGGCGAGCTCGGCCGCCGGCACCACGCGATTGGCGATGCCCAGCGTCTCGCAGCGGGCGGCGGGGACGTCGTCGGCCAGGAACATCAGCTCCTTCGCGAGTTGCGGACCCACGATGCGGGGCAGCAGGTAGGCGCCCCCGGCGTCGGGCAGGATGCCGCGCCGGACGAACACCTCGACCAGCTTCGCCGTGTCGGCCATGACGACGAGGTCGCACGCCAGGACCAGGTGCGCACCGCCACCTGCGGCGGTGCCGTTGACGGCGGCGACCACGGGCTTCTCACAGTCCAGGATCGACGCGATCAGCCGCTGCCACCCCTGGCGGATCAGGCGGGCAGCCTCGCCGACGGCGCGGTCCGGCGCACCGGCGGGCCGTGGTGGCGCCGGTCGCTGGGGTCCGCCGAGATCCGCGCCGGTGCAGAAGTGGCGCTCGCCTGCGCCGGTCAGCACGACGGCGCGCACGGCCAGGTCGGCCGAGGCCCACTCGAACCACTCGGTGAGCTGGTCGCGCATGGCTGCGGTCAGGGCGTTGCCCCGGTCGGTGGCCTCGATCGTGATCCGGGCGATGCCGTCGCGGTGTTCGTAGGTGACCGGGACGTCGTCAGTGGTGGTCATGGCGGACGACGCTAGCCGTGCGGCGCAGGCAGTCCTGATACGTGGCTGGGTCAGATGCGGGTCCCGATGATCCTGTTGCTCGTCGTTGCATTCACGTGGTCGTCCGTCGGCAGTGGCCGACCACGATGTGCGCTGGGTGTGGGCCGCGGGCACCGTCAGGAGCGGCGCGCCTGAGCCACGAACGCCGCAGCGATGCGCGCCGCCGCGCCCGGTTGCACCCGGAGGAAGAACGAGGGCTCGGTGAGCTCGAGCTCCAGCACGACCGGCGCGCCGTTCGCGTCGCGCACCAGGTCGACCCGCGCGTACAAGGGAACCGAACCGGTGAGCGCGGCGGCGACCCGCAGTGCGTGCTCGGCCACCTCCAGCTCATCGGGCTCGGGGTGCCGGGACTCGATCTCCTCGGGCGCCCAGCGTCCCACGACGTGGGCAGCGCCGTCGGCGAGCAGGGCGGCCTTCGCGAAGGCGTGCACGTACGCTCCGTCGGCGAACACCATCCCCGTTTCGCGGGTGCGTTCGACCGCGTCGAGGTACGGCTGCACCATCACGTGGCGGCCCGCTGCGAGGAGGTCGGCGACGTGGCGCCGAGCTGCCGTTCGCTGTGCCGGGCGATGGCGCACGGTGTCACGCGCGCCAGCGGACACGGTCGGCTTCACCACGACGTCGCCGTCGAGAGCGAGTGCGACCGCGACGTCGGAGTCGGTCGCATCGGGTGCGAGGTACGTGGTCGTCACGACCGGGACGCCCGCGCCTGCGAGGTCGGCCAGGTAGCGCTTGTCGGTGTTCCATTCGAGCGTCCGGACGGGGTTGGCCAGACGGGTGGCCGTCGCGACGCGTCGAGCCCAATCGAGGAACTCGTGGCGCCGTGTCGTGTAGTCCCACGTGGAGCGGACGACGACGAGGTCCGCGTCCGACCAGTCCTCGGCCCGGTCGTCCCAGATCGCGGGGCGAACATGTGCACCTGCGTGCTCCAGGGCGGGGACGATGAACGGCGCGTCCTCGTCATGCACCCAGCAGTCCGCAGCGGTGGCCAGCAGGATCGTCGGGGCGGTCACGGTCTCAGACGTCCCGGGCGGCGCTGCCGGCCGACGCGTCGAGCGGGAAGGCGATGAGGAACCCGTCGCTCCCGCCGCCCGACTCGGCGTCGCCGATCGAGCCCGTGGTGGTGCCGGCGAGCACGAGCAGACCGTCGGCGGTGGTGGTGGCTGCGGTCACCAGGTCGTCGCCCTCGGAGCCGAACCGTGAGACCCACAGCACCTCTCCACTGATCGCGTCGACTGCGGCGAGGAAGCCGTCGGTGCCGCCGCCGGGGCCCAACTCGTCGAGCAGGTCGCCGACGTCACCGGCGGTGGAGCCGGCCACGTACACGGTGGTGCCATCGACCGCGACGGCAGCGGCCCGGTCGTCCTCCTCGGAGCCGAACTGGTTGACCCATTCGAGGTCACCCGCCGGCCCGAAGGATGCGATCGCCACGTCGAGACCCCCGGTGGGGGCACTGGGCCCCTCGGCGTCGAGGTCGCCGTCGGTGGATCCGACCGCCACGTACTGCTCGGTGCCACGTCGCGCCTCGCCGAGGGGCACCACGGCGTTGAAGCCGTCGCTGCCCTCGGAGCCGATCTGGGTGGTCCAGCGTTGGCTCCCCGACCGGTCGAAGCGTGAGATCCACGCGTCCTGTCCACCGAAGGACGAGCCCTCGAGCGGTCCCTCGGTGGTGCCGACGAACACCCCGTCACCGTCCTCGCTCATCGTCACGGCCGTGGAGGTGTCCACGTCGAGCGTCCCGAACTGTCGCGCCCATTGCGGCGATCCGTCCGCGTCGAGCTGGAGCGCGAGCGCATCGGCGTCGCCGGGCGCTGCGACGCCGGCGGTGCCCGATCCGTAGCCGTGGGTGATCCCCTCGGCCATCGTCAGCCCGCTCAGCTGCTCCCGACCGGGACCACCGAGTTGGCGCACCTCGCCGATCTGCCACTCGTCGGTGAGTGGAGCGCACCAGATGTCGGTGTCGCCGCCCATCGGGCCGCCGAACTCGCCGTCGGTGGTGCCGCACGTCAGGACGGTGGCTCCGTCGGTGGCCACCGCCGTCGCCCGGTCGTCCGCCTCGGTGCCGTCCTGCTCGGTGGAGATGAGCTCGCCCGACGTCGTCGCTGCGACGACGTAGGCGTCGGTTGCGGTGTCGGTGATGCTCCCCACGGCGACGAGCTCGGCCCCGATCGAGCTCAGCGCCGCGAACGACTCGTCGGCGGGCCCGCCGACCTGCAGCCACCAAGCCGGTTCGAGCGGCTCCACCTCGGGGGGAGGTGGAGCGATGGTGTCGGGCGTCGTCGTGGTCGTGTTCATCCGCGGCACGGTGACGGTCGCTGGCTCCTCACGGTCGAAGCTGCACCCGGCGACCAGCGAGGACGCGAGCAGCACGGCGAGCAGTCGGCGGGCCGGATTCATCGCATCAGCGTGCCACGCCGGTCAGGTCCCCAGGTCGCGGATCGGCGGTCGACGGCGCTGTTCGTGTGGCAGTCTCAGGTGATGAGCGAACTGCCCCCTCTCGAACTCGCCCAGGCCTACGTGGTGGTCGGCCCCAACGACCAGCGTGGTCCGTACACCCTCGACCTGCTGATCAACGAGGTCCTGGCCCAGCGTCTGAGCGAGGCGACGCCGGTCTGGTGGCCGGGCCTGACGGACTGGACCACGATGGGCGCCCACCCGGGCGTCGTCGCGGAGATGCAGCGTCGCCGCGGCGCGCCTGCCGCTGCGCCCGGTTGGGCGGATCCCGCGAGCGCACCGCCACCGGCTGCTCAGCAGGAGGCGCAGTACGCCCAGCCGGCTGCTCAGCAGGAGGCGCAGTACGCCCAGCCGGCTGCTCAGCAGGAGGCGCAGTACGCCCAGCCGGCTGCTCAG
>SKRR01000286.1 GCA_007118345.1 Microthrixaceae bacterium | reverse complement strand
TGGTCGCTCAGGCCCTCTGTGGGCTGGTCCCGCCCTTCCTGGGTGTTCGCCTCCGTCCCCGGCTGCTCCGGCTCGGCGGACTGCGGATCGGTCGGGGCACGACCGTCTGGGGCCGCGTCCTGGTCGGTGGTGCGAGCGATCCGGCGCGACGCCTGACCTTCGGAGAGGACTGCATCGTCAACGGCAACTGCACGTTCGACGTCGCTGCCCCGATCACCGTCGGCCACAACGTCGCGTTCGGCCACGAGGTGCTCGTCGTCACGGGTGGGCACGTGCTCGGACCCTCGGGGCGTCGCGCCGCGGACCTCCGGGCCGATCCGGTCGTGATCGGCGACGGGGCGTGGCTGGGCGCCCGCTCGATCGTCCTCCCGGGCGTGACGATCGGCCCCGGGGCCGTGGTCGCGGCCGGGGCCGTCGTGACCGGGGACGTCCCTGCGGACACGTTGGTGGCGGGCGTCCCGGCGCGACCGCTGCGGGACCTCGCCGTCCAGGCGGGTTGACCGCCGTCAGGTGCGCGTGTGCGCCCGCACCGCGTCGAGCACCTCCATCGTCCGCAGCGTCGCGTCGAGCGGCATCCCCGGGCTCTCGGCGAGGCCGGCCCGGAGACAGCGCATCACCTCGAGGGCCTCTCCCTCGTAGCCGTTCCCGCGCAGCGGAACCCGTTCGACCCGGGCCCGGGCGCGGATTCGACGAACGAGGGCGGCGTGCCGTCGTCCGCGTCGTCCGGGCGTGGGGTGGTCGTCGGCGCGGGTCACCGGCTCGTCGGGGCACGTCGACCAGACGAGTCGCGTCGGTCGACAGATCGGACCACAGATGCGCAGGCTGCCGCCCGTCCCGCCCACGACGGCGTCGTTGTGCCCGACGGCCCGCAGCGACGCCGTCGAGACGGCCAATCGGTCGTCACCATGGGTCGTCACCACCGCCACGTGCTCGTCGACCCGCGTCGGTCCCATGACGACACGCGCACCGGCGACCGTCGCCGGTCCGAGGAGCATGTCCGCCAGCGAGAGCGGGTACACGCCGAGGTCGAGCAGCGCGCCGCCCCCCATGGCCGGGTCGAACAGGCGGCTCGCCGGATCCAGCGGTGCTCGAACACTGAAGTCGGCGTGCAACGTGCGGACCTCGCCGATCGCTCCGGAGGCGATCAGTTGCGCCGCCCGCCCGATCGCCGGGGTGAACCGCATCCACATCGCCTCCATGCAGAACACGCCGCGGCGTCGCGCCTCGTCGACGACGGCGTGGGTCTGCTCGGCGTCGAGCGTGAACGGCTTCTCGCAGAGCACCGCCTTGTCGTGTCGCAAGCTCGACAGCGTGTCGTGGACGTGCCGGTGGTTCGGTGTGGCGACGTACACCACGTCGACGAGCGGGTCGCGGACGAGCTCGTCCACCCCGTGGTGCACCTGCATCGGGCCGAAACGGGTCGCGAACGCGCGCGCGCTCGACGGTCGACGGGACGTGACCGCCACGATGCGTGCATCGGGAAGGGAACCGAGGCCGGTGGCGAACCCGTGGGCCACACCACCGGCGCCGATGACGCCCCAGCGGATCGGCCGCTCGGAGTGCGTCAGCGGGCCCACGGCATCGGCTCGATCGGGTCGGTGGAGGTGGTCATCTGGTAGCTGCAGCCATCGCGGAGCCCGCGGTCGAGCGCGAGCACCAGCTCGGTGGTGTGCAGGCAGTAGCGGGCGGACAGCCGTGGCGTGCGATTCGTGACGATGGCGTCAGCGAGGTCGGCGAGGCCGCGTGCGAAGTCCATCTGTTGGGCCCCCCGGTAGCGATAGCGCTGCGGCGAGCCGAGCAGGCGACGGCGCCTCCGGGGGAGCCACTGGTGTCGAGGTCCGAGGTTGACCGACCGACGGACGTGCACCGGCGAGTCGTAGAACCAGGTGTCGGCCGTGGAGAGCACGCCGCGGTCGCCCACGATCCGCAGCGAGTGGTCGTGGGGCGCGATCAGGCTGCAGGTCACGCGTGCGACGACACCGGACGCGAACCGGACGACGGCGACGGAGAAGTCGGTGCCGTCGGTCCGGACGCCGGCCTTGTCGGGGATCAGGCACGCAGCGGTCCCGGTCACCGAGATCGCCGGGCCGAAGAACGCCGGTAGCCACGTCACGACGTAGCCCGCGTGTTCGAGCACGGTGCCGAGCTCGAACTCGTCCCGATGCGGCCACGGCACGCCGGTGCCACTCGACCACGACCGGAACGGCATCCGGTGCACGAGACCTTCGTCCATCTCGGCGTAGACCACCCGCACGGTGCCGACGGCACGGTCGCGGATCGCCCGCCACAGCGTCTGCGCCGTCTCCCCGAGCAGGCTGCACGGCGCCGACGACAGCTGCAGGCCGCGTCGCTCCGACAGCTCCACCAGCTCGACGGCGCGGCACAGATCCGTCGCCAGCGGCTTCTCGGAGTACACGTGCTTGTCGGCGAGCAGGGCGGCGCGTGTGACGTCGTGATGGCTCCTCGGGTCGGTGAGGTTGACCACGACGGAGATCCGCTCGTCGGCGAGCAGCGTGTCGATCGATCGGTGGTGTTCGACACGGTGCTCGCGGGCGACGGCCGCCGCGCGACCCGGATCGCGGTCGGTCACGGCGACCAATCGCAGCCCGGGATGACCGCTGAGCGTGCGGAGGTAGTAGTCCGACACGAATCCGCAGCCGACGATCGCGAGACCGGTGGGCACGCTGCTCGCGTCGCCGGTCACGTCGTCACCGCCCGGTGGTCGGCCACCTGCTTGAGGACCGCCAGCAGCCGCCGGGTGTTCCCCGCCGTGTCGTAGTGGCGGGCCACGTGGGCCGCACCCCGGGTGCCGATGCCGATGCGCAGTTCGGGTCGGGTGACGAGGCGCCGGAGGGCGGCCGCGAGCTCCGTCACCGAGCCGGGGGCGACGAGGAGACC
>SKRR01000266.1 GCA_007118345.1 Microthrixaceae bacterium | reverse complement strand
GCCCGACCTGCGCGACTTCCTCGAGAACCCGGTGCGGCACTTCCTGCGCCGACGGCTCGGTGTGTCGCTGCCCCGACGGGGCGATGCCGTCTCGGCGACCCTCCCGGTCGATCCGGCGGGGTTGGTCCGTTGGGGGGTCGGCAGCAGGCTGCTCGCCCGGCAGCTCGAGGGCGGTTCGACCGAGGAGTGGCGCGAGCTCGAACGTCGCACCGGGGTGCTGCCGCCCGGAGCGCTGGGCGACCTGCTGCTCGACGACGTGACCGCGTCGGTCGACTCGCTGCAACGGGCGGCCCAGGCTGCCGGGGTGCAGCCGGGGGCGGGCGAGCTGCTCCCGGTCGACGTCACCCTCGACGACGGCACCCGCGTCGTCGGTTCGGTCGAGGACCACCTCCGGTCGCCGTCGGTCGGACCGGTCCGCACCAGCTTCTCGAAGGCACGCTCGACCTACCTGCTCGCGGTGTGGCTCGATCTCGTCGCGCTCGCCGCCACCGGGCCGGATCGCCCGTGGCGGTCGGTGGGCATCTACCAGCACTCCACCAGGAAGAACACCGCCACGGTGTACGACCTGTGCCTCGCCGACGGCTCCGACCCCGAGCGGCTCGACGCCCGCGACGCACTCACCGTCGCCGTCGACTGCTACCGCCGGGGCGCGGTCGATCCGCTGCCGCTCTTCCCACGGCTCTCCCAACGCGTGCACATCGGTGAGGCGCGACCCGGTGACTGGTTGTCCGACTTCGGCTCGGGTGCCGACGGCAACGATGCGCACGTCGCGATGGTGTTCGGCCACCTCGACCTGCGCGACCTCGCCGCGCTGCCCCGGCGTGACGACGACCCCCGGGTCGAGGTCGACGGCTGGGGCCGTGTCGGGTGCTACTCCCGCTACCTGTGGCAGAGCGTCGAGTCGTCCGTGGTCGACTCGGGTGGCGACGTGCGGGGGGCGGCATGAAGGACCCGAGGTTCGACCTGCTCGATCCGTTGCCGTCGGGTCGACTGTCGATCCAGGCGAGCGCCGGCACCGGCAAGACCTTCACCCTGGCGGCGCTGGCCACCAGGGTGGTCGCGGAGGACGGCGTCGCGCCGTCGGAGCTGCTCGTGGTCACCTTCACCCGCGCCGCCACCTCCGAGCTGCGCAGCCGGGTGCGCGAACGCCTGGTCGACACCGCGGCCGCGCTCGCCGGCGACGCGCCGGTCACCTCCGACGACCCGGTGGTCCTGCACCTGGCCGGCGGCGACCGGTTGTTGCACCACCAGCGCCTCGCGGCCGCGGTGGCCGAGTTCGACGCCGCGACCGTCACGACCATCCACGGGTTCGCGGCCCAGCTGCTCGCCGCGCTGGGTGTCTCGTCGGGCGCCGACGCGGACGCCACCCTGCTCGACGACACCGCCCGCCTCGCGGCCGAGTGCTGCGCCGACGAGCTCGCCGCGATGGCGCTCGAGGTCGACGACCCCTCGGTGCTGCCGAAGTACCCGACGTTGGTGCAGCGGACGCGCACCGCCATCGCACTCGCGGACGTCGACGTGGTGCCCGACCCCGACGACGAGTCGCTCCCCACCGGCGACGCCGCGCTGGCGCGCCTGGTGACCCGCTCGATCGAACGGATGCGGGCGCGTCGACGCAGCGAGTCGACGATGAGCTTCGAGGAGATCCTCTCGGAGCTGCGCCGCGCCGTGCGGGGAGCGGGGGCGGCGAACACGCTCGAGACCATCCGCGGTCGGTACCGGGTGGCGCTGATCGACGAGTTCCAGGACACCGATCCCGTCCAGTGGGACATCTTCCGCACGATCTTCCCCCTCGACGCTGCCGGCGACGGGTCCGGCGAGCGTGCCCCGCGTGGGCGACTCGTTCTCGTCGGCGACCCGAAGCAGGCGATCTACGCCTTCCGGGGCGCCAACGTGCACACGTACCTCTCGGCGGTCGAGGACGGCGACGGGGTGCATCGGCGCACCCTCGGGATCAACTGGCGGTCCGACGGTGCGGTGCTCTCGGCGACCGAGGCGCTGCTCGACGGTGTCACCTTCGGCGACGAGCGCATCGCGTTCGATCCGGTCGACCCCGCCGAGGCCCATGCGACGAGACGGCTCGCGCGGCGCGGCGGCGGGTGGTTCGCGCCGTTGTCGTTGCGGTTGGCGACGGCGCCCGAGCTGCGCACCAAGGACGGCACGGCCACCCGCGCCGACGCGGCGCGACCGGCGATCTGGGCTGACCTCGTCGGTCAGGTGCGTGAGCTGCTCGACGAGGCCGAGCTGCCCGACGACGACACGGCCCGGTCGGTGCGACCCGACGACATCGCCGTGCTGGTGCGGTCGAACTCCGACGCCGCGCAGGCGCTCGCGGCGCTCACCGCCCAGGGGATCCCCACGGTGCTCGCCCGGGGGGGCAGCGTGCTCGACTCCGAGGCGGCCGAGCAGTGGCGATGGCTGCTCGACGCGATGATGCGGCCGTCGGACCCCACCAGGGTCCGCAACGTGGCGCTGTCCTGGTTCGGCGGCCGCGACGCCGACTGGGTCGCCCGCGCGGGCGACGACGACCTCGCCGCGCTCGGGGAACAACTGCACAGCTGGGTCCGGATGCTGTCCTCGCACGGCGTAGGTGAGTTCCGGCGCCGACTCTGGGCGTCGACCGGCGTGGCCGCCAGGGTGTTGGAACGCCCCGGCGGCGACCGCGACCTGACCGACCTCGACCACGTCGCCGAGCTGCTCGGAGCGCTCGGCGGCACCGAACGGCTCACCCCCGCGGCGCTGCGAGCCGTGCTCGACGCCCCCGAGCCCGAGGAGATCGAGGCCGACGTCGACCCCGACGTGGTGTCGCGGCGCATCGAGTCCGAGGACCACGCCGTGACCGTCATGACGGTGTGGGTGTCCAAGGGGCTCGAGTTCCCCGTGGTCATGGTGCCCACCATGTGGAGCGTGCCGAACCCCGACACCGTCTACGTCGATCCCGACACCGGACGCCGCACCTACGACGTGACCCACGGTGGCGCCTGGCCCGACACGGCTGCCGGCGCCGAGCGCAAGGACCGTGCCCGCAGCGAGTCGGTGGGCGAGAACCTGCGGTTGTTGTACGTGGCGCTCACCCGGGCGCGCCACCGCACGGTGGTGTGGTGGACCGGCAGCAAGGGCTCGGAGAAGTCCGGCCTGTCGCGGGTGTTGTTCGGACGTGACGACACCGGCGTGCTCGACCCCGGCGCGCTCACCGCGGGATCGGTCGAACTGCCGGCGCCGGTCGACGCGGTGTCCCGGCTCGAGCCGCTGAGGGTCCGCAGCGACGGGCTGATCACCGTCGCAGCCCACGGCCACGCCGCGGCGCCCGACGGGATGTGGGCCCCGCGGCGCGCCACCGACGACCAACCCGAGTTGCAGGTCACCACCCTCGACCGTCACCCCGATCGGCGACGGCGACGCTGGTCGTTCACCGCGATCACCGCGCGCGACCACTCGCCGGCCCACGGCGCCGCGTCACCCGTCGGTGACCGTGTCGATCCCGCTGATCCGACCGACGGCGATGCCGGCGCCGCGGACGAAGCCGCCGCGCAGCCGCACCCCGCGCCCACCGCGATGGCCGCTGTGGATGGTCCGTCGGGTCCGGTCAACCCGTTCGACGGCCTGCCCGCCGGCGCGTCGTTCGGCACCCTGGTGCACGAGGCGCTCGAGGGTGTCGACCTGACCGTCGCCGATCTCGGCGGCACCCTCGAGGCCCGGCTCCGGCGAGGGCTGGAACGCCGACCGCTCGACCTCACGTTGCGCGACGACCCCGCGGCAGGGCCCGAAGCAGGGCTGCGGCGTCTGGTCGATGCCGTGTGCCGAGCGGTCGAGACGCCGCTCGGGCCACGGTTCGCCGCTCGGGCGCTCGCGCAGATCCCCACCGACGACCGCCTCGACGAGCTCGCGTTCGACCTCCGGCTCGGCGACGGCCCACGGCGGGTCACCGACCGCGACGTCGGACGGCTCGTCGAGTCGCACCTGGCGCCGGCCACCCTGTTCGACCCGACGCCGCTGCACGCCTGGGCGACCGGTCTGGTCGACGGACGGTTCCGCGCGCCGCTCGCCGGGCACCTCACCGGTTCGATCGACGCCGTCGTCCGGGTCCGCGACGACGACGGCGACCGGTTCGTCGTCGTCGACTACAAGACCAACCGCCTCCACCAACCCGGCGCTGCGACCGGCGACGAGTACGCACCCGGCCGCCTCGCCGTGGCGATGGCCGAGCACCACTACCCGCTCCAGGCGTTGCTCTACACCGTCGCGCTGCACCGCTACCTGCGCTGGCGTCTGGTCGACTACGACCCCGACCGCCACCTGGGCGGCGTCGGCTACCTGTTCCTTCGCGGCCTCGTCGGGCCCGACACGCCGACGGTCGACGGCGAACCCCACGGACTGTTCAGCTGGACCATCCCCACCAGGTTGGTCACCGAACTGAGCGACCTGCTCGACGGTCGCCTCGTGAGCGGAGGTGCGCCGTGAGCGCGACGGTCCCGGCGCTGCCCGACCTCGACGTCGAACGGGTCCCCGACGAGGTCGCGACGCTCCAGCCGTTCGTCGACGCCGGCGTGTTCGGTCCCGCCGAGGTCCACCTCGCCGCGACCGTCGCGCGTGTGGCCGACGGGACTCTCGGCCACCACGAGCTGCTGGCGCTGGCGGTCGCCGCACGCGCGCCCCGGTCCGGGCACGTCGGGGTGCCACTCGACGAGGCGCACCGCGTCGTGGTCGACGAACGTCCCGCGGCTGCAGCGTCCGACGGGCCCACCCCGGCGGAACAGGTCGGGGCGCTCGACTGGCCCGATCCGGCGCAGTGGGCGACGAGCCTCGCCGCGAGCCCCGTCGTCGCCGACGGCGACTCCGGCGCCGCCCGCCCGCTGCGGCCGCTGGTGTTCGACGCCGGCCGTCTCTACCTGCAGCGGTTGTGGGCCGACGAGCAGCGGATCGCCCAGCAGGTGCGCGAACGCTGCGGCGAGCACGACGCACACGTCGACGCGGGGTCGGTGCTCGACGCCACCTTCGGTCCCGTCGACCCCGACGGCCACGTCGACCTGCAGCGGCTCGCCGCGGCGCGCGCCCTGTCGCAGCGGTTGACGGTGCTCGTCGGCGGGCCCGGCACCGGCAAGACCCGCACCGTCGCCCGGTTCCTCGCCGCGGCGCTGCTGCGCGACGGCGTCGACCGCCGGGTCGCGCTGTGCGCACCGACCGGCAAGGCCGCGGCCCGCATGACCGACGCGGTGCACCGCGCCGTGGCCGAGCTCGGCGAGGGCACCGACGTGCCGCCCGACGTGCTCGACGCGCTGTCGGGCACCGAGGCCACCACCATCCACCGGCTGCTCGGCCGAGGCCGCGGGGTGCGGTTCCGCCACGACCGGCGAGACCCCTTGCCCCACGACCTCGTCGTGGTCGACGAGACCTCGATGGTGGCGCTGCCGTTGATGGCCCGCCTGCTGGACGCGCTGCGCCCCGACGCCCGGGTCGTGCTCGTCGGCGACCCCGACCAGCTCGTCAGCGTCGAGGCCGGCACCGTGCTCGCCGACCTCGTCGCCGCCGACGACGGGTCGGGGCCGCTCGCCGGCCACGTGGTGCGACTCGTGCGCGGGCACCGCTTCGAGGCGGACTCCGGCATCGCCGCTGCGGCCGCTGCGGTGCGTGGCGGCGACGCCGACGCCGTGGTCGACCTGTTGTCGTCGCGCCGCGACGATCTGCGGTGGGTGCGACCCGACGACCCGGTCGCGCTCGGCGACGTCGAGGCCGAGGTCGTCGGCGCCTCGGTCGAGCTGGTCCGAAGGGCCCTCGACGGCGACGCCGCGGGGTCCCTCGACGCCGCGTCGGCGGTCAAGGTGCTCGCCGCGACCCGGTTCGGTGCGTTCGGGCGGTACGGCTGGGATGACCGCGTCGAGGCCGCAGTGCGCCGGGCGGTGCCCGGGGTGGCCGCCGGTGGCGAGTGGTACGTCGGGCGCCCGGTCATGATCACCGTGAACGACCCGGCCACCGGCGTTGCCAACGGCGACACCGGTGTGGTGCTCGACGGGGCCGACGACGGCACCGGTGGCCCGGCGGTGCGGCGGCTGGCGATCGAGGCCGGCCGCGACGGACCGCGGTTCGTGCCGGTGTCGCGGCTCGGCCGGGTGGACTCCTGGTGGACGATGACGATCCACAAGAGCCAGGGTTCGGAGTTCCCCCATGTGGTGGTGTCGCTGCCCGACGACGGTTCGCCGATCCTGACCCGCGAGCTGCTGTACACGGCGATCACCCGGGCGCAGCAGCAGGTCACCGTCATCGCGTCCGAGGCGGCGGTCCGACGGGCGGTGGACCGGCCGGTGCTGCGGGCGTCGGGGTTGCGCGAGCGACTCGCGCAGTGAAGCGGTGCGTCGACGCACTCGCCTGCCGAACAACTCAGCCGCCGAACCACTCAGCCGCCGAACCACTCAGCTGCCGAACCACTCAGCTGCCGAACCACTCAGCCACGCAGCACCTCGGTGACCTTCAAGCGGCGTCCGCCGCGCAGCAGCGCCCGACGGTAGATGGTCGCCCCGACACGGATGAGCAGGGCGAGCGTGAGGAGTCCCGCGACGACGGCTGCGAGGACCTCGAGCGGCTCCACGCTCCCCGCGGCGATCCGCACGGGCATCACGATCGGAGCGCTCAACGGGAAGATCGAGGTGATCTGAGCGAGCAGGCTGTCGGGGGCGTTCTGCGCCTGGATCGACGCGAAGTAGGAGAGGACCAGCACACCGCTGAACGGCCCGATGGCCGAACCGAGGTCCTCTTGTCGGTCGACCAGCGCGCCGAGTGCGGCGAAGCCCGTCGCGTAGATCGCGTAGCCGAGCACGAACCAGCCGATCGCGGCGACCACGTCGACCGCGGTCGCCGGAGGCAGGTCGACCGCACCCACCACGAGTGCAACGAAGAAGGGCACCGCGGTGGCCACCAGGTACAACAGGATCGAGAGGCCGACGCCGAGCACCTTGCCCGCCATGAGGCGCGTCGGGTGCACGGTGGTGACCAGCACCTCGGCGATCCGCGACGACTTCTCGACCGCGACGCCGGTCGCGACCCCCACCCCGCCCATGAAGAGGGCCAGGTACAGCGCCAGTCCGGTCACGAACGCCAGTGCCTCCCGACCCGAGCCGTCGTCGTCGACGACCACCTCGGTCGGAGCCGGAACGGTCAGCGCGGCGCGTGCCGTTGCGGCGTCGAGCCCGGACTGCTCCAGCTGCGCCTGGATGCCCGAGAACACCACGGCCTGCCCCGCCACGGCGACGAGGGTCGACGAGCTCCTCGTCCGGCGCAGCAGCGTGACCTCGTCGTCGACGACGATGGCGACGTCGATCTCCTCGTCCGCGACCGCCGCGGCAGCCGACCCCTGGTCGTCGAACCGGTCGACCTCGAGCTGGGCGTCGAGGTCGTCGGCGAGGGCGCCCAGTGCGGCGCCGAGCCCGGCGGGAGCGTCGCCGACGACGCCCACGGTCCATTCGGTGTTCGAGTCGAAGAGACGTGGCACCACGAGGATCGCGACGACACCGGCGACCAGCAGCGCCATGGTGACCCAGTAGGCCCGCGAACGGAACGACTCGTTCAACTCGCGGTTCGCCACCACCCAGACGTGGTTCGCCCCGCCCCGGCTCATGTGTCCACCGCCTCGCGGAACAGTTGGCTGACGCGGGGGAGCTCGAGGCCGAAGTCGTACACCTCGCCGAAGGTGCGCACCTGATCGAGCACCATCAGCGGATCGGTCGTCGGGTGGAGGTGCAGCAACGTCTCGCTGGCGTCGGAGTGGAGCACCGTGACGCCGTCGAGCTGGTCGGCCCAGGACTCCACGGCGCCGGCGAGTGCGACCCGCAGGGTCCGCTGACCCGACGCCTGCTTGAGCGCCGACACCACACCGTCGAGCACCACGCTGCCGTGGTCGATCAGCACGATGCGTTCGCACATGTCCTCGACGAGGTCGAGCTGATGGCTCGAGAAGAGCACGGTGCGACCCTCGGCCGCCTGGGCGTGGATCACCTCCGAGAGCTGCTCGACCGCGACCGGATCGAGCCCGGAGAAGGGCTCGTCGAGCACGAGCACGTCGGGCTCGTGGACAAGGGTCGCTGCGAGCTGGACCCGCTGCTGCATCCCTCCGGACAGCTGCTCGATCTTGTCGTCGGCCCGTGCCGACAGCCCGACCCATTCGAGGAGCTCGTCGATCCGGGTCGTGAGTCGATCACGGCGGACGTCCCGCAACCGGCCGAGGAACCTGAGATGGTCGCGCACCGTCATCTTGACGTAGAGGCCCCGCTCCTGGGGCATGTAGCCCCAGTGGGATCGGATCCCTTCGGCGGCCGGCCGGCCGCGCCAGCGGACCTCGCCGTCGTCGGGGTCGACGATGCCCAACAGCACCCGCATCGCCGAGGTCTTCCCCGCACCGTTCGGCCCGAGCAGACCGACGACCTCTCCCGGAGGGATGCTGAACGACACCCCGTCGAGCACCTGACGGTCGCCGAACGTGAGCGACAGTCGGTCGGCCTCCAACGATCCGGCGTCGGCTCGTCCGGACTGACCTCTGGGTGGGCCCGGCGGCACACGCACCACTTCCCTCCGATGGTTGGTGAGGACCGTAGCAACGCGACGACCGCGGCGTCGGCGCGTCGAGTGCCCCACGGTGGGAGGGTCGGTCAGACGCCGAGTGTGGTGAACGTTCCGGCCGCAGTCGCCACGAGCCGCCCACCGTCGCCTTCGATGCGGCCCTCGAGGTGGATGACGTTGCGGCCCTGCTTGAGCACCTCGACCCTGGTGACGAGCTCACCCTCCGACGCCGGCCGCACGAATCGCAGCTGCACGTCGACCGACGTCGCGTACTGGCCCTCGTCGAGCACCGACATGGCGGCGCCGCCCATGGCGGTGTCGACGAGCGCGAAGAGCACCGCACCGTGCACCACGCCGTTCGGGTTCAGGTGTGCCGCACCGATGTCGATCCGGGCGGTGGCTCGACCGTCGCCGATGTCGGCGAGGCGGAGGTCGAGGAAGCTCCGCAGCGGGAACTCGCCGTAGGCCGCGCCGTCGGGTGCGGTGTGGTCGGGTGTGTCCATCCGCCCAGCCTCGCGCGGGGTCGACGCAACCAGACCCGGCGTCGCACCTTCTGACCCGGGCGACGTCGACGGCACCACCTATCGTCATCGACGTTCCCGCAGCGACGACGAGCGCACGGTGTCGCGCTCAGCTGGTGGTGAGCTCGCCGACGTGCAGTGTCGACCCCGTGCGGGTCTGGCGGACCTCCACGCCGAGTCGGATCCGTTCCCGCAACGCGCCGACGTGGCTGATCAGCCCGACCATCCGGCCGCCGGCTCGGAGCTGGTCGAGCTCGTCCATGGCGAGCTCGAGCGAATCGGGGTCGAGGGTGCCGAAGCCCTCGTCGATGAACAGTGCGTCGAGGCGCATGCCGCCGGCGTGGGCCTGCACCGACTCGGCGACCGCCAGCGCCAGCGCCAACGACGCTTGGAACGTCTCGCCACCCGACAGCGACTGCACCTCGCGCTGTTCGCCGGTGAACGCGTCGAGCACCCGCAGGTCGAGACCACCTCGGGCGCCGCGCCCCGACCCCTCGCCGTGGACGTGCAACGAGTACCGCCCCGAGGACATCGCGGAGAGCCGCTGGTTGGCGATCCGGCAGATCTCGGCGAGGTAGCTGGCCAGGACCCAGCGTCGCAGCGAGATCCGGTCGCCGCGACGGCCGCAGCAGTGGTCGGCGAGGTCGGACAGCAGCTGGGCGCGACGCCGCACCCCAGCGATGCGGTCCTCGATGTCGCGGTGCTGGGCCACCCAGCCGTCGACCGCTGCGGCGGCGTCATCGAGCACCGCGGCGCGCTTGTCGACCGCGGTGAGCAGGCCGGTCGCCAGGTGGAGCCGCTCGAGCGGGCCCTCGGTGTCGGGCTCGTCCTCGGGCAGTTCCGCGAGCTCGGCGGCGGCGAGTTGTGCGTCGATCCCGACCAACCGTTCGTGGTGCGCGTCGATCCGCGCGCCGAGGTCGTCGCGTGTGGTGGCGGGGCGCAGTGCGTCGTCGACGTCGTCGAGGTCGACGAAGTCCGACGCGGCGATCGCGGCGTCACGCCGTTGCAGTGCGGCGGTGTGGCGACCGCTGGCGACGTCCCATTCGGTCAACGACCGGTCGAGCGTGGCCAGACGGGTGCAGAGGCGTTCGACGGCGCGGACCGCGTCGCCGAGGACGACACCGTCGCCGAGCGTGGCATCGAGCTCGTCGCGGCATTCGCCGGCGTGACGTCGCAGCTCGATCGAGCGGGCACCCGCGGCCGCGGCCAGCGACGCGTGTTCGTCCCGGCGGTCCTCGAGTGGCACCCGGCCCCGGCGGAGGTCGTCGAGTCGGGCCACGAGGCCGTCGAGCCCGTCGGCGAGCGCGGTCGCCTCGTCCAGGCGAGTCGCCGCGGTGCCTGCGGCGACGCGCAGCGCGTCCTGGTCGGTCGCCCCGTCGGTCTGCTCGACCAGGTGATCGACATGGTCGCGGGCCCGCTGGAGCTGCTCGGCGGCGCTCCGTTCGGTCACCCGGGCGTCCTCGACGGCGCCCTCGTCGCGGTCGAGCTGCTCGCGGGTGACGGCTCCGTCGATCGCCCGAGCCGGCTCGGGGTGTTCGCGCGAACCGCAGACGGGGCAGGCCTCGGTGTCGTCGAGGGCACTGGCGAGCTCGGCGGCGATCCCCGACAGGTAGGACTCGCGGTGGTCGTTGTAGCGGGCGCGCAGGTCCTGCAGCTCGCGGTCGGCGTCGAGGTGCGCCCGAGCTGCCGCGTCGAGCGCGGCACGCGCCGGCACCAGCGCGTCAGCTGCGTCGGCGCGTCGGTGGGCGGTGTCGGCAGCGGCACGGAGCCCGGCGAGGCGGTCCGTCGCGGTGCGTGCCGCCTCGACCGATGCGCTGGCCTCGCCGATCGTCGTGTCGAGCTCTTCGAGCTGTGTGCGGACACGGTCGACCGAGCGTTCCAGCCAGTCGACGACGGCCTCG
>SKRR01000145.1 GCA_007118345.1 Microthrixaceae bacterium | reverse complement strand
TGCGCTCTGCGAGCCGCTACGACGCAGTGACCGGGGGGTGGTGGCCCTCCTCCCCGGCGGAGTGTTCACCAACGACGAGGTCTTCGCCCTGCAACGTCACGTCCGTCGCCCGGTCACCTGGACCGCGCTGTTGACCATCAAGGGGCTCCCGTACCACGAACGTGTGATCGCAGAGCACGACGCTGCCCGTGCGCAGGGCGTCGACGTGTGGCCACAGGTGTCGTGCCGTCCTCTCGTGTTCCAGATGAACCTCGAGGAGCCGTTCACGCTCAACATGCGGCCCAGTTTCGCAGCGCTCATGGACCGGGATCGGACGGCCCGCCTGTCGGCCTACGCCGACCCGGAGTGGCGTGCTGCAGCGTGGGAGGAGGTCTCGGGTGGCGGCGGCCTGTTGCCGGTCAAGTGGGACGCGCTGTCGGTCGCCGAGTCGGTGCTGTACCCGGAGCTGGTCGGTCGCGGCGTGGTCGAGCTGGCGGAGGAACGCGGCGGCACACCGCTCGATGTGATGCTGGACCTGTCGCTCGAGGACGACCTGACCACACGATTCTGGTCCGTGCTCGCCAACGATGATCCCGACGCCATCGAATGGCTGCTGCCGCGTGACGGGGTCCTCATCGGACTCGCCGACTCGGGTGCCCACGTGAGCCAGCTGTGCGACGCCTGCTTCGCGACCGACCTGTTGGGCAACTGGGTCCGCGACCGCGACGTGATGAGCCTGGAGCGTGCGGTGCACAAGCTGACCGGCGAGCCGGCCGCGGTCTACGGCTTCGCTGACCGCGGGCTCATCGAGGTGGGAAGGGCCGCCGACCTGGTCGTGTTCGATCCGGCGACGGTGTCGCCCGGTCCGCTGCGACGGATCCACGACTTCCCCGCGGACGGTGAACGCCTCACCGCTGACGAGCCGGTTGGCGTTCGACACGTCCTGGTGAACGGAGTGCCGATCCGACTCGACGGTGAGCAGTTGATCGTCGACGTCGCCGGTCGGCCGGGGATGTTGCTCAGGGCGGGCTCCGGCTGAACCCGGCTCCCTTCTGGCACCTGTGGTGCCGAGGAGCAACCCTTTCGGGGAACTCACATCGGTCTCAGGCCAGGCGGTACACGCGTACGTCGTTGTCGCCGGGTGTGAACGCGCCGGGCGGCACCATGACCGCCACCTGGGTGCGTCCATCGAGCGAGAAGGTCGGGGCGGTCGCCACGACCACGCCGTTGAGCGCGAGGGCGACCCGGTCGGTGTCCCCGTCGGGCAACGACCCCCTGACCAGCGCCGGGAGCACCGTCGACCCGCTCGTCAGGTCCCGGAACGACTCGGGGTCATCCGCGAGGAACTCGACCTCGTCCGCCAGCGGGCCGGCGGGCTCCCCGACCAGTTCGCTCTGCGGTCCGATCAGGTAGAAGCGCTCGGGCTCACCGACCGCCGGGAGCACCACATCGGTGGCGTGTTCGGCGATCTCCGACCAGTCGAACCCACCGGGCAGCTGCTCGGGGCCGGTCGGTTCCACGCCGAAGGGATTCACGCTGCTGCCGTACACCGTGGTGACGTCGTCCGGCCTCGGTGCGGCGAACACCGAGCGCCCGTCGACCTCCCACGGCAGCTCGGCACCGAGCACGTCCGCGATCGTGGGCAGCAGGTCGACGGTCTCGACGTTGCGGTCGTCCACCACCGCCTCGGACTGGCCGGGCAGCTTGACCAGCAGGGGCACGTGGACGAGATCCGCAACGTCGCCGTCCTCGAGTGGCTGTCCCTCGATCGCCCGGATCGGGCCACCCGGTCGGAAGGAGATGCCGTGGTCGGACGTCACGACGATCAGCGCATCGTCGTAGATCCCCCGTGATCGCAACTGGTCGAGCAGTTCGCCGAGGAGTGCGTCCACGTAGCCCATCTGGAGCTGCAGACGCTGACGGCCCAGCCGGGTCAACCACGGCTCGTCCATCCAGTCGTCATCGACCCGGCCGAGATCGGGGTCGGGCCCGACGTACTGCTCGCCCGAGGGCAGGTAGCGATAGGGAACGTGGGGGAGCAGGATGTGCAGGTAGTTGAGCGTGGCTCCGCCGGTGAGCCCCTCGGTGAGGGTCCGGAAGCGCTCCGGCTGATCGAGCTCGAAGTCGGCGAACCCGCCCTCCTCGCCCGCGGGCTGGTCCGCGGCTCCGGCAGTGTCGGCAGGACCCTCGACCATTCCGGCGACGGGATCGCCCTGCTCGCCCGACCACGACCACCTGGTGCGCAGCACGTCGAGCGCATCGAAGAACAGCGCACGACGCTGGCGCTGGATCCCGCCCTCGCTCCCGCAGATCGACGCCGGGCAGAGCCGCGTCACCGACTCGGTCACGTTCATGTCGTAGGCCTCACCGAGCAGGGTGAAGAGGCTCTCGGGGTGGTCCGCGGCCACCGGAGCGGTTCCGTCGACGGGGTAGCGGCCCGACACGATCGAGGGCATCGCGTGCCACGTCGAGGTGCTGACCGTCGTGGTGTTGCGGAACCAGTGGGAGTCGTCGGCCAGTTCGGCCACGTGCGGGTACAGCTCGGCGTCGATGTCGCCGCCCGAGGTGACCAGCGCCGAGAGCGGGAGCTCGTCGAGCACCACCATCACGACCGGATGCGGGTCGTCGATCCCGGCTGCCACTGCAGCCGGCTCCGCTCCGCCGATCACGCGGGATGACTCCGACGCGAACAGGAACAGCCCCAGGAACACCGCCGGTGCGATCGCGGCGTACGACAACCACAGCCGGGCGGCCTCCGACCGCCGTCGCAGTTCAGCCGCAGCCACACCCAGACCCAGGGCGAGGACCCAGAGCACGACGCCACCGAGCAGGCCACCCAGTGCGGCGCGTCCGAGCTGCACCACGAACATGGTGACCAGGACCGCGACGAACACCAGGTGGAGCGGTCCGCGCAGCTTCGGCGCAACGGCGCCGACCACCGATTCGACCGCCCACAGCGCCAGCGCCGGCAGAACCGTGACGATGATGCCGAACAACACCAGGTCGGCGCGCTCGGCGCCCCGGAAGATGAACTGACTGGTCGCGCGTCCGAAGATGTCGAGCACGGGCTGGGCGATCGCGAGCCCGCAGAGCGCGAACAGCTCGATGAGGTCCCGTACGCGCGGTCGGCGGGTCGGGTCCGTGGGGGCCTCGCCGGTCCGACCCGATCGTTCGCCCTCTTCGGTCGTGGTGTCCGCCCCGGTCACCGGGGCCGGGCCTCGTAGAGCACCCGTCGACCTGACGGCAGCACCGTCCGCTCGGTGACCTCGAAGCGCTGCTCGAGCGCCGCCTCCCAGCCCGGAGCGTCATAGTGGTCGAACAGCCCGGTGCGCTTGCGTGCGAGGAGCCGGGCCGCCATCGGGTCGTCGGGCAGCGGGAACTCGACCACGAGCGGGGCGTCGAAGTCGGCGAGGAACTCCACGATCATGTCGAACGGGACGTTGTCGGTCAGCGCGAGGTGGTGCACCACCGCGAGGCACAGCACCAGGTCGGCGTCGACCCGCGAGGTGAACGGCGCTCGTTCCCGGTTGCGCCAACCGATGCCCGGCGATGGGTTGGTGAGATCGATCACGAGGGGCAGGATCCGCCGTTCGTCCTGGTCGCGCAGCCTGCGGTAGAGCCGGTCGACGACCAGGTGGTCCGAGTCGACGGCGATCGCATGCTGCGCCCCGTGGTCCACCGCCAACTGGGAGAAACGGCCGTCGTTCGCTCCCAGGTCGAGCACCGTGGTGGGTCCCAGACGCTCCACCGCGCCACGGACCGCCGCTTCCTTGGTGCTCAGATCGGCGTCGTCGTAGTGGGCGCGGTCGGAGTAGTCGCTCCAGGTGGAGCTCGAGTCGCCGTGCTCGAGCGACCTCACGGTGCGCTCGAGATTGTCGAGCTGTGCGAGCAGCACGTTGGGGCCGAACCCGGCGCGTCGCAGGTCGCCACGAACGTCATGTTCAGCGTCGCTGTCGGCGTACCGGCGCTCGGCCCGGGCGTGGAGCCCGACATGGACCATCAACCGGCGGTTCAGTCGGTGTCGCCCGCGTAGCAGCGGTGCGAGCTCCGAGGGGGTGATGCCGTCTGGTGCTCCACGCAACCAGGGCTGGAACGGGACACCCACGATCGACTGCAGCACCAGCGGGTTCAGGAACAGTTCACAGAACTGCCGGTACCCGTCCCACGGTTCGCCCGTGCGCAGCGGTTCGAAGGATCCGACGTCGATGAACACCGGGCGGCTGCCGTCGAAGACCACGTTGAACGAGGTCGCGTCCTTGGTGATGAATCCGTCGCCGAGCGCCCGCCGGGTGACCTCGAGCTGCAGCAGCGCGGCATCCCGCAGCATCGTCGTCGACCACTCATAGGGGTGGTTCACGGTGCGGAGGCGTCGATGCCGGAGGCTGCCGGCCCAGTTCCCGCCGGGAGCGCTGAGGTCGGGCGGGCAGCGCTCGGTGTCGATCACCTTGCCCTCCTCGAGCAGCTCGCCGAAGAACGCAGCGGCGGCGACGGCCTCGAAGTCGGCGAGTCCCGATTTGGTGAGTCCGCGTACGACGGTGTCGGGACCGACGAAGACCCGCGACAGGGGGTCCCGGTAGGAGCCCGGGTCGAGGGTGACGGACTCCTCGCTGCTCGGGGAGCCCTCGGTGGGGGGAATCAGTCCTCGCGTGAGGTGCCGACGAGTTCCTCTCGGGCGCGCTCAGCCTCGGCGCGGCGCTTCTTCGAGAAGAACCCGAGGAACCGGTTGCCGTACATCCGCGCCAAGACGCCGACCCCGGCGGCGCCACCGGCCACGGCTGCGGCGATCATGCTTCCGGTTCCGGCATCCAGGTAACTCAACATGGCGTGCAGGTTACCTCCCAGCACCTCACGCGTGGACGACGCGTGAGGTGGTGGCGCCGACGACGAGCGGCGCGGGTCGTCACCCGATAGCGTCGGGGTCGTGCCGGACCGGGGGGTCGTCGGCACCGGACAGGGGGTCGGACGTGACCACCACCACGTCGGGAACCGAGATCGCGCAACACCTACTTGACCGTGTCGTCATCCGGTTCGCGGGTGACTCGGGCGACGGGATGCAGCTCGTCGGCGACCGCTTCACCGAGCTCTCGGCGTTGTTCGGCAACGACCTGGCCACCCTGCCGGACTACCCCGCCGAGATCCGCGCCCCGGCGGGCACCGTGGCCGGCGTGTCGTCGTTCCAGGTCCACATCTCGAGCTCCGATGTCGTCACGCCGGGTGACGCCCCGAACGTGCTCGTCGCCATGAACCCTGCCGCGCTCCGGGCGAACCTCCATGACCTGACACCGGGGGCCACCGTCATCGTCAACGTCGACGGGTTCGACGCCCGCGACCTGACCAAGGCCGGGTACACCACCGATCCGCTCGAGGACGGCACCCTCGACGCGTTCACCGTCTACGAGGTCCCGGTGACCTCGTTGACGTTGCAGGCGACCGAGCCGTTGGGCGTGAAGCGGCGCGACGCGGAGCGGTCCAAGAACTTCTTCGCGCTCGGGCTGATCTGCTGGATGTACACCCGGCCGACCCGACCGCTGGTGGAGTGGATCGAGGGTCGGTTCGCCTCGCGCCCGACGGTGCGCGACGCGAACCTGGCGGCGCTGCGGGCAGGCCGCAACTTCGGCGAGACCGCCGAGCTGTTCGATCATCCGTTCCGCATCGAACCGGCGTCGCTCCCACCGGGGACCTACACCAACATCAACGGCAACACGGCGCTGGCGTGGGGACTCATCGCCGCAGCCGAGCTCTCGGGGCTGCCGCTCGTCTATGCCAGCTACCCGATCACGCCCGCGTCCGACATCCTCCATGAGCTCAGCCGCAGGAAGCGGTTCGGTGTGCGCACCATCCAGGCCGAGGACGAGATCGCCGCCGCGTCGATCGCGCTCGGCGCCGCGTTCTCCGGCGCGCTCGCGGTGACGGGGACCTCGGGGCCCGGACTCGATCTGAAGGCCGAGATGCTGGGCCTCGCGGTGAGCCTCGAACTGCCGATGGTGGTCGTCGACGTGCAGCGTGCCGGGCCGTCGACCGGCATGCCGACCAAGACCGAACAGACCGACCTGCTGCTCGCGCTGCACGGCCGTCACGGTGAGGCACCGTTGCCCGTCGTCGCTGCGCGATCGCCGTCGCACTGCATCGACACCGCGCTCGAGGCCGCCCGCATCGCAGTGCGGTCGCGCACGCCGGTGATCCTGCTCACCGACGGGTACCTCGCGAACGGTACCGAGCCGTGGCGGCTTCCCGACCCGTCGGCACTGACACCGATCGACGTGGACCTCACGACCGAGGAGAACCACACCGACCCGGACGGTCGCCGGGTCTACTGGCCGTACCTGCGCGACCCTGCGACGCTCGCCCGGTCCTGGGCGCTGCCGGGTGTACCGGGGCTCCAGCACCGCATCGGCGGCATCGAGAAGCAGGACGGAACCGGCAACATCAGCTACCAGCCCGAGAACCACGAGCGGATGGTCCGCCTCCGGCGGGCCAAGATCGATGCCCTCGGGACCGACCCGGTTGTGGCGTCGGGGCTCGAGCTCGATCTGCAGGACGGTGCCGATCTGCTCGTGGTGGGATGGGGCTCGACCTGGGGGGCGATCACCGGGGCGGTGCGGCGCCTGCGCGACGACGGCCACCGTGTCGCGCAGGCACACCTGACGCGGCTGGACCCGCTGCCGTTGCAGCTGGTCGACCTGCTCGTCACCCACCCGAAGGTTGTCTGTGCCGAGTTGAACCTCGGGCAGCTCACCGGTGTCCTGCGCGACCGATCCCTTCGCGACGTGCGCGGGATCCACCAGGTCTCAGGGCTTCCGTTCACGGCGCGCGAGCTCGCCCGTCGACTGGCCGAGGAGCTGGATCAATGACCGACGTGCGCGGCGTCAGGGGAGTGACCCCCGTGGAGCTGACGCGCAAGGACTTCATGTCCGACCAGGAGCTGCGGTGGTGTCCCGGCTGTGGCGACTACGGCATCCTCGCGGCGCTGCAGCTGATGCTGCCCGAGCTCGACATCCCACCTCACGAGATGGTGTTCGTGTCGGGGATCGGCTGTGCCGCCCGGCTCCCGTACTACATGAACACCTATGGGGTGCACTCGATCCACGGCAGGGCCCCAGCGGTCGCGACCGGCGTCGCGCTGACCCGGCCGGACCTCTCGGTCTGGGTGATCGGCGGCGACGGGGACATGCTGTCCATCGGAGGCAACCACCTGCTGCACGCGCTGCGACGCAACGTCGACCTCACGATCCTCATGCTGAACAACCAGATCTACGGGCTCACCAAGGGCCAGTACTCGCCGACCTCGGGAGTCGGCAAGGTCACCAAGTCGACCCCCTTCGGTTCGGTCGACCATCCCTTCAACCCGGTGTCGGTGGCGCTGGGAGCGGAGGCCACCTTCGTCGCCCGGACGCACGACACCGACCGGAACCACATGCAGGAGATCTTCCGACGCGCACACGACCACCACGGCGCAGCATTCGTCGAGGTGTACCAGAACTGCAACGTGTTCAACGACGGGGCGTTCGACGACCTGCTGCGTCGCGACGCACGCCCCGACATGCTCATCCCGCTGCGTCACGGCGAGCCGGTGCGGTTCGGTGCCGAGGGACAGCGAGGCGTGGCACTCAACGAGTTCGCCGAGCTCGTCGTCGGCGATGTGGACGACCTCGGTGAGGACCGGCTGCTGATCCACGACGAGCACCGCCCCGACGCCACGCTCGCGTTCGCACTCTCGAGACTCGCCGCGGACCCCCACACCCCGACCCCGATCGGTGTGTTCCGAGACGTCCGACGACCCGTCTACGAGGACGAGGTCTCCACCCAGATCGAGGCAGAGGTGGAGCGTCGCGGGCGAGGGACCCTCGAGGAGCTCTTCCGCTCCGGTGCCACCTGGACGGTCGACTGACCCTCGCCGGGGTCGATCGTCGTCAGCTCCGGTTCCACGGGGCGTCGTCGAGGTCGAAGCGGATCATCGAGGCCGACTGGCTGGCCGTCGCGAGCAGCGCTCCCGACTCGCTCCAGAGGTGTGCCGCGCCGTGGCCGTAGTCGCCCGTGGCGAGGTGCGCCCGGAGGTCGACCAGCACCCACTCCGAGGGGTCGGCGGATCCGATGCGGATCGTGTTGTCCAGGCTGATCCCGCCCGCCACCACTCCGCAGCCGTGGGCCACCGACAACGGGACCATGTCGGCGATGAACGCCAGGATCGCCGGAGTGACCGGTGCGCCGTCCCGACGGCGCGCCCACATGCACACTCGACCGGGCCCGGGGTCCGGGTGGGAGGTCACCGCGGGCTCGCGGAACTCCACCACGCGGTTGAACCCGACATCACGCGGCATCGGCACCTCGGCCTCCACCCCGGCGTTGCGCAACATGGCAGCGAACGGGCCGCCGCGTGGCTCGGAGCGGTCGGGAGTGCTCACCTCGGGTGGATGTTCGAACGTGCCGGCGAGGCCGTCGTCGCGCCGGTGGCCGGTCGCGCCCAGCGAGGCGAACATGACCTGGCCGTCGGCGTCGCTGCCGGTGACCCGGACCTGATTCGTGCGCCGCCCCGGAGCAAGTACCTCCGCATGCACCCTGATCTCCTCCTCGGCAGGAGCCGTCGAGACGAACTGGGTCGTCATCCACAGCGCGGCACGGTCCGACACCAGCTCGGACGCGGCGATCGACACCGCGATCGCGGTGCCGCCGTAGAGTCGCCCGTCGAGTCGGGCGAGATGGTTCTCGACGGTGAACCGGTAGTGGCCCGGGGTGCCGGCGGGGGTCAGGCCGAGGAACTCCCTGTCGCTGCTCATCCCGGCACCGTAGCGATCAGCACGCGACGACGATCACGTCGCGTCGGACGCGGTTCACACGCCGGGGTCCACCCATGGACCGTTGCCGCCGATGCGTTCCACGTCGACCGCGACGGTCACCGCGGTCGATGAGTCGCGCAGGCTCAGCGGGTGGTCGGCGCGACCGACGTACACACGACACAGCTCGTCGCACAGGTCGGGGTCCACCGGACCGAGGATCTCGGCCCGACCGCGCAGCACCAGGTGCTGTTGGGTGCCCGCTGCATTGCGGGCCTCGTCCTCGACCGACAGCAGGATCCTCGGATCTCTCCGGAGGTTGCGGATCTTTGCCGTCGAGCCCTCGGTGCAGAACAGGACCCGGTCGTCGCGCACCCCGCACCACACGACCGACACCTGCGGGGTGCCGTCCTGGTTCAGGGTGACCACGTGGGCCAGGGCGTTGGAGCCGAGCAGCGCTTCTGCTGGTGCCGGCAGTGATCGCAGGGCCGTCATCGTGTCCTCCGTGTCGGATCCCACAAGGATGACAAACCGGCCGACCGTCGCGTCGGGGAAACCGCCCGCACTGCACGCGGAGGTGTGGACGCCGGACAGGTCGGGTAGGCGGACCACACCCGACGAAGGACGGAGCGAGACATGCCCAGCGAACCCCGCCCCACCACCACCGATGGCGGCGCACCCGTCCCGAGTGACGAACACTCCCTCACGGTCGGACCCGACGGTCCGATCCTGCTGCAGGACCACTACCTGATCGAGCAGATGGCGAACTTCAACCGTGAGCGGATCCCGGAGCGTCAGCCCCACGCGAAGGGCGCCGGTGCCTTCGGCCACTTCGAGGTGACCCAGGACGTCAGCGGATGGACCAAGGCGGCGGTCTTCCAGCCCGGCACCACGACCGACACCCTGATCCGGTTCTCGACCGTCGCCGGTGAAGCCGGCAGCCCGGACACCTGGCGGGACCCGCGCGGGTTCTCGCTGAAGTTCTACACCTCTGAGGGCAACTACGACATGGTCGGCAACAACACGCCGGTGTTCTTCATCCGTGACCCCATGAAGTTCCAGCACTTCATCCGCTCCCAGAAGCGGCGGGCCGACAACGGTCTGCGTGACCACGACATGCAGTGGGACTTCTGGACCCTCTCACCCGAGTCCGCCCACCAGGTGACCTGGCTGATGGGGGACCGTGGCATCCCCCGGACGTGGCGCCACATGAACGGGTACTCCAGCCACACCTACATGTGGGTCAACGCCGACGGCGAACGGTTCTGGGTGAAGTACCACTTCAAGACCGACCAGGGCATCGAGTTCCTCACCGAGGAGGATGCCGGGCGGATCGCGGGCGAGGACGCCGACTACCACCGTCGCGACCTGTTCGACTCGATCGCCGCGGGCGACCATCCGACGTGGACGCTGAAGGTGCAGGTCATGCCCTTCGAGGAGGCGATGACCTACCGGATCAACCCGTTCGACCTCACGAAGGTGTGGCCGAAGGGCGACTACCCCCTCCACGAGGTGGGTCGACTCACCCTCGACCGCAACCCGACGGACTTCCACACCGAGATCGAACAGGCTGCCTTCGAGCCGAACAACCTGGTGTCGGGCATCGGGCTCAGCCCCGACAAGATGCTGCTGGCCCGCGGCTTCTCCTACGCCGACGCCCACCGCGCCCGCATGGGTGTCAACTACAAGCAGATCCCGGTGAACCGCCCGAGGTCGCCCGTGAACAGCTACAGCAAGGACGGCGTCATGCGGGTCGACAACGTGACCGATCCGGTCTACGCCCCGAACTCCTACGGTGGGCCCGCCGCCGATCCCGAGCGGCACCCCTACGTCGAGAGCTGGGCCGCCGAGGGTGAGTTCGTCCACGCGGCGTACACGCCCCGGAAGGACGACGACGACTTCTCCCAGGCCGGGGTGCTGGTCCGTGAGGTCATGGACGACGCCGCCCGGGAACGGCTGGTGTCGAACATCGTCGGGCACCTCTCCGACGGCGTGTCCGGCCCCGTCCTGGAGCGGGCGTTCGAGTACTGGCGCCAGGTCGACGAGGACCTCGGAGCTCGCGTGGCCGCGGGGGTCCGTGGCTGAGCGGACCGTCGGCCGGCTCGGACCCCGCCCCGGCGGATCGTCCCGGCGATCACTAGGGTCGACCTGACGGCGGGCGGTCCGCCGGGTTCCGGGGGACACGATGCAGCATCGATCTCGGTGGCGGAGCGCGAGCGTGCTCGCCGTGATCCT
>SKRR01000225.1 GCA_007118345.1 Microthrixaceae bacterium | reverse complement strand
CGCTCAAGCAGCGAGTTCGCAACTAGTTCGTGATTTCCGTCCGCATGGCACGAATCCTCCGTCTGAGCAGCATCGACGGCCGTTGCCCGCGGGTGGTCGATCTAGGTGCGGTCGCCGTACGGGCAGTGTCGGCAGCCGCTGGCACAGCACGAGCCGCGTGCGGCGAGGTACGCCGCGGTGAACACGGCGCAGCCCGTGACGGGGTCGAGGTAGCTGTCGAGCTCCTGTGTCACGGCGCGGCGGTGCAGCTCGTCGATCTCCGGGTCCACACCGCCAGTCTGGCCGCAGGGTGCGGCGATCCCCACTCGACCCTCGGTGGACGTGACCTCGCGACCGTGCCTAGCGTGCGCGTCGCCGGCACCCGCCGGCACGACACGTCCCCGTGCGGGGGAAGCCGGTCGAATTCCGGCACTGTCCCGCAGCCGTAGGTGGCGCTCCTCGGAGCACCACGAGTCGGAATGCCCGTTCGGGGGCGGACAGCTCAACAACATCCGTCGAGGACTGCGGAAGGTGAGCTCGGATCGAGTGGGGGCACGGGTCGCTTCCCGTGTGCCGTCGCCCGTTGCGAGGAACCCGAAGGCGTTCCTCGTCGGCGAAAGGCGATGCAATGTCCTCATTCCGTCAGTCCCCGTGGGGCGTGCTCCGGTCGAGAGCACTTCTGGCACTTCCCCTGGCAACCGCACTGGTCGCGCTCGCGGCCTGCAGCCCCCCGCCGTCGTCGCCCCCGTCGACGACGACCACCACGACCACCAGCACCACCACGGCCGCGCCGGACCCCTCGGGCCCCGACGTGGTCGGTGAGCCCTGCCCGGTCGGTGCGGGCGTCACGGTGGTGGTCGACTTCACCGAGCTCGATGACACGGTCCGCATCGGCTGCGCACCCGGCGCTCCGGCGGACGGGTACGCCGCGCTGGCCGCAGCCGGATTCACCGTCACCGACGAGTCGGGCCCCGGCACGGCCTGCACGATCGACGGCCTGCCCGCCGAGGGGTACCCCTTCTGCTGGCTCACCGGCGGCTTCTGGGGCTACTGGAAGTCCCCCGACCGCGAGACCGCCTGGGACTTCGCGATGGTGGGCCCCGGAACCGGTCCACTGGTCGAGGGTTCCGTCGAGGGATGGGCCTGGGCGGCCGGCTTCAGTGGTGCTGCGCCCCGGGTGAGCATCGCGGAACTCGGCTCGTGAACCCACGCCGGCGGACCTGCCCGGATCACCGGGTGGGCTCGTCGGCGGACGCGCCGTCGTCCGGTCCGAACGTCGTCGGCGCGTCGAACGCGGCCCGGCGGGCTGCGCGCCGCAGCGTGAGCAGCACCGCCGGGCCGAGCACGGCGATGGCGACGACGTTGGTGATCGCCCGGCCGGTGTCCCACCCGATCGTGGACGTGGCGAAGGTGAAGATCACGAATCGATGCAGGTTCGACAGCACCGCGTCACCCGCGACGTAGGACAGCTCGGTCCCGCCGCCGATCGCGTACGGCCAGAACCACATGTTCATGAGGAACCCGAACGCGTAGGCGGCGAACGCGCCGTACGCCATGAGCATCGCGAGCTCGGCCCGTCCCCGTGCCCGCGGCAGCAGTCCGGCGCCGAGGCCCACCCACCCGGCCGCGAGCATCTGGAACGGTAGCCACGGACCGATCCCTCCGGTCAGGATCGCCGAGGCGAACATCGTGGTGTTGCCGAGCACGAACCCGAATCCGGGCCCGTAGACCCGACCGGCGAGCACCAGCAGGAAGAACACCAGCTCGATGCCGCCCACACCGGCGCCCATGGGGCGCAACGCCGCGCCGATGGCCGAGAGCACCCCGAGCATCGCCAGCGCCTTGGTGTCCATCCCGCCGCTGTGCAGCTCGGCGAGCACCACGGCGAGCACCACGGGGAGGATCAGGACGAACACGAACGGAGCGTCGCTGTTGTGGGAGAACTCGGCGGGCGGCGTCAGCAGCAGGGGCCACAGGAACATCGACAGCCCGGTGACGGTCGCGAGGAGCAGCGCGATGGTGGGTCGCAGCCGGAGTCGCAGCACGCTCGCGTCGCGAGCAACGCTGCCGGCGGCGGGACGGGTCGCGTGCAGGCTCATGTCGCCGCCCCGGACGCGAGGGACGCCCGGACCTGTTCGACGGTCAACCAGCGGGCCGGTGCCATGACCTTCGCCACCTGGGGAGCGAACGCGGGTGAGGACACGACGACGTCGGAGGTCGGGCCGTCGGCGACGACGTCGCCGTCGGCCATCACGACGACGCGGTCCGCGCTCGACGCGACGAACTCCACGTCGTGGGTCGAGACCATCACGCAGTGGTCGCTGTCGGCCAGCTCGCGCAGCGCGGCGGTCAGGTTGGCCTTGGCGTGCTGGTCGAGTCCCCGGGTCGGCTCGTCGAGCAGGACCACCGCCGGCGCCGCGGTCAGTTGGATCGCGAGCACGAGGGCCAGACGTTGCCCCTCGGAGAGGTCACGCGGGTGCATCGCCGGGTCGATGTCGGGCACCAGCCGGGCCAGCAGCGCGCGGCACGAGCCGCCGGACCGCCCCGCGTCGCGGTCTGCCTGTGCGCACTCCTCGGCAACGGTGGGTAGGTAGAGCAGGTCGGCCGGTGTCTGGGGGACGAGGCCCACGAGCCCACGGGCTTCGCCGGGGCTCAGGTCACCCGGGTCGACCGTGGCGCCGTCGGCGCCGGTGACCGAGACGGCACCTCCACGGCGCGGGCCGCTGCCCTGCATCGCCCACATCAGCGACGACTTGCCCGATCCGTTGCGTCCCATGAGTGCCACCACCTCGCCGTCGTGCAGCTCCAGGTCGACCTCTCGTACCGCCACGACCGCGCCGTAGGTGACCGTCACCCTGCGAGTCCACAGGCGACGGGCGGTGGCCGGTGCGCCGGGCCGCGCCGGAGCGGCGTCACCGAGCTGCGTCCGCAGCGGGGCGGCGACGCGG
>SKRR01000267.1 GCA_007118345.1 Microthrixaceae bacterium | reverse complement strand
GTCGCGGTCATCGACTCGGGCGTGCAGGCCGACCATCCCGATCTGGCTGGTCGCGTCGTCGCCGGTCCGTCGATCCTCGACCTCGGCACCGAGACGCCCGGTGGCGGGGGTGTCGACCCCGACGGTCACGGCACCCACGTCGCCGGCACGGTCGCTGCGATCACGGGCAACGGCATCGGGGTCGCCAGCGTGGCACCCGACGCCACGATCCATGCCATCAGGGTCCTCGACGCTCAGGGCAGCGGCTGGTCGACCGACGTCGCGACGGGCATCACCCGTGCCGTCGACGCCGGTGTCGACGTGATCAACCTGTCGCTCGGCTCCGAGACGCGCTCCGGTTCGATCCGCACGGCGGTCGACCACGCGTGGAACAACGGTGTGGTGGTCATCGCCGCAGCTGGGAACACCCCGAACTGCTCGAACCCGTGCTGGCCCGGCGCCGAGCCGAACGCCATCGCCGTCGCTGCGCACAACTCGTCCCGATCGACCGCCTCGTTCAGTGTGAACGGTTCCTGGCTCGACGTGTCGGCCCCGGGGGTCGGGATCATCTCGACGTACCCGCTCGCGCTGCTGACCGGATCGGGCTACGCGTCCTTGAACGGGACATCGATGGCGTCACCCCACGTCGCCGGGGTCGCCGCGTTGATGCTCGCCACGGACCCGACGCTCACCCCGGCCCAGGTGCGGGGGGCGCTGCAGCGCGGAGCGATCGACATCGGCACGCCCGGGTTCGACCACCAGAGCGGCCACGGAGCGATCGACGCCGCCTACACCTGGCAGCTGCACGCTCCGAACTGACGGCGCCCACGCCAGCACGTTCCGGACCGGATCGTCGGGGTCGCCGCCCGGCCATCGCGCCCGGTTCGGGTTGGCGGGTCGGGCCGATACCCTGATCACTTGATGCGGGCAACGAGGTCGAGATGAAGGTCGTGGTCACCGGCGGTGCCGGGTTCATCGGGGCGAACCTGTGCCGCCACCTCTCGACCCTCGACGACGTCGACCGGGTCGTCGCCTTCGACGACCTGTCGACCGGGTTCGCGTCGAACCTCGACGGCGAGGATGCCGAGCTCGCCGAGGCGACGTTCCTCGATCGCCCCGCCCTGGAGTCGGCGGTCGACGGTGCCGCAGCGATCGTGCACCTCGGCGCCCGGCCCTCGGTCCCCCGCTCGGTGACCGATCCGGTGGCCTCCCACGACGCCAACGCCACGGGCACCCTGAACGTGCTCGAGGCCGCCCGGGGTGCGCTCGACGGCGGGGCCCATGTGATCGTGGCGTCATCCTCGTCGGTGTACGGCGCCAACCCGACCCTCCCCAAGCACGAGCACCTCGCCACCCGGCCGATGAGCCCCTACGCCGCGTCGAAGCTCGCCACCGAGTCGTACGCACTGGCGTGGCAGCACAGCTACGGGCTGCCCACGCTGGCGTTCCGGTTCTTCAACGTGTTCGGCCCGTTGCAGGCAGCAGGCCACGCCTACGCAGCGGTGGTGCCGGCCTTCGTGTCGGCGGCGCTCGCCGGCGAACCGCTCCAGGTCCATGGCGACGGCACCCAGTCCCGTGACTTCACCTACGTCGACACGGTCTGCGCGGTGATCGGCGACGCGGTGTCCCGCCGGTTGTCGGACCCCGATCCGGTCAACCTGGCCTTCGGCACCCGTACGAACCTGCTCGAGGTGATCTCACTGCTCGAGGAGCTGTTGGGCCATCCGCTCGCCGTGGAGCACACCGAGCCACGGGTCGGCGACGTCCCGCACTCCCAGGCGGCGAACGACCGACTCGTCGAGTTGTTCCCCGAGGTGGAACCCGTCGACCTGCGCACCGGGCTGGCCGCGACCATCGACTGGTTCCGCACCCTCGACCCTCCACCCGGTTCCGGGCGCGAATAAGCACGCGATCACGCGCTCGAACCCGTCCAGTTCGAGCGGATGCCCACCTCACCCGGTTCCGGGCGCGAACACGCCCGCGATCACGCGCTCGAACGCGCCCAGTTCGAGCGTGCGACGGCCCGGGTGACCCCGGCGAGCACCAGGAGCACCACGACGGCGACGGCGACCGCGACCGGCACCTCACGTCGCATGATCGATCGGGGCACCACGAGTGCCACCACCAGGTGAAGGCCCACGACGACGACCAGGGCGCTCCCCCCCAACCGGCGGCCGACGCCGAGAACCACGGGTGCGACCGCCACCGCCCCCAGTGCACCCAACGTGGCCAACGCCGAGCCCCATCCCGCCGAACCGACCCACGTCGCGCCCGCCGCCGACACCACCAGGGCGATCGAGCCGACGGGACCGGGCGATCGGTCGGTCCGGAGCCACCACAGTGCGGTGGGGAGCAGCACCATTGCGGCCATGAGGGGCGGTTCGGTGTCGGGTACTGCCGACCAGATGCCGGCCAGCGACACCACCGTGAGGACCGCCGTCCACCGCCCCAGCGGGTGTGGTCGATCCGGGTCGTCCGCCAGGACGGCGACGAGCACGGAGATGGCCAACCACGGCGCCCACCGAGCCCCGGGCGTTCCGGACACACCGGCGAGAACAGCACCGAGCACACCGACCAGCCCCAACCACCGGGCGGTGATCCCGTCCGCCACCGATCGGAGCACCGGTCGACCGGTCCGCAACGCGACCATGCCGACTCCGACCACGGCCGCCGCGAGCACCACGCCGTCGCCGAGCGCGACGAGCGCCTCACCGAGGTGGTAGCGGTCCCACATGGTCGTGGAGTGAATCACCCATCGGTGCCGTAGGTCGACCGTGGAACCTCTGTTCTCCGCTGGCGTGGGCTGATGTGGGAGCTGGGGACGGGTTGATGCAGAGCTGCGGGGAGCCGACGACGGGCACGCCGCCCGACGTGACGCGAGCGCCGCTCAGTGGCTGGCGCGACGCTCGGCGCGCCGTCCCCGCCACCCGCGCCGGCGGCGCGGCACGGCGTCGAC
>SKRR01000149.1 GCA_007118345.1 Microthrixaceae bacterium | reverse complement strand
GTGATCGGCGTGCCCTCGAGCAGCTCGCACAGGTGCTCGAACGCGTCGAGCCCGAGGACCACCGAGAGCACGACCCGCGACCGGCGACCCTCCGCCACCTCACCGTGGTCGAGGGCCGCCGACCGCCGCGCCATCTCGACCAACGCATCGGCCCGCCGCTGGGATGCCGTGCGCACCGTGCCGTCCTTGTCGTCGCGTACCCCGCCGCCGCACACGCGTCGACCAGCACCTGCTCGTACTCGACGAACGGCACGTCCAGCCTCACCTGTGCGGCGCCGTGCAACGCCTCGACGTAGTCGCCGGTCAACCGGCCCTCGCGGATGGCCGCCGCCGTAGCCGGCATCGCCCGCAACTTGCGCGCCCTGCCGATCGCCTGGTTGCCGGCCGCTTTCTTCCAGCCGGCCTCCGCCGCGATCCGCAACCCGGCGCTCTTCGATCCGTCGTCGGACCAGACCTTGTGGGCGTCCCAGACGTCGAGCGCGCGTCATGTTCTGCCAGCGCGAGGCGGCCGAGACGGCGATCTTCCTCGCCGACTCGCCGAGGTGTCGGGCCGCGACGGGCCCGACTTCCGCGCCCGGCTCGACGAGGAGAACGCGATCCACAACGACGGGCTGACTACGGCGACGAGGTCATGCAGGTCTACGACGTCTGACCGTGAGATCGTCAGTTGATCTTGCGGATCCGGTTGTTGTGCGAGTCGGCGACGTACAGATTCCCCGCTGCATCCAGCGCCAGTCCTGATGGACCACTGAACTGGGCGGCTGCACCGACTCCATCGGCGAACCCCTGGGTGGACCCCGCGATCGTCGACACCACGCCCGCGGACGTGACCTTCCGGACTCGGTGGTTGGCGTTGTCGGCCACGTACAGGTTGCCTGTGGTGTCCACCGCCAGACTCCTTGGGAAATTGAACTGCGCGGCGGTTCCCACACCGTCGGCAAAGCCCTGGGTGGAACCTGCGATCGTCGACACAACACCGGCAGGCGTGACCTTCCGGATCCGATGATTCAACGAATCGGCGACGTACACGTTCCCAGCCGCATCCACCACCACGCCCCGCGGAGTGTCGAACTGGGCAGCAACACCCACCCCATCGGCGAACCCCTGCGTCGACCCCGCCAGCGTCGACACCACACCAACCGGCGTGACCTTCCGGATCCGATGATTCAACGAATCGGCGACGTACACGTTCCCAGCCGCATCCACCGCGACACCCCTCGGTGTGTCGAACTGGGCAGCAACACCCACCCCATCGGCGAACCCCTGCGTCGACCCCGCCAGCGTCGACACCACACCGGCAGGCGTGACCTTCCGGATCCGAGAGTTGAAGCGGTCGGAGACATACACGTTCCCCGCCGCATCCGGCGCCACGTCCTTCGGAAAGTTGAAGTGTGCGGCCTCACCGACACCGTCCGCGTACGCAGCGGACGACCCGGCGTGGCTGGTGACCAGGTTGCGGAAGCACTTCACCGTCGCGTTTCCCTCGCCATCGTGTCCGGTCACGATCGTCCCCGACAGCAACCCTGCCGTGCACGGCTCCCCGTCCACCGGAACGGGTGCCGACGTCCCGTCCGGACCCTGCGGACCTTCCGGACCCTGCGGACCCTGGGGGCCCGGCGGACCGGCCGGGCCGACCGCCTCACCACCGATCACGAAGTACCCCACCACGTCGGCCAGCACGTTCGCCTCTGCTCCTGGCACCCCGAACGCATCGAAGGTGATCTCGATCCGGCCCGCCGCCGACCCTGACGTCGGCACCTGCACCGTGACGGCGTTCGACACCACCTGGCCCGCCTCGAAGTTCAGACTCGACGTCGACGCCGGTCCCACCGCGTCACCGGGCCGCACCGACACGAACCCCGCCGCCGTCGGCAACACGGCCGTCACGTTCAGCGACACGGCCGTCGCACCCTCGGGCACGACCACCTGCGTGCCCGTCGCCGTCGTCACCTCGCCCGTCACCTTCAACTCACGCGGCACCAACGACTCGAACGGCCCCGACAACCCCACCCCCGTGCGAGTGTCGAGCACCCGCTCGGGCGCCACCGCCACGAACGACGACACCAACCCCGACGAGGCCGTCGCCGCCAAGATCCCACCTGCACCCAGTGTCACCGCCGCCGCAGCACCAATGGCCGCCCACCGAGACCGCCCCACTCCGGACATGACCGAACCTCCCGACGCACCGCCCGGCCGAGACGGCGCAGCGAAAACGGTAGCTCGTCGCCAGAGTGCGGATGACCAGACGAGGCTTCCGATCGAGTGGTGGATGCTCGGCGGGTCGAATGCCGGCGCCGTCCGGCGAGACGTCGCCGGGAGGCACGACTCATCGGCAGTTCGGAGGTGCCGCCATCAGCTGCACGTCGGGCTGAGCGGGCTCATCGACTCGTCGTAGGCGCCGACAACGGTGAGTCGCTGCATCCCCAACCGCCGGATCGCTGACAGGGTCAGCCAGCCGTGATGACGTTGCCGTAGCGCTGCTGCGCCGCTTGGGCTGACGTGCCCAGCGGCTCGCCGATGCGCTGCCAGGACACGCCTTTGGCGCGGGCGGTCGTGATGGCGTCGACGATCTGTCGTTCGCTGCGTGCCCGCCCACGACTACTCAGGGTGCTCGCTGCCGATGCCGGCAGTTGGCCGCCAGCGGGCAGATCGCGATGGCCGCTCGCACTGCACGCCATCGTCGCCCGCTACGCGGACGGTTCGAAGGAACCGTCCGAGCGGTCCACGAGACGGTCGCGCCCGCATGTGTGGTCAGGCGGCCCCTCGCTCCACGACGAGCGACCAACCAGAGCGTCAGGACCCTGCTGGACCGCCATTCAACGGCACCTCGGGGGCATGCCCGCGACACCCGTTTGCTGGCACGAATCGGAACGTGGCGTTCCGATCCTGACCATCAAACGACGGTGAGGACGTGTCACCGAACGCCGGCAGGAGGTC
>SKRR01000056.1 GCA_007118345.1 Microthrixaceae bacterium | reverse complement strand
TACGGCGTCGACGTGACGGGCGCGAGTCATCAGCCACGCCGGCAGGCCCGGCAGCTCGTCGTCGGCCACCCGCAACGAGGCGAGCAGGCTGCGCGTGGCGCCCCACCGGTCGGATGCATCGAGCGCGCCGACCAGGAGCGACTCGACCCTCGGTGCGCTCAGGATCAGTTCACGCAGTTCCTGCACACCGTGGCCGGCGTCGCGCACATCGAGCTGCACGCCGGCGAGGACGAACCGGTCCTCGGGGTGCAGCGCACGGCACCACAGGCCGCCGATCGACAGCGGCACCGACCGTCCCTGGATCTCGCTGTGGTCGACCAGCTCACCGAAGGGGCCGACCGAGAGCTGGACGTGCAGCCGCACCGGGACGCCGTCGGGCGAGGTGACGACCACCGGAGCGCCCGTGTGGTCCACCCCGACCCTGGTGGCCACCGGCGCCTCGACGAACCCGGTCCCGGTGAGCCGCTCGACCGCCCGGGGTACGTCCTCGAGGTCGATCAGCAGATCGATGCGTTCGACGTCGGTGAACCCCCGGGGCAGCACCCCGTCGTGGGCGATGACCGGGGCGCCCAGCACGAGCGGGACGATCTCGATCCCCTCGAGGTGTTCCACCACCGTGTGCAGCACCGCCTCGACACGTCGGACCTCGGCGCCGGCCGCTTCGTGCTGTGCGAGCACGGCGTCGCGCAGGTCGTCCTCGAGCTGCAGCACCCCTCGACCGACGGCCTCGCCCACCGCGCCCAGACCCTCGATGCGACCGTCAGGTTCGAGCTTCGTCCCCGACCAGCACGCCGTCGCCGCAGCGCCGGTCGGAGCGTTGGGCAGCCCGAACGCGCTCGGTGGGATCGGGCGGTCCGGTCGACCGACACGTGCCGGCAGCTCGACCCCGGCGGCGCGCAGGCGGGACCAGTCCTCGCTCGAACCCTCGCCGTCGGCACCGGTCAGGTAGTGGCGCTCGATGGCGTCGAGCTCGGCGTCGTTGATCGCGATGACCCGGCTCGACGCACCGTCAGCGAGGACTCCTCCGTCGTCGGTGCGCATGACCCGTATCGGCGACGTGTCGGGCACCTCGATCTGGTGCACGACCACGAACCGACGGTGCTCGGGTGGGCGCAATCCGGCGAGGCCCCGCAGCGCATGGTCCATCGACGTCTCGTCATCGGGGTCGTACTCGAGGCGCCAGAACGCCGCGCCGCTCGCAAGCGTCGCGACCACGTCGAGCGCGGCCGGACCGTACCGTTCCAGACCGGCGCCCTGCCGGAGCAGTTCGACGATCCCCTCGGTGGGACTGAGTTCGACCAGAGTGGTGGCGGCGGCGGGGGCGGCACGCACGAGCACGACCAGCCGGCTGGTCGTGCACGGCACGATGCGGTTCAGACGCGAACCGGGTGACCATGACGACCCGCTGCTCCTCGAACCACCACCGGACGGCTGCCCCACGGGCGTCGGAGCGGCGAACGTCGTGCGTGAACCGGGCAGCAGCACCGTCCGGTCGGCGCTGAGGTAGGTGGCACCGGCATCGAGCATCTCCCGGACCAGACGGTGACGGGTGGCGCAGTCGGGGTCCACGAGGACCACCCCGCAACGTTCATCGCCACAGCGGAACTCGACGCTCGCCGCCTCGAGGTGCAACCGGGTGGGGTCGGTGCGAACCGCGGTGCGCCCCAGCACGTCGACCAGCGAGTCGAGCAGGTCGGTTCGGTCCGAGGCGCTGGCCAGGGCGCCCAGCTCGTGGTCGATGATCTCGAGGCGGCCGTCGACCTCGACGACCGTGAGCACCACACGCGGCGCCTCGTCCCAGAGCTCGAGACGGTCGTCGGTCAGGTCGACGAGCGCATCGAGCACCGTCGAGGGCACCGCCCCGCGCAGCTCGACGCGCGCGTTGGGAAGACGGAGTTCAGCAGCCAGCGGCTCATCGTCAACGAACGGGCGCGGATCGGTGCCTGCGTGGTAGTCGTTCCACTCGTCGCCCGGCTCCATGGCCAGGACGTCATCGAATTCACCCATGGGTCCTCACCATCGGACAAGGCTAGGACCCTGCCGAACGAAAGCCTCTTCGGCACGTGGTCCGTCGCCAGCCACCGGCCCCGTTCCCGATACCCCGCGCTCAGGACCGGTTCGTGCAACCGTGCACCGGGGGCGCCCGGAACCATGCGGCCCGCAGCTCATCGACCACCCAGGCGGCGCGGTGCCACAGGTCGTGTTCCGAGACCCGCAGCACCTCCCACCCGTCGGCACGCAACCGCCGGGTCCGCTCCTCGTCGCGCCGAGCGTCCGACAACGCCGCATGGTGCAGGTCGGAGTCGACCTCGACGATGAGGCGCCGCTGCGCTCCGACGAAGTCCATCCGTCCGATCCAGCCCTCGTCATCACCCACGTCGACCTGGCGACGCAGCATGGGGATCCCCGCTCGACGGTTCAGCTCCTCGAACCGGTTCTCCTGTCGGCTCCCCGTCGGCTGGACCAGGTGGCGCCGCTCGTCGATCAGGGTCCGCATCAGCACCACGCCGGCTCGTCCTCGGCCCTCGAGCTGGGCGAGGCACCGATCCATCGAACGGGTCGAGATCAGCCCGCGGCTCCACATGTGGTCGTAGGTCCGTGCCACTCGGCCTGGGTGCGCCGTGGCGGCCAGGTCGAAGAGCGCGCGGGTCGGGCGGGTGACGGCGACCCCCCGCCACTCGGTCAGGTGCTCGGCCAGCAGTCGGCGGGGCCGGTGCACGATCGCCAGGCCGGGCGGTCCTGGCGTGCCGGGCCGGAACCGCATCACGTGCAGGGGCTCGACCTCGTAGCCGGGCAGCCCCCACCAGGCGGCAGCGCTGTGGTGCGCCAGTGCGCCGCCCGTCCGGAGCGTCGCCGCGAGCGCCCGCCGCTCCACGGTGTCCGGCGACCCGGGTACGACGAACAGGTCCTGTGCGACCCGGACGAGATCAGCCGAGTC
>SKRR01000347.1 GCA_007118345.1 Microthrixaceae bacterium | reverse complement strand
CGGAAACGCCTCGAGAACGCCCGCGACGAAGGCTTCGCTGCCACCGGCGTGTGACCAGTCCAGGTCGGTGTCACTGGCCACGAACCAGCTCCGATCCTGCGGCCACCACAAGTCGGGAACCCGGATCCCCCGGGACGTGCAATGCGCGACACCGATTCCAACGGACCCTCGACGAGGAGGTAGCGCCGCAGCGACACATCGAACGACGGCACCTGGCCAAGGCCCTCTCGAACCGGCACAGCACGGTCCCGGACAGCACGGCGATGCTGTCGACGGGCGCGTCCACGCGACACCCACGACAGCGGCCCAGAGGTCGCCGCATACAGCGTTGTTGCCGTCTCCCAGCCGTAGCCCTCCCAGATCGCGTGGCGTCTGGGCTCGCTGCTCAGATCGTCGGGTGGTTCGCGAGCCGTGGTCCAGCTCTACATCGACGGGGCGAGCGGTGACCCTGCCAAGCTCGAGGAGGCGTTCCATCCCGATGCGCACATGTTCGGGCACATCGGCGACGAACACGACCTCGGCACCCGTATCAGCGACTTCATCGGCATGGTCGGCAGCGGCCCGTCCAAGGCTGGTCCGGACTATGCCGCCGAGGTGCGCACCGTCGACGTCACCGGCGATGCCGGGGTGGCTGTACTGGTCGAGCACGATTACCTCGGCTGCGACTTCGTCGACTACTTCACCGTGGCTCGCATCGATGGTCGATGGTGGATCACCAACAAGACCTACGCACACACCGGCGGTTCGATGCCTGCGCACTGACCGTGGACTGCGACCCAGAGCGTCGTGCCTGCTGTGTGGGGTGGCCGCCAGGAGCCGCCCCGTGATCAGTGCGACTCGAACTCCGGGGTTTGCTCGGGACCGAGCTCGCAGTTGGAGAATCTCCACGACCGCTGGACCAGCTCTTCGACGATGGCGGCTTCGTCACGGGTGCGCGGCGCGTAGACCATCACCACGGTGGGCGGCAGGCGCCCGGTGGGCACCCACGGGTGCCATTCGGCCCATCCGGCTTCGATCACCGCTTCGGCCTCCGCGGTGGGCAAGGTGAGGTGCAGCGACAAGTCCGGCGGGGGATGCAGGTGGGCGAACTCCCGCCCGGTCAGGAAGGCTGTCGGGCAGCACGACGGCTCGCCCCGCTGGTTCACCAGCGCCCGCGCGCCCGGTACCGAGATCCCGGAGGGCTCCTCGACCACGCCGGGCAGGGCGAAGACCGTCGCTGCCAGCCACTCGCGGGCCTCGGGATCCTCGGGTTGCTGGTCCAGTTGCTGGTGGGGGATGTCGGGTGCCGTGGTACGGGGGCGCGGCCCGGGCCGGGTGGTGACCGGGCCGCCCCGATCGGTTCTGCTCATGTCACCGACATCAGTTCGAAGGCGATGCCGTCGGGGTCGGTGAAGCTCACCAGCGCAAAGGTCATTCCCATCGCCTCGAACTCGACCACATCGCAGTGGGCGACGCCCTCGCGGTCCAGGTGGGCGATCCAGTCGTCGAGCGCGGCCCGGTTCGCGACCTGGAAGCAGACATGGTCCATCCCGGTGCGAACGGGGTCGAATGTCTCGCCCTGATGGGCGGGATGGTGATCGAGCCCGATGTTGATCGGAACGCCCTCCGCGCCGAGCACCACGGCGTAGCCGCCGTCGTCACTCTGGTTGTGGGGTTCCACGAAGGCCCGCTGCAGGCCGAGCACCCGGCCGTACCAGGCTTCGCTCGCCTCCACGTCGCTGACGGTGAGGCCCACGTGCTGGATGCCGGTGAGCGTCGGGCGGTCGGTGCTCGTGGCATCGCCGGCCAGTTGGGTCGTGTCGACCATGTGGTCGCCTCCTGAGGTCTGAAAAGTATTTGTAGTTAGTCTTTAGAGTTATACTCAGATAAGCTGCGGTCGTCAAGGGACCGAAGGAGCGTGACGGCAGTGAAGGTCGGACGGCAGTGAAGGTCGACGGTCGGAGTGAGCGGTCGCGGCGGACCCGGCGGCGCATCGTGGAGGCCGCCGCGGTCCTGTTCGTCGAGCAGGGCTATGTCGCCACCACCCTCGAAGACGTCGCCCAGCGGGCCGAGATCTCCGTGCAGACGATCTACTACTCGTTCGGGAACAAACGACGGGTTCTCGAGGCGGTGCTCGGGGCGACGGTCGCCGGCGATCACGAACCGGTGCCGCCCCTCGAGCGGCCGTGGGCCGCATCCCTGGCCGAACAACCCGAGCCGGCCGACGCTCTCCGAGCGCTCGTGGACGGCGCCCTGGAAATCGTGGCCCGGACCGTGCCGGTGTACGAAGTCATCCGGCGGGCCGCGTCCGATCCGGACGTCGCCGATCTCCTCGACACCAACCGGCGCGAGCGGGGTGAAGTGCAGCGCGAGCTGGTGGCTCGGCTCCACCGTGCCGGTCACCTGCGGCCCGGGCTCGAGCTCGACGACGCGGCGGCCGTGGTCTACGGCCTACTCAACGAGGAGGTCTTCCAGTTGTTCGTCATCGACTGCGGCTGGGCACCGGACCGCTTCGGTCGCTGGGTCTGCGACACGCTGGCGTCCCAGCTGCTCTGACGGACGTTGTCAGACCACAGCATGATGCGGGCGTCGTCGAACGCATCCCAGCAGTCACGAATGACGCCGGTCGTCAGGGCAGACACCACAGCGGGCGCGGTGTCCGGCGCCACGATCGCTATCGGCTGCGAGCGTGCGGCAGGGGCGGGCCTACCGCACCTATGGGGCAGGGCGTGACCTGGAGTGCTGAAGGTCCTTCAGGCAGCGGTCTCATGTCGCAGCGCTGGACGTGCGACCAGTGTGAGCGGCTGTCTGCAGAGGCCGAGCTGCGCGGGGCGCCGTTGCAGGCGCGAATCTGACGGCGTGGTCAGTTGTCGAGTCGGCCGGTGAGTTCGGTGAGGCGTTGCTGGTTGTCGGGGAGGTCGAGGTCGCCGATCGCGTTGGCCGCGGCGTCGAGTTGTGTTCGGGCGGCG
>SKRR01000185.1 GCA_007118345.1 Microthrixaceae bacterium | reverse complement strand
CCTACGAGCTCGATTTCGACGACGGCGTCAGCTCGTGCACCCAGCTGCGCCAGGTGCACTACGTGGACGGCGACGGCGCGGTCGAGCGAATCGAGATCGCCCGGCAGGCACGCTTCGGCGGTGTGGCCCTGTGGGCGCTCGGCTACGAGGACGACGACGCCTGGGCCCTGATCGACGCCGAGATCCGTCGCCCCGACGAGGTGATCGCTCCGGAGATCGACGTGGCCGACGGGACACCCTCGGCCGACTGACGTGACGTCCGGCACAGCCAGCGAAGACCCTGCACTACCATCCTGTGGCCGTGGGTGGACTTTCCGTCCAGGTCCTGGGCGCACCACGCGTCTACGTCGACGAGGCGTTCGTGGATCTTCGCGGTCGTCCGCTCCTGATCCTGCTCCGCCTCGCAACGGCGGGCACCACGCCGGTCACCGCCGCGCGGCTGCAGACCGACATCTGGGATGCCGACATCGACGAGGGTGCGGTGCGGGTCAACCTCACCCGGATCCGCCGGAAACTGGGCGACGGTGTCGTCGTTCGCCGCAACGGCGGATACCTCCTCGCCGACGCCAGGCTCGACGCGGATCGCTTCGACGACCTGATTGCCCACGGCCGTGATCGATCTGCCAGGATCCCGCAACGCATCTCGGCCTATGACGAGGCACTCGGCATGTGGCGGGGGCGCGCCTACGAGGGCATCGAGAAGCACCCCTGGGTCGAGACCGTGGCACTCAGCCTCGACGAGCTCCGCGAGCAGGCGATCGACGAACGCCTCGAGCTCCGATCTCTCGTGGAGGATCCTGCTCGGCTCGTCCCCGACATCGTGACCGCGCTCGAGCAGCAGCCGCTCCGCGAGTACCGGGTGGAGTTGCTCGCCACGACGCTGTACCGGTCGCAACGTCAGGCCGATGCGCTCGCGGTGATACGCGACGCCCGACGCGCCCTCATCGACGTGGGACTCGATCTCGGCCCGTCACTGGATGACCTCGAACACCAGATCCTCGTCCACGACCCATCGCTGCTCCTGACCCCATTGGCGATCGCGACCACGATCAGACCCGACATCGAGGGACAGATCAGAGCGGCGACGTCGCTGATCCGAGCTGGCGCATTCGCCGAGGCCCTCGGACTGATCGACGCTGCCGAGAGCGCAGCGACGCAGGCAGCTGATCGTCGCTCCCTGGCCGAGAGTCTGCTCGCACGTGCCCGTCACGCGTCGATGTCGGGAGCCGCCGATCCGCTCCCGGTCATGGGCCGGGCGCGTCGACTGGCGCGCGAGCTCCGCGACGGACCGCTGCTCGCGAAGATCGCGGTCGCTGGCTTCGGTCACGGCGCACCGGGCGATCTCGAGGCGGGGTTCACCGAGCTGATGGAGCCCCTCGAGCTGCTCCCGTCCGCCGCCCCCGAGCGCGTCGACCTGTTGTGCGCGGCCGCTGCAATGGTCGGCGTCAGCTCCGGCTCCAGCGCCGGCGAGGCGCTCTTGGCCGCAGCAGTCGAGATCAACGAGACCCAAGGCACCGATCGAACGGCGGCAGTCCTCGCTGCGACCCGCTGCATCGTCGCTGCTGCGACTGGCGGCGCACCGGACGACGTGGAAGCGAACGCTCTCGAGGCGCTGGAGCTGGCTCGTTCGTCGGATGATCCAGCACTCGCCGTGGTGACCGCGCACGCCCTCATGCGTGCGCGGTACGCGCGGGGCGACCTCGAGGGTGTCGATCAGTTGCTCGCGCCCCTGCTCGCCGCAGGGCGAGCTGCCATGTTCCCCTTCGCCATCGTGCGCGTCAGCATCTGTCGAGGGATGCACGCGATCGCACGCGCACAGCTCGACCGCGCCGAGACACTGATCGCCGACACCGCGGCCGCGGGAGTTCGCCTCCGCACGCTCAACACCTCCCGCGCCGTGACCGGACAGCGCTCCCTGCTGCTGTACGAGCTCGGTCGACTCCCCGAGTTGCTCCCCGATCTCGAGGCGCAGGCGGTGCCAGGCTCGCCGCACGCCTCCACGTACCTGGCCATGTTGGCCCTGGCCGATCCGGCTCGCCCGTCACCGAGCACCTTCGCTCATCAGGTCCCCGACGGAGCGACGCTGCCACCGTTCGTCGCCATCGCCTCGAGGGTCGCTGCGGCGCGGGACGACGAGGAGCTGGCGAGCTGGTGCCTGGCCCACCTCGAACGGATGGGAGAGGCCGTCCTCTCCACCGGACTCGGGACGATGCTGTTCGGCTTCGCCCCACAACTTCGTGCCGACCTCCGCGCGGTGCTTGGCGACCTCGACGGCGCGATCGCCGACTACGAGCGTGCGATCGAGCTCACGCAGCCGAGTGGCGCGCTGCTGTGGCTCGACCACGCTCGGGTAGGACTCGCCGGGGCGCTCGTGCGCCGCGATCGTCCCGATGACCGGCGACGAGCGGACATCTTGCTCGAAGAGGTACGGGAGGGGCCCGTCGTGGCCATCTCGCCCCGGCTGGCGGCTGAGATCGAAAGCGGGCGCTACCCACCGACGGTCGGGCCGGGATAGCAGGTGATGAGGTCGACCTGACGGGGCCTCACGGCAGCTGTAGCGTCGAGCAGTCGAGAGGCTCGAACGGAGGGGGCACCGGCGCCTGTGGGGGCAGTCCCACGGATGATTGGGGTCGACCAGCCGTCGGTGGTCGACCAGCTGTCGGTGGAGGGCCAGCCGTCGGGGGACGGGAGGCGAACAGACCGATCCCCCGAACGTTGATCTCGGCACCAGCGCAGCCGATCCCTCCGGCGTTGTCGATCACCAGGACGCTGATCGTCCGACGACCTTGCGTCGAGTAGGAATGGGGCACGGTGATCGGCGAGGTCACCGCATCGAGTTCCGTCGTCGCGCCGTCGCCCCAGTCGATGACGGCCCGGTGGGTGTCGAGCACCCCGGGGTCGTCGAAGTCGACCGTGACCGTGAAGGGCAACCTGGCCGTGGCAGACCGCGGAGCGGTGAGCTG
>SKRR01000230.1 GCA_007118345.1 Microthrixaceae bacterium | reverse complement strand
CCGTCCATGCCGCCGAGGTCGACGAAGGCGCCGAAGTTGACGACGCTCGACACGACACCCTTGCGCCGCTCGCCGGGCTTGAGGTTGGCGAGGAAGTCCTCGCGCTGTTCCTTCTGGGTCTCCTCGAGCCACGCACGGCGGCTCAGCACGACGTTGTTGCGGTTCTTGTCCAACTCGATGATCTTCGCCTCGAGGGACTTGCCGACGTACGGCTGCAGGTCGCGGACCCGCCGCAGCTCGACGAGCGACGCGGGGAGGAACCCACGCAGCCCGATGTCGAGGATCAGGCCGCCCTTGACGACCTCGATGACCGGGCCCGAGACGACGCCCTCGTTCTCCTTGATCTCCTCGATCTTGCCCCAGGCGCGCTCGTACTGCGCCCGCTTCTTGGACAGGACTAGGCGCCCCTCCTTGTCCTCCTTCTGGAGGACGAGGGCCTCGACCTCTTCGCCGATCGAGACGACCTCGTTCGGGTCGACCTCGTTGCGGATCGAGAGCTCCCGGTTGGGGATGACGCCTTCGGACTTGTAGCCGATGTCGAGCAGCACCTCGTCGCGGTCGACCTTCACCACCGTCCCGGACACGAGCTGTCCGTCCTCGACGTCGACCATGCTCGCGGCGTAGGCGTCGTCGAGACTGACGTCGCCGAGGTCGTCGAGGGTGATCTGGCGGGGGACGTACTCTTCTTCGCCCATGGTTGCGACCGCAGCATCCTGCGGCTGGGCCTCGGCGGTGGTGGTGGAGGTGTCGGACACGTAGGGACTCTTCGATGCTCGAGGGACAGGGATCCGGGCGCGCACGGTGCGCGTACGGGTGACCGAGGGTACTCCCCCGCCGCCCCTGCCGAAAGTGCCGCAGCCGACCCGCGTCAGCGTGGCGAGCCCCGGAACCCGGCGGGCCTCAGCGGGGCCGGTGGGCGAGGAGGAGGAACTCGGGGGTGTCGACGGTGGGTTCGACCCGGGCGTAGTCCCCCGGGGTGACCGACCAGACGTGGTCGACCTCCAGGTCCGCGCGCTCGGCGACCAACCGCAGCTCACGGGGCGTGTAACAGGTGGTCCACAGCTCCGCCGGCGCCACCGTGCCCACCTCGTCGCGCAGTTCGGTGTGCTCGTGGTTGACCCCACTGGCCGCGTCGAAGGCGTCCTGGGACTCGAGCCACCGCACCTGGAAGTACGACGAGAAGGCTGAGACCGCGGCGCGACCCCCCGGACGCAGCGCGGCGCGAACACCGGCCAGCACGGCGGTGTCCACGACGAGGTTCTGAGGGTCGTCCTGGACGGGGGGTCCACCGAGCCCGAACGCGCCCTGACACAACGAAACTGCAGCGTCCACGCCGCGACCGTCGACCCTGGCATCGCCGACCATGGCCCTGGCATCGAGGCGGTGCCACTCGATCAGATGACTGACCCCTCGACGCACGGCGACGTCCTCACCGACCTCGAGGAACCGATCGCTGATATCCACCGCGACCACCGAGATCCCCGCCTCGGCGAGCGCCACCGCGTGCCGACCGGGGCCACAACCCACATCGAGCACGGTCATCCCCGGCTCGAGCGCCAGGACCTCGACCAGGAAGGCCACCTCCTGAGCGGTGCCCATCGTGAAGGAGTAGCGCAGGTAGGCCGGGCCGAGGTGGTCGGCGACGTCTTCGAACCAGTGACGGTCCGGCGGCGGGATCGACACCGTCAGCCCTTGGCCGCCGCCCACGAATCGCCGTGGGCGAGGTTCACCTCGAGCGGGACACGCAGGTCGAACGCGCCCGACATCGCCTCGAGCACGGCGACGTCGGCGTCGTCACGCTCCCCGGGCGGCACCTCGAGGATGACCTCGTCGTGGACCTGCAGGACCAGGCGGCTCGTCAGGGACCGCTCGGAGAGCAGATGGTCGAGGCGCACGAGTGCCACCTTGAAGATGTCGGCGGCGAGCCCCTGGATCGGTGCGTTCATCGCCTGGCGCTCCCCGGCCATCCGGATGTTGCGCTGACCCGACGACAGCTCGGGGATGCGTCGGCGCCGCCCGAACACCGTCTCGGTGTACCCACGCTCGCGTGCCCGCTCGACGGTGTCCTCCATGAAGGCTCGCACCGACGGGAACGCCGCGAAGTAGGCGTCGAGGATCCCCTGTGCCTCCGAGGTCGGGATTCCCAGCCGCTGCCCCAACCCGTAGGCCTCCATCCCGTAGGCCAGTCCGTAGGACACCATCTTCGACTTCGAGCGCTGCGCCGTGGTCACCTCCGAGGGTTCGACCCCGAAGATCCGTGCCGCGGTCGTGGCGTGGATGTCCTCGCCGGTGGTGAACGCCTCGATCAGCCCGGGATCCTCGGCCAGGTGTGCGATGACCCGGAGCTCGATCTGGTTGTAGTCCGCCACCAGGAACTCGAAGCCATCGGCGGGGACGAAGGCCTCGCGGAACCGACGGCCCTCCTCGGAACGCACCGGGATGTTGTGCAGGTTCGGTGCGTCGGAGGACAGACGCCCGGTCCGTGCAACGGTCTGGTTGAACGTCGCGTGGATCCGCCCGTCCGCCGCGACTTCCTGGAGGAGCCCCTCGCCGTAGGTGGAACGGAGCTTCTCGACCTCGCGGTAGCGCAGCAGGTGCTCGATGATCGGGTGTTCACCGCGGAGCTTCTCGAGTGTCGCCTGGTCGGTCGAGTACCCGGTCTTGGTCTTCTTGCCCGGCGTCAGACCGAGCTTGTCGAAGAGGATCCGTCGCATCTGCTGGGTCGAGTTGACGTTGAGCTCCTCGCCGGCGGCCTCCACGACGGCTGCGCGCTCCGCCTCCGCCTCGGCCGTCAGCGAGGCGTTCAGCCCCTTCAGCACGTCGACGTCGACACCAACGCCGAGGTGCTCCATGTGGGCCAACACGCGGATCAGCGGCACCTCGACCTCGTCGTTGAGGCGCGTGAGCCCGTTCGCCTCGAGCGACGCAACGATCGGCTCGACGAGGTGCGCCACGGCGAGCGCACCCCTG
>SKRR01000050.1 GCA_007118345.1 Microthrixaceae bacterium | reverse complement strand
TGGGACAACACCAAGCCCGGGCTCGAGCACACTGCTGCACGGTCCGAGACGCTGGTGCCCGAGGGGGCCACCGTGTGGGCTGCCCCGGCGGGTGACCGCGCGGTGATCGGTCTCGACCCGCCGGATCCCCGCCCCGAGGCCTGGCCCGGCGACGTCACGATGGTCGTCTCGTCCGAGGAGGTCGGAAAGCTCCGGCTCGAGCTCCGCTGGAGCGGGGCCATCGCCTCACGATGGCCCCGTGCGGTGTGGTGGTCGTTCGCCCCGCTCGTCGGTGATCCGTCGGCGTGGCGTATGGAGAAGCTGGGGGAGTGGGTCGATCCCACCGACGTGGTCGACGACGCGGGACGCGACCTGCACGTCGTCGACCGCGTGTCGCACCCCGACGGGGTCGACCTGGTGCCGATCGACACGGGACTCGTCGCGCCGGGCGCCCCTCGCCTCCTCGAGTGGGGTGGCTCCGGGGCGGATCTCGCCGGGGGATGGCACCTGTGCTTGCACGCGAACCTGTGGGGCACGAACTTCCCGATGTGGGCCGCCGGCGACGGGCGGTTCCGGGTGGAGCTCGCCTACCCTTGATCCGTGCTGGCGGGAAGGGCCGGGGAACTCGAGCGTCTGCTGGAAGCGGTCGACCAGCGGTCGACCGTCGTGGTCACGGGCGCGCCGGGAATCGGCACGACCCACCTCGTGCGTGAGGTGGTGGCCCGTCGTGACGCGCTGGTCGGGAACGCGCTGCCCGCCCTGGCGGATCGGTCGCACCATCCACTCGCGCAAGCCCTCGGTCGCTCGCTGGCGGGAATCGAGTCCAGCGAGGTGGCGGCGCTGGTCCGCACCGCGCTCACGTCCGAGCAGGTCCTCGTCCTCGAGGATCTGCAGTGGGCGGACGACGGCACGATCGAGGTGCTCGAGCGGATCGACGGCCACCTCGGCGTGGTCGTGACGGTCCAGTCGGGCACCCGCAATGCTGCTCGCTTGCTGGAGCGACTCGGCTCGTTCGCGGTCGAGGAGGTTCGTCTCGCGCCACTCGACGACGCTGCGATCGACGAGCTCGTCGCGGAGCTGCGGCCCGACCTGCTGCCCGGAGAGCGGCGTGCTGTCGTCCGTGCCGCCTGCGGCGTCCCGCTGGTCGCCACGACGCTGGCGGCTTCGGTCGACCGCGTGCCCGGTGAGGTCGTCCCTGGTGCACTGGCCATCAGGGCCCTCATCGCGCGCCTCCCGGCAGCTGCGCGGACCACCCTCGGGGTCCTCGCCGTCGCCCCGGCGCCCGTGCGGGAGGAGGGGTTGCACCTGGTCGACGTGCTGGTCGAGCAGGGTCTGGTCCGACGTAACGAGGGGCGGGTCGACCTGGTCCACTCGCTCTACGGCGATCCCCAGGTGCTCTCGCTCGACGGTGAACAGGAGCTCGCCGCGTGGGCCCACCTCGCGACCTCCACTGATGTCGGGGGCACGCTGCGGGCCGAGGCATTGCTGCACGTGGGCGACGCCGCCTCGGCCCTCGGTACGGCGCTGCTCGTGGCCGATGGACCGGCCACGAGGGCGGAACAGGGTGCCGCGCTGCGGGTCGCCGCGCTGGCATCGACCGAGCTGCGCCGCCGGGGCGAGCCTGCCCCCGATGACCGGGACCACGTCGAGCTGGTGGTCGGCGCTGCGGCAGCGGCCAACGAGATGGCCCGCCACGAGGTTGCCGCCGAGCTGATCGACGGGCTCGGTGACCTGGAGTTGCTCGACGCCGACCGCCGCGCAGCGGCGGTCGAGGCGGTGAGGGCCGCGGTCGGTGTCGGTGACCGCGAGCGTGCGACGGGCCTCGTCGCACGCCACCGGCAGCTGCTCGAGGCTGCAACCGGTCCGCTGCGTTTCTGGGCCGAGACGCTGTCGGCGCTGGTCGACAGTTGGGTCGACGGGGCCCGGGTCTTCTCCGCTGCGTCGGTGGAGGGCGCCGTCGACTGGCTCGAGGTGGCCCGGGCCGAGGCGCGTCGCGACCAGGACCCGGCCGCCGAGTTCGAGGCCAGCCGCAACCTCGTGATGATCCGGACCGCCTTCGGTCACCACGAGCCGGCCCGGGAGCTCGCACGCGAGTGCATCGACCGGGCCGACGAGCTGGGCGAGGTGAGTTGGTCGGCGGAGTTCAAGACCCTCGACGTGTTCAGCCGCTACTACGACGGGTTCGACCAGGAGGAGGCGATCTCCTGGCTCTCGTCGATGCGAACTGCACCCGTGCGGCTCGAGACCAGGGCGATCGCGACTGCGACGCTCGCGACCCTGCTGGCCGACCGGGGCGCGGTCGAGCGAAGCGCCGAGGTGCTGCGTTCCTGGACTGCCGACGACCGACTCGAGGGGCTCCCGCCCCTGTCACAGGGCTCGGTCGCCTGGGGAATCGCCCAACGGGCATGGATCATCGGCGACCTCGACGAGACCATCCGGATCGGGCGGTGGGTGACCGAGCGTGTGCCCGAGGGGTACCCCACGCTGGCGGGCACCCAGGTGGTGTGGCGGTGGGCCGAGTTCGAGGCCGGCGTGCCACTCACTGCACCGTCGCCGAGAGGAGGGATGCTCGACTGCGCCGAGCTGGAGGCCGGCGCGATCGACCTGCTCGCCGCCGGTGAGCACGACGCAGCGGCGGAGCGGTTCCTGCAGGCCGCCGAGTCGTGGCGCCCGATCCTGTGGCGGTGCAACCTCCGTGCGCGATGGGGAGCCGGCCATGCCCACGCCCTGGCCCGCCGACACGACATGGCCGTCGAGCTGCTGCGCGCCGTGGACGACGAGCTCGACGCCAGCGGCTGTCCGGCGCTGCGTCCCAGGCTGACCGCTTCCCTGCGGCTCGCAGGGGTCCGACCGAACGACCCGGGAGTGCAGCGAGGCGACACTGGGTTGGTGTCCCCGCGGGAGTCGGAGGTGCTCGCGTTGGTGTCCGAGGGGTGTTCGAGCGCGGAGATCGCTCGGCGCCTCGGCATCTCCTCCGGAACGGTCGACAGCCACATCCGCTCGGCGGTCCGCAAGCTCGGTGCACGCGGGCGGGTCGAGGCGGCAGCGATGGTCGGACTCGCGTCGGTCTGACGCGCTGGCCGGGCCGTCAGCCCGGCTGGGGCTGACCCGGAACGGACTCGTCGGGTGTGCCCGGTCGTCGTCGTGCGATCCGGTGCTCGAGGGCCAGGGCGGCCTCGCCGTTCGTGCGGGCCCCGAGCACGCGTCGTGCATCGGCCAGGCGACGCGCAGCGGTGCGTTGGCTCAGGTGGCACCGCTGCGACGCCTGTTCCACCGTGTCGCCCCGAACGAGAGCGAGCAGGAGACCCACCTGGGTCCCGTCGAGTGAGTCGCACACGGGCCGCTGGTGCTCGTCGTACCACTCGGCACGAGCCAGCCGGCTGCCCTGGTCGTAGAGGTCGATCGCCACCGCCCGGTCGGGCACGTGTGCCACCACCGACGACGACCGCACAAGCAGGTCGATGACCTCGGCGCATCGCTCGGCGTCGACCGGATCGACCACGACGGCGACCGGGGCCGGGCCGGGTCCGACATGGTCGGAGCAGCCGATGACGGGGGTGACCTGCGCGCCGGTGGATCCGCTCCTCACGGCCCACCCGGCCGCGCTGAGCTCGACCGCCAGCGCGGCCACGGCAAGCGGATCGGTGCACACGAACAACCACGGCGCCCAGCACAGCACACGGTCACTTTCACCCGACGCAGCGGTCGGGTCAACGGCCGGACCGGAGGAAAGTTGGCAGGAATTGGGGATGCCCCGGCCTTGGTGGTGCCGAAGGCTGGCAACCGTCCGACGGCGATCGGGATCGGGAGAGGGAGCTGGGCATGAGGAAGCTGGGCGCACGGCGTTCGAAGAGGGTTTGGTTGGTGTGCGCGTTGGCGCTCGCGGCGGTTGCGGCGGTGGTGCCGGCGACGGCCTCGTCAGCGTCCATCGCCGAGCCGGTGATCACCGGCTCACCCGAGGCCGTGACCGGGACCGGCACGGCGTCGTTCACGTTCTTCGCCGAGGGGGCCGACACCTACGAGTGCCGCGTCTACGCCAGCGGCATTGCTGCGCCAGCGTTCGGCAGCTGCACCGGGGGCGCTGCGGCCTACCACGAGGTGAGCGGCCTCGCCGACGGCGACCAGACCTTCGAGGTGCGCGCCCTGTCCGGTGGCACACCGGGAGATGTCGCCACCCACGGGTGGACCGTCAGTACGGACCTCTACGTGCAGTGGGTGGATCGGCCGGAGGGTGTGGTTGCGGGCAATGAGGTGGCGGCGACGTTCGCGGCGCCGGGTGCGACGAGTTTTCGGTGTCGGGTGAACTCCACCTCGACGTCGGGTTCTGTGTGCGGGTTCGGTCAGCAGGGCACGTGGACCAGTGGTGTGTTGGCGGCGGGTGAGTACACCTTGGAGGTGCAGGCCAGGCGCGGAACTGAGTTCTCGGCGTGGGTGCCCACCACGTTCACCGTCGCGTCCTCCGCGTTGTCGGACCTGGCGGTGGTGTCGGGTCCGGCGGAGGGGTCGACGATTTCGTCGTCGTGGGTGGCGGCGTCGTGGTTCGCTCCGGGTGCGGCGTGTGTGCGGTTCGAGTGGGACGGTCCGGATGCTGATCTGGGCAATGTGAGCTGCACGTCGCAGCGTTCGAGTGAGCAGTTCAATCTGGCTGATGGTGAGCACGTGTTGCGGCTGCAGGCCCAGTCGACGGGTGGGACGTTCGGTCCGGTGATCGAACGCCGGTTCACCGTCGTCGACGGTCCCTTGGTCACCGCGTGGTCCCGTCCCCGGCTGCCGCTGCCCACCGGCGTGGCCGCCATCTCGTGGTCCGCTCCCGGCGCCGACTGCTACCGCTTCGAATGGGACGGACCCGACGAGGATCTCAGCGGACTGCCGTGCGCCAGCGCCGACTCGGCGGTGCGCACCGACCTCGGTGATGGATCCCATGTCCTGCGGGTCCAGGCCCGTTCAGCCGGGGGAACGTTCGGCCCGGTGACGACGGTGCCCTTCGTGGTCGGCACCGAAGCACCGGTGACGACGATCACCTCCCGCCCGCCGGCGACGTCGAACAGCTCGACTGCGGTGTTCGAGTTCACCGCCGACCGGCCCGCCACCTTCGAGTGCACCCTCGACGGCGGCCCGGCGGAGCCCTGCACGTCACCGTGGACCATCGAGGACCTCGCCGTCGGCGAACACACCTTCACCGTCGCCGCCATCGACTCGTTCGGCACGCCCGACCCGACACCGGCCAGCTGGACCTGGACGGTGACCGATGAGCAGCCCAACACCCCGCCCACGGCCAACCTCGAGGTGACGCCGACGCAGGGGCCGGTGCCGCTTCCGGTCACGATCACGACCGGCGCCTCGGACCCCGACGGCGACGAGCTCACCTGGACCCTCGACTTCGGCGACGCCACCGAGCCGTTGACGGGCACCGGCATGCCGCCGGCCACCGTCGAGCACACCTACCAGCGGGTCGGCCGGTTCACGGCGCGTCTGACCGTCAGCGACGGCGCCGCCTCGGCGGTGCGCACCGTTGCGGTCACCGCGGTGCTCGACGAGCCACTCAGCGCGGATGCCGGCGACGACCGGCTCGTTGAACCCAGTGAGCCGGTCGACTTCGACGGTGGGAACTCCCGGCCGCCGCTCGGCATCGAGAGCTACCAGTGGGACTTCGGCGACGGCACCACGTCGACCGAGCTGCGCCCCACCCACACCTACACGGCGCCGGGGGAGTACACCGTTCGCTTGACCGTGGGTGCCGGCGGGGCGACGGCGAGCGACGAGGCCATCGTGCGGGTGGTCGCACCGCCGGTCGACTCGGGACTGTTTGTCACGGTTCGCTCCGAGGGGGCACCGGTTGCGGGTGCCGACGTGCTGGTCATCACCAGCGACGGGACCCGCATTGCTGCACTGACCGACACCGACGGCGTGGCGCGTCTGACCGGGCTCGACGACGGTGAGGTGCAGGTCTATGCGTTCGCCGACGGGAAGCGGCCGACGACCGCGACCGCGACGGTGGTCGACGGCCGTGGCGACCTCGACGTCAATCTGCTCGTCGGTGAGATCGGTGTGGCGAGCGTGGAGTCCCGGCCGTTGACCTTCGAGGAGGTCATCGACCTCGGCATCGACCCGAACGACCCGGACAACCAGAACATCTTCGAGTTCGAGATCGTTCTGTTCTTCTGCGATCCGTCGTGCGCGGAGCCGACGACGTTCACCTCGAGCGGCTTCGCCAGCGGTGGTGGCAGCGGTGGTGGCAGCTTCGTCGGGACGCCGGTCACCACATGTTCGGGCTCCAACGCCTGCCCGGCGGTGAGGATCATTCCCGGGGTTGGGGGGACCCCGGAGGCACCTTCGATCAACTACCTCGTCATTCCGGGCACGGCGAAGTTCCTCAAGGAGTTCTTCGAGGTGAAGTTCCTGGTGGCGAACCTGGCGCCGTCGGGGGTCACCCTCGAGGAGGGATCGGCGACGCTGACGGTGCCGAGCGGTCTCTCGTTGGCGCCGACCGCGCAGGAGCAGTCCGCCACCCAGGAGGTCGGCACGATCGACGGTGGTGGCACGTCGCAGACGACGTGGATCCTGCGTGGCGACCTCGAGGGCGACTACGACCTTGCCGCAAGCTACTCGGGCACCCTCGAACCGTTCGGCCGTTCGGTGGCGCTGTTCGCCGAGACCGAGGAGCCGCTCAAGGTCTGGGGCGGCTCGGCGATCGAGATGGTCGTGCAGGCCGACCAGTTCCTCACCCAGTACGCGCCGTACCGGGTGCGGGTCGGGCTGCGCAACGTCGCCGACGTGCCGGTCTACAACCCCTCGGTCGAGCTGCTCGAGGAGGGACGGGTCGGGTTCATCTACCAGCCGCGCCAGCAGATGGAGTACGCCACCGCCGCAGTCCAGCCGGGCGACACGTTCTGGACCGACCAGTACGTCCTGATGCCCTGGATCCCCGGCGGTGAGCTCGACCTCCAGCGCTCCTTCGTCCGCAAGACCGCCGGCAACGTCGACCTGTTGACCGAGATCATCACCCAGCCGTCGCCGACGACGCGGCCCGACATCTCCGCCGAGAAGCGCATCGGTGGCGGCACCGTGTGGTTCGACCCGATCCCCGACGCGGTCGGCTACGAGGCCTACACGACCCGCAACGCCGAGACCCCCAACGGTCTGCAGCCCGACGTCGCGTTCGGCGCCGAGACCGCTGGCGTCACCAGCGACGGTGGCGCGAGCCAGCTCGAGCTGACCGAGGACGGTGTGAACAACGCCGAGTGGGTCGGCATCTCGACCCTGTTCGCCGACGGCAGTCGCCGCATGATTCACCCCCTCACACCGCTGCCGGGGATCGCTTCGCCGGTCGGTGAGCCCGACGAGTACTCCGTGGACAAGGACACGGTGCTCGTCGTCGAGGCGCCGGGTGTGCTCGGCAACGACACCTCGGTCGACGACGACGAGCTCGTCGCCGAACTCGAGACCGGCGTGGATGTCGGAACGCTCGAGCTGTCCGAGGACGGCGGCTTCACCTACACCCCACCCCAGGGGTTCGTCGGAACCGCCACCTTCACCTATCGGGCGGTCTCGGAGCTCACCGGACGTTCCGCCCCCACGACCGTGACCATCAACGTCCTTGGCGAACCGGGCGAGAACATCAGCCCGCTCGCGGTCATCGCGCTCGACCCGGAATCGGGGACCGCGCCGCTGACGGTGCAGTTCGACGGCTCGGGGTCCTCGGACCCCGACGGCGAGGTCGTCGCCCACGACTGGGACTTCGGCAACGGCGACTCGGCGAGCGGCATCACGGCGTCGACCACCTACGAGACGCCGGGCGTCTACACCGTGACCCTCGTCGTCACCGATGACGACGGCGCGACGGCCACCGCGTCCGCCCAGGTGGTGGTGGAGGCGCCCCCCGAGCTCCCCGATCGGGTGCAGCTGCGCTTCACCGGGGCGCTGGCCTACGACGTCGACACGGCCCTCACCGCCGGCGACCTTCGCATCGATCGCGACATCTTCGGTGTCAGCCGGGTCACGGGGTCCGGTTCGTACCCCGGTGCCCAGTCGGGCACCGCCGACGTGCGGTTCGCATTGAACCGGTTCCTCGTCTTCAACGCCCACAGCGGACAGATCAGGGTCCGCGACGCCTCGGCGCCCGGGATGCGGTCGGTCACGACCGAGGTGCTGCTCGCGCCCCTGACCACTCCCACGTCGACGTCGGTGCGTGGCTCGGCGTCGTGGTTCGTCGGGTTCTTCCAGAGCTACACGCTCCGATTCACCGTCGAGGACCGGAGCTGAAGCTCCGGACCTCCAAGATCCTCTGTTCCGCTGGCCGGTCGTCATCGCCCCTCGGCCGGTCGGCGGAACGGAGAGTACGGTCGGAGCCCGGAGGTGGTCGCCATGGCAGACGAATCATCGAACGACGCAGCATCGAACTGGGACGAGGTGGGGCAGCGGTTCTCAGCACTCGGCCGGACGCTGCAGGACCGATGGTCCACGACCCGTCAGGAGGGCCATGACGCCGGTGAGTCCGCACAGGAGGAGGTCCGTGAGGCCGTCGACGGGTTGAAGGCCTCGCTCGACCAACTGGCCGACTCGATCACCGCCACCGTCAACGACGAGGACGTCCACCGCGCAGCGCGCTCCGCGGCGGGCGGATTCGTCGAGGCGCTCAGCTCGTCGCTCGACCAGCTCGCCGAACGGATCGACCGTGGAGTCGAGTCCCGACGCAACCGGGACGGCGACACCGGGTGAGCTGACGCCTCGCGCTTCGCGCCTCGCGCCTCACGCCTCGCGTTCGAGGAGCGTGAGCTCGACCGCACCCACGTCGCACCCGGCGCCCACGGGTCGCAGCACGCCGCGCTGATCCAAGCTGCGGCCGGTGTCCTGCGCTGCGTCGAAGGGGCAGTCGGGGTCGTAGAACCCGCCGACCGGGATCGTGTCGACGAGCGGCGAGGTGGGTGCCGGCAGGAATGCGAGCGATGGTGTCGGTCCGCCGTGACGGTCCAGCTCACCGAGCAGCAGCTCGGACTCGTCGCTGAACGACTGGTCGGTGCTGTTCGGCTCACCGCAGCCATCCCCGACGATCGCGTTGTGGCCGAGCGACGTGACCGGCGCATTGCAGCTCGCCGGTCCGGTGGACGACAGCACCGAACGTCGGAGCGTGACCGCCCCTCCTTCGGCTACCTCGACCGCCCGGTCGGCGCCGGCGACGGTCGAGCCCGTGATGACGACCTCGCCCTCGGCGACGAAGGCACCGTCACCACCGCCGTGCACGGTCGATGCCGTCACCTGCAGCCTGCTGCCCCCGGCAACGCTCAGCTGCAGCGGGCCGTCGGCACCGTCGAGGCCGAACGAGGAGTTGAGCGACGTGGCGAGCACCGAACCGTCGACCCCGCCGCCGAGCTGGACGCCGACCCGGTCGCCGCGGGACCCGCTGAAGCCGGCCTGGATGGTGAGCCCCGGCCTGGGCTGCACGTTCACGAGGCCATCGGCGGTCGTGCCGTCGGGCAGCGCCGGCCCGGTCAGGATCGACGAGACGACACCGAAGCGGGTCATCGGCAGTTGCCGCCCGTCGAAGGGCAGCGTGCTGCCCGATGCGTTCAGGCTGCGCACGTCGTGCACGGCGCTGGCGCCTCGCACGGTGGTCGACACCAGCACGGCGTCGCACCCGGCGATCACCGCATCGAGCCCGTCGGTGGTGCTGTTGAGCACCGTCGCCGTGCGCGCCACGTCGCCGCTGCAGGTGACGAGGCGGTTCGTGCTCGCCGGGTCGCCCTCGACCCGGATCCGGTCGATCACCGTGGTCGCGTGCGCGTCGAACGCGGCGGCGGCCGTGGTGCCGCGCAGGTCCAGCACGGTGGACGCACCGGCGCCGCTGAGGATGAGCGGCCGGTCGACCCGCAGTGGTTCGTCGAGCGCCAGTTCGTACTCACCGGCTGGCACCGAGATGCGGTTCGCGACGCCTCCCGGACCCGGCGGGCGGGTGTTGTGCTCGGCGATCGCGTCGCGCAGCGAACAGTCGTCGTCGCAGACGCCGTCGAAGGTGTCGGCCGTGGTCGTGACCACCAGCGGCGGGTTGGGCGCCGGTGGCGGCACGCACGCCGCCGTCGCGACCATCAGCGTGGCAGCGCCGACCACCAGCCCTGCGCGCCTCCGTCGTCCCCTGAATCGGTCCATCATCGCCCCCCGACATCGTGCCGGATCCCCCCGGATCCGACGTCTCGGTCCGCGACCCTACGCGCTCGATCTCCGAGATGTCGCTGCGTTGTCCGGTGCGCACCTGGGCACTGACTAGGGTCGCCGCGAGTCAAGCGATGGGCAGCATGCCCACCCCGGAGGATCCATGACGAAAGATCGCACTCCGTTCAGGGTCGCCGTCGGTCTCCTGCGTCGCACGACCCCGTTCCTGCTGCTCAACGTGGCGGTGTACACGGTCTTCTTCGTGGTGATCGCCATCTGGTTGGCCATCTTCGGGGGGTTGGCCTACTTCTTCTCCAGTCGCATCGAGGTGCTCGCGTTCGTCTTCGGGATCATCGCGATCGTCGGTCCATGGGGCCTGTTGCTGCTGGCGCGCCGGTACCTGCTCTACCTCGTCCAGGGTGCCCACATCGCGGTGGCAACCACGCTGTTGTTCGACGGTGAGCTGCCGAAGGGGCAGGGCCAGGTCGCGTTCGGCCGCGCCGAGGTCCAGCGGCGTTTCGGCGACGTCAGCATCCTGTTCGCTGTGGATCGGGCGGTGGACGGCGTCGTCAAGACCTTCACCCGTCGCTTCGTGAACCTCGCGGACCGGCTCCCGCTGGGCGACGGGGTCAGCAAGATCGCCCGCATCGTGGCCACCGTCGTCAACCGGGCGGCGTCCTACGTGGACGAGGCGATCCTGTCCTACGCGATCGCTCGGGACGAACCGAACGTGTGGCGCAGCGCCCGGCACGGCGTGATCCTCTACGCCCAGTCGTACAAGCCGATCCTCGGTGCCGCGGTGAAGATCTGGCTGCTCGGCCGGGCAGTCTTCATCGGCTTGCTCATCCTGCTGGGGATCCCGGCGGTGTTGCTGCTGCTCACCTTCGACGCAGGCTGGTTCCAGGTCGTGGTGCTCGTCGCGGTGGTCGTGCTCGCGTGGTTCATCACGGCGGCGACGTACGAGCCGTTCGCGGTGATCTACAGCCTGGTGACCTACCACCGCGCGATCGACGGCGTCGAGGTCAATGCCGTCTGGGACCAGCGGCTCCAGCAGGTCTCGAAGAAGTTCAAGGGGATCGTGGACAAGGCGCAACAGGGCGGCGG